>NZ_DALZUO010000006.1:0-185688 GCF_032013335.1 Anaerospora sp. | reverse complement strand
GAGTGCTCCACAAAGGTCGCTCCAATCATGATTAGTTATATGGATCAGTTCTAGCTTTTTCCTGCTAGGTCCTGCTTTGATCTGCTTTTCGCGCTCAATTGCCAGTTTAATGTCTTGATGGATTTCGTAGTAGACAAGTTGATCGACATTGTATTTGGAGGTAAACCCTTCAAATACTTTACTTTTATGCTGATAAACCCGTCTAATTAAATCATTTGTCACACCGGTGTATAGGACGGTCTTGGACTTAATGGTCATGATATAAACATAGTATTGTTTATTGTTCATGATAACCCCCGCTATATAGTGCTTGCAGTCTACATGCAAAATGAGATTGCCGCGCTTCGCTCGCAATGACAGGTAGGCTGGTCACTACATATCGCTACAAAGCTTAACTGTCATCGCAAGGAGGTACGACGTGGCGATCTCATCTTTTAATTTCCTCTTCGTTCTATCCCTCTGTCACCGTTGCTGTTGCTGTTGCTGCTGCTTCTGCCAGTTCAGCCAGCTCTTTGCCGCGCTGGAGCACCGGCTTTAGAAACTGTCCGGTATAGGATCCTTTTACTGCCGCCACTTGTTCCGGCGTTCCCTGGGCAACAATCGTACCGCCCCGCAGGCCGCCTTCCGGGCCAAGGTCAATAATGTGATCGGCAGTTTTAATTACATCAAGATTATGCTCAATGACCACAACGGAGTCGCCGCCGTCCACCAGGCGCTGCAGCACTTCCATGAGCCGGTGAATATCAGCGGTATGCAAGCCGGTAGTAGGTTCGTCCAGAATATACAAGGTTTTGCCCGTACTGCGGCGAGCAAGCTCGGTAGCTAATTTGACACGCTGGGCTTCCCCTCCGGATAAAGTGGTAGCTGGCTGTCCAAGTTTAATATAGCCTAACCCAACATCCTGCAGCGTTTGCAGTTTGCGATGGATCTTGGGGATATTTTGGAAGAATTCTACCCCTTCATCAACGATCATGTCCAGAACCTGGGCAATGCTTTTGCCTTTATAACGTACTTCCAGCGTTTCCCGGTTATAGCGGGCACCTTTACAAACTTCGCAAGGTACATATACATCAGGCAGGAAGTGCATTTCGATTTTAATAATACCATCACCACGGCAGGCTTCGCAGCGGCCGCCTTTCACGTTAAAGCTAAACCGGCCCGGTTTGTAGCCCCTCATTTTGGCTTCCGTGGTCTGGCTGAACAATTCCCGGATGGAATCAAACAGACTGGTATAGGTAGCAGGATTGGAACGGGGCGTACGGCCGATAGGCGATTGGTCAATATCAATAATTTTATCAATATATTCGGCACCGCGAATATCCTCATGCTCACCTGCGCGACTGCGGCTGCGATAAATACGGCTGGCCAGTCCCTTAAATAGAATCTCGTTAACCAGCGTACTTTTACCTGATCCCGATACGCCGGTTACTGCCGTAAACAGTCCCAGGGGAAAACGGACGTTAAGCTTCTTTAAATTGTTTTCCCTGGCCCCTCTAATCTCCAGCCATTTGCCGTTAGGCTGACGGCGCTCTACAGGCACGGGAATAAATTTCGTTCCCTTTAAATACTGACCGGTTACCGAATGCTCGCAGGCCTTAATCTCATCAACCGTTCCCTGGGCAATAATGTGGCCACCGTGTACGCCTGCAGCAGGACCAATATCAATAATATGATCGGCCTCATTCATCGTATCTTCATCATGTTCCACTACCAGCAGGGTATTGCCAATATCACGCAGGTGCTTAAGAGTGTCCAGTAAGCGATTGTTATCGCGCTGATGCAGTCCGATAGACGGTTCATCCAATATATAAAGAACCCCCACCAGACCTGAGCCGATTTGTGTAGCCAGCCGGATGCGCTGTGCTTCTCCACCGGACAAAGTACCTGCGGCCCGGTCTAGACTAAGATAATCAAGACCAACATTGAGCAGGAACCCCAAACGGGCATGAATTTCCTTCATAATCTGATTGGCAATTGTCATTTCCCGTTCCGTTAGCTCAAGGCTATTGAAAAATTGCTGACTGTCGGCAATCGTAAGTCTGGTTACTTCGTATATATTCTTGCCTCCAACCTTAATCGCCAGGGACTCCGGCTTCAGACGGGCACCTTTGCAAGTCGGGCAAGGTTTAGAACTCATATATTCTTCAATTTCTTCACGTGCAACATCGGAGGTTGACTCGCGGTGGCGGCGGCTGAGTGTCGGCAACGCTCCCTCAAAGACAGAATGGTAGGTTTTTTCCTCACCATACATATTTTCATACGTAAAGGTAAACCGCTCAGCTCCCGAGCCCCATAACACAACCTGCTTAACATGTTCAGGCAGACTGTCCCAGGTATTGTACAACGATAACCCATAATGAGTCATGACCGCTTCCAGCTGGCACATGAAATAAGAATTGGAATTCTTACTAAGCGGTGCAAGTGCGCCGTCAATAAGTGCTTTGCTTGTATCGGGAATCACCAGCGCCGGGTCAATCTCCATATTATTACCGAGGCCGGTGCAGTCTGGACAAGCGCCAAAAGGGCTGTTGAAGGAAAACATCCGTGGTGCAATTTCCGGCAGACTGATAGAGCAGTCTACGCAGGCAAAATTCTGGCTGAACGTCAATTCCTTATCGCCGACTATCTCCACATTTACAATACCACCGGTAAGCTTCAGAGCTGTTTCCAGTGAATCTGCCAAACGGGAAGCAATGCCCTCTTTAATGACAATCCGGTCTATAACGGCTTCTACCGTATGCTTTTTATTTTTTTCAAGCTTAATTTCATCCGTTATATCCTGCACCTGTCCGTCAATGCGAACACGGCTGTAGCCGTTCTTGCGAATATCTTCCAGTACCTTTTGATGCTCCCCTTTTTTCCCCCGCACCACCGGTGCCAGTACAATCATCCTTGTACCATCAGGAGAAGCCGCCAATTGGTCCACCATCTGTTCTACAGTCTGCTGACTGATCGGCTTGCCGCATTTAGGACAAAAGGGCCTGCCTGCTCTTGCAAAGAGCAGCCGCAGATAGTCATAAATCTCCGTAACAGTACCAACCGTTGAGCGAGGATTGCGGCTGGTTGTTTTCTGATCAATGGATATAGCCGGTGACAAACCCTCGATGTAATCCACATCAGGCTTGTCCATCTGGCCCAGAAACTGCCGGGCATAAGCCGACAGCGACTCGACATAGCGGCGCTGGCCTTCTGCATAGATGGTATCAAAAGCCAGCGACGACTTGCCAGAGCCGCTCAAGCCTGTAATAACTACCAGTTCATTGCGCGGAATGGTTACATCAATATTTTTAAGATTGTGCTGTCTGGCACCTTTTATAACTATATATTCTTTCACGTAAATTTCCTCCCTGGAATTAAACCTGCATTTAGGATTTGCGTCTGGAGCCGGATCGTTTCTCTTTTCCATCCGGCTTGGCATCTGCAATGCGCTGACGCAGTTCGGCTAACATATCTCGCAACTCGGCAGCCCGTTCAAACTCAAGATTTTTAGCTGCCTGTTTCATTTCTTTTTCCACTTTGCCTGCCAGTTCGACCATTTCGGAGCGCGTCATACTGCTAAGGCGGTCCGTTTTATATTCTTCAGGCGTTTCCGCCACTTTTGTCAGGGAAATGAGATCCTTAACCTGCTTACGGATGGTTTGCGGTGTAATACCATGCTCCACATTATACGCTTCCTGTGTTGCCCGGCGGCGGTCGGTTTCGCCAATTGCCCGCTGCATAGAACCGGTAATCCGGTCGGCATACATAATAACCTTGCCGTTAACATTACGGGCTGCCCGTCCAATCGTCTGAATGAGCGAAGTATCGGAGCGCAAAAAGCCCTCTTTATCGGCATCAAGAATGGCCACGAGTGATACCTCCGGCAAATCGAGCCCTTCTCTCAGCAGATTAATGCCCACGAGCACATCAAAAACACCGGCCCGTAAATCACGAATAATTTCAGCCCGTTCGATCGTTACAATATCAGAGTGCAGATACCGTACCCGCACGCCGGTCTCCTTAAGAAACTCCGTTAAATCCTCAGCCATTTTTTTGGTCAGTGTCGTAACAAGTACCCGCTCCTGCGCGAATGCCCGCTCCTTGATTTCACCAAGCAAATCATCCATCTGCCCTTTAATCGGACGAATTTCAATCTCCGGGTCAACAAGCCCCGTAGGCCGGATAATTTGTTCGGCAACCTGCGTGGTTACCTGCATTTCATAAGGACCGGGCGTAGCTGAGACATAAATAATCTGATTGATTCGCTCAACAAATTCCTCAAATTTCAGCGGTCGGTTATCAAAGGCAGATGGCAGGCGAAAGCCATGGCCAATAAGGGCTTCCTTGCGCGACCGGTCACCGGCATACATAGCCCGCAACTGGGGTATGGTCACATGAGACTCGTCAATGACAATTAAAAAATCATCCGGGAAATAGTCAATCAAAGTAAACGGCGATTCGCCCGGCTTGCGCCCGGTAATATGACGGGAATAGTTCTCGATACCGGAACAATAGCCCATCTCCATCATCATTTCAATATCGTATTTTGTTCGCTGGGCAATACGCTGTGCTTCCAGCAGCTTGCCCTCAGCCTTCAGTTCATCCAGCCGCACTTCAAGCTCTGCCTCGATATCGGCTACCGCCCGCTGCAGATTTTCTCTTGTTGTGACATAGTGAGAAGCCGGGTAAATGACAATATGCTTACGATCGGCAAGAATCTCACCGGTAAGCGTATCAATTTCTAAAATCCGGTCAATCTCATCACCAAACAGCTCAACCCGGATAGCCCGCTCGCCATAGGCGGCAGGAAAAATTTCAACCGTATCACCGCGGACGCGAAACGTGCCACGGGTAAAATTAATATCGTTACGCTCGTATTGAATGTCTACCAGTTTGCGCAATATTTCATTGCGGTCCCGCATCTGGCCGGTACGGAGCGACAAAACCAAATCACGGTATTCTTCCGGTGAACCTAAACCATAAATGCAGGATACACTGGCAACGATAATGACATCACGCCGTTCAAACAGCGAACTCGTAGCCGAGTGGCGCAGCTTGTCTATCTCATCATTAATCGAAGCATCCTTCTCAATGTATGTATCCGTATGGGCAATGTACGCTTCAGGCTGATAATAGTCATAATAGCTGACAAAATACTCTACCGCATTATGGGGGAAAAAGCTCTTAAACTCACTTGCCAATTGAGCGGCCAGCGTCTTATTATGAGCAATCACCAGCGTAGGCTTCTGTACCTTTTCAATAACCTTGGCAATCGTATACGTCTTGCCGGTCCCCGTTGCCCCTAGCAAAACCTGTGCCCAGTCTCCCTGAAACACACCATTAGCCAGTTTCTCTATCGCCACAGGCTGATCACCCGTAGGCTGAAAAGGAGCCTCAACAGCAAAAGGAACGATCCCTTCTTTATGAACAGTACTTAAACTAGGCACTACAACCATTACCAGATCACCTGTCTTTATCTAAAAGTATCATTCCTATAGAACGAGTGTTTGTTTTTATTGTATCAAACATTCGTTCGTAAGAAAAGAGGAATTTAAGTAATTTATCATTATAATGATAATTATCCATTAGTAATTATACCATAATCTTATTCAATTGCGCCGTAAGCTCAAGCTGGCAATTATTCGCAGTTAGCCAATAAGCTAAAGATGAGATTGCCACGTCGCTGCGCTCCTCGCAATGACAACAAGCCTGGAACCACAGTCCCGTCTTGGAGCGAAGCAAGGCAAGTCCCCGTAGTCCCAGTATCTCCTGTCGCTCAGCTTAGGCCATTGAGAAGGCTCCAGATGACTGAGAAGCTAAAGAGAGATTGCCACGTTGCTGCGCTCCTCGCAATGACAAATGAGCCAAGAACCACAGCCCCGTCTTGCGAGCGAAGCAATGCAAGTCCCCGCAGTTCCCCGTTTCCCGGCCTCCTAGCTTAGGCCGTCGAGAAAGGTTCAGATGCTAGGCGTGGGCCTTGCCGGAACCGGAGGCGTACAGGGGCGTACGGTGAGGATTCCGGCAAGGCCCGCAACAACGCAGATGGACCTTTATCGGCGGCCGGCTCTCTTCAGCCATTCCCAGAGCCAGAACCTCTCATCCCTCATCTCCACGAAATGCTCTTCATTTCCCTGAGGGACGAGTATGATCCCCAGACGGCGTTCACCATTAGCAAACTTGGCCTGGAAGTGATGCTCCTTATTGTCCCGCTTAATCTGGACAGAAAACTCCGGCGGCGCATAGCTGAGGGCATGCGACAAATCATAACCATTGTTTATTGGAATTCCTGCCAGATAATAAATAATATCACCTGGCTGCAGTCCGATTTTGCGGGCAGGCGAATCAACAACCGTGTCCAGAATCATAATCCCTTCATCAGGCGGTATGTAACGGGGAGCGCCGTTTAATTCGCGCCGGTTATCCCATTGAATGAGCAGTTCATGACCCAGCGGCGAAACAAGGGCCGCCACAGCTTGCAGCCAATGATAGCGGGCCGAAAGCACAGCAAGAATCAGCAGTACAATACTGTAAATCGCCAAATGAAAGGCTGACTGGCGGCGCCGCTCTCCCGGCAGGCTGGCAATGGCTACATCTGAATACCCTAGTGCTGCAATAACGGAAGTCATCGCATAAATCCATTTATAGCCTTCTGTCACTTCGAGATTAAGCGGCAGCAAGGGCCACCAGTCAGGCATATCGATCACGCCGCCGGCCGGTATGGACGCCTCCGGCATGGATACAGCTCCGAGCATCACCAACGGCAGCGGCCAGAAATTCTGCAGACTAAAAGCGCCTACCATTTTTCCGTCTTCGCGTCGCATAATAAGCGGTACCGCACTATAGCGGCCGCTGATAAAAATCAGGATACTTTCCGTTATATGAAGAATAGCAACTAAGGACAATACCTGAGGCACGTTTACTTCAGGCCAGCCAAAAAGCACGCTTGACAGTGCCACAAGGCCACCAGCATACGCAAAACATAAAAACCGCATATGTATTGCCATCAGAACAAGGGCTACAGGCCAAATATAGGCAAGTCCCAGTTGATTGACCGTCAGCCCTACAGAGACGAGTAGAAAACTGCCAACCAGCCCTCCGATCAGTCCATATATGGCAGCCAGCGTAACCTGGCGCCTGAGTGTATATCCATAAACACCGAACATACGAATTTGATTGCGCTGCAATTGCCAGTACTGGTAGCCGACCAAAGCCAGAATCATCCAGAACATCGGTTCAAATAAAGCGGAAATAGAGCCACGAATCAGTAAAAATATAATCTGATCAACAGGAAACACGAATAGTTGCACCTCCATTAACTCTCAAGTGACAAACTTAATAGCAAAAGGCGGCGAGCTCTTGGCCCGCCGCTATCATTCAGTTATTGTATTTTACTTTTTACAATTTCCACCGCTTTATCCAACTGAATATCCTTTATTTCCTGTCCTGGCTGCGCGTGTTCCGGCAGCTCGACTTTTACATCCGGTTCAATACCAATGCCGTTAATAGAGCGATCATTCGGCGTGTAGTACTTGGCAATTGTCAATTTAATCGCCGCACCGCCATCAAGTCGCATCAAGGTCTGCACAGAGCCTTTGCCGTACGTCTTGGTGCCTACCAAAGTTCCTGATCCGGTATCTTGAATAGCACCGGCAACAATTTCCGAAGCACTGGCACTGCCGCCATTGACTAATACCACACAAGGATATTTCACTGCTTCCAGATTCGAGGTACTGGTATCACGCCGTCCATCACGGGTAATAACCGACACAACGGGCCCCTTCGGCACAAATTTATTAGCAACTTTTACGCTTTCATCAAGCAGGCCGCCGGGATTATCGCGTAAATCCAGCACAATAGCCTTCATGCCTTCTTTTTCCAGCTCCTGATACTTTTTCATCAAGTCGCTGCCCGTGTTTTCATTAAACATGGACAAACGGATATACCCAATGTGATCAGGCAGCATTTTGCCGGAAACAGTCTTAATCTGAATGTTAGAACGGGTTAAGGTATAATCTTTGACCTCCTGGCCGCGACGGATGGTCAGTGTCACCTGCGTTCCTTCGGGACCACGGATTTTACTTACCGCCTCATCAAGAGCCAGTCCTTTGGTATCCTGCCCGTCGATCTTCACAATTTCATCGCCGCTTTTAATACCTGCTTTTTCACCCGGTGTACCCTCGATCGGTGAAATAACAGTCAGGACTTTTTCTTTTGCCCCTAAAACGATGCCAACACCGCCAAAAGAGCCTTCCGTCTCAATCATAAACTCTTTATACATTTTGGCATCCATATAAATGGAATGAGGATCTCCAAGGGAATTGACCATCCCTTTTATTGCCCCGGTCATCAGCGTATCAACTGGTACGTCTTCCACATAACGGGCTTTGATGATTTGCATGGCTCTAAACAGACGTATTGCGCCAGCTGCATCACCTAATGTACTTTGCAGCAAATAAACAAACAAACTGGACATGAGCAGAACGGTTGCCACTACGATTGCTATGGCACCGAAAATTATTTTACGACGACTCAATCGACACACCACCTATGGTATTTTTAGACACTAAACGAAAACACATTGCAACTAAGCATATGTAAAAAGAGCATGACCTATGCACCAATACACAAAAGGAGATCACCACGTCGCTGCAAAATTGCAGACGGAGCGTGATAATCTCTCCTTATTTATGGCAGGTAGCTCAATGGATTTGTTGGCGAACCATTCTGACGGACTTCAAAATGCAGATGCGGTCCGGTTGAATAACCGGTCGTTCCGATAAGTGAAATTGTCTGACCCTTCTGCACACGCTGACCTTCACTCACCATCAACTGGGAATTATGGGCATACAACGTCGAGATCCCGCCGCCATGGTCAATGATAACCGCCTTCCCATAGCCGCCCATCCAATCGGCATAAATAACAACACCGCCATCAGCCGCTACGACAGGATCACCATGATCGGCGCCGATGTCAATACCGGTATGAAACGTCTGTGTACCAAAGATAGGATGTGTTCTCCAGCCAAAGGGCGAAGTAATCGGACCATCATAAGGCCATACAAGAGCGCCTGTTGCCTCTGCACCTTTGCTGCCCGGCTTGCTGTTGCGAATCATCTGCTCAATGCGCCGTGATGTTTCCATCAACTCTTTATATGCGCGGTCTGCCGTGTCTTTCTCGTTTATAGCAGAGTCAAGCACAGCTTCCCGTTCATCCTTACGTGTTTCAATCAGTTTTTTCTTTTGTGCTGCAGACTGTTTGAGTTCAAGGATAGAAGCCTTATCCTGTTCCAGCTCCGCTTTCTTTTGCAGGATCAGCTCACGCTCTGCTTTCACCTTGGAAATGAGCACGACATCCTGGTTCAGCACCCGTTTTAAAAGCTCCATCCGGGTAGTAAAATCACCGAAATCATTTGCGCCAAACAAAACGTCCAGGTAACTGACCTGACCGTTTTTATAAATATCACGCATGCGTTTATTGAGAACTCCGCTACGTTCAGCCAAATTCTTCTCGGCTTTTTTCATAATTTCCGTATTAACTTCAATTTGCTCTTCCGTACGGGATAATTTAGCCTGTATTGCGTTGTACTCGGCAAGAGCCCCGTCCAAATCACCCTGGATGGTCCGCAATTGTTCGGAAACACTGTTGATTTGCTGTTGGGCCTGAGCAGCTTTGTTCTGCTGCTGCTGCATCCGGCGCTGCACATCTTGCAGCTCCTGTTCATTCGCCAGAACAGGCAGCACGGAAGTAAGAAGAAACAAAGCAGCCAAAGTAATCGCAATCCACCTGGCCCATTTTTTCACATCTTTCAAGCAAATTCCCTCCCGAGACGATAAGGATACCTCATACTTTCATAAAGCGCTTCAGTGAGATTGTACTTCCCATTGCTCCGATGATTGTCCCTACAATAAGTAGAACAATACTGATGTGATTGAGAAAAGGATATTTCGGAATTAGCGGCAAAAATGCCAGTGACTGGTGTACCTGTTCAATCAGCAGGCTATAGCTTTCGGATAAAAGCAGTACGGCAATCAGTGCACCGCCAAATCCCAGTGTCATCCCTTCAATAAGAAAGGGCCAGCGGATAAACCAATCAGTGGCTCCTACATATTTCATGATCCCGATTTCTTTTCTCCGGGCAAATACGGTAATGCGAATGGTATTAGAAATAATAAACAAAGCGGCCAATGCCAAAAAAACGATAAGGATCAGTCCGGCAACGCGTACCATTTTCGTCAGCGTAAAGAGATGCTCAATAACCTCTTGGCCAAAGCGGGTATTCTCAACCCCCTTAAACTGGCCGATTGCCTGAGCTACCGGCTTAACCTGCTCGGGCCTGTCCACTTTTACTTCAAAAGAATTCGGCAACGGATTGGTGTCACCAAGCGCGGTCAGTAACCCCTGCTGTTCACCCAGCCGTTCTTTAAACCGTCCCATGGCATCTTCTTTCGTCAGAAAATGAACTTGTGTGACGCCCGGCAGCTTGGTAATTTGGGTGCCTACTTCACGCATCTGGCGCTCATTTAAATTATCCTGCAGATAAACAGTGATCTGCACCTGTGATTCCAGTGCTGAAGCCATATTATTCAAATTAAGCACCAGAATAAGGAACATCCCTAAGATTAAGAGTGACAGTGCCACTGTCGTTACTGAAGCAATGCTCATCAAACCATTATTACGCAGGGAAGCAAGTGCCTCACGAATAAAATATTCGATAGTCCTAATCTTCATAGCCGTAAACCCCCTTGACCTGGTCACGAACGATACGGCCCTTTTCAATCGCGATAACGCGCTTTTTCATGGCATCTACCATCTGTTTGTCATGAGTGACCATAACAATCGTAGTGCCAGACTTATTAATCCGGTTAAATATCTGCATAATCTCCCAGGAAGTGTCTGGGTCAAGATTGCCTGTTGGTTCGTCGGCAATTACCAGTACGGGATTGTTAACGATCGCACGGGCAATTGCAACCCGCTGCTGTTCACCGCCGCTTAACTGTGTGGGAAGCGTTTTGGCTTTATCCCTAAGTCCTACCAAATCAAGCACATAGTTTACACGCTTGACAACTTCCCGGCGGGGAGCCTCAATTACTTCCATAGCAAAAGCAACATTCTCGTAAACATTCTTATTCGGCAATAAACGAAAATCCTGAAAAACAATCCCCAGACTGCGTCTGAGATAAGGTACGTCAGCTGGTTTAATTTCAGCTACATTGCGGCCGTTAACAAGAATCTGGCCATTCGTAGGCTGCTCTTCGCGAAACAACACTTTTATAAAAGTCGACTTACCGGCACCGCTGGGACCTACGACAAAGACAAAATCACCTTTTTCAATAGTAACGGTAACATCGGCAAGGGCAGCTGAACCATTGCTGTAAATTTTGGATACATTGGTCATATGTATCATGTTGTACCGACCTTTCTAGGATTGAGTGACAAAATGCTCATAAGTACAATGTTTTTCGACGCCAAACCCAAAAAACCTTCTTTTTATCCAATTTATCTCCCCTGCTGCACTGCCTTTATTCAGTGCAGCAATTCGACAAGATACAACGCTAAAAGGCCCAAAACGGCTAATAATCCAAAATACCACCAGGCAACCGTCAAACGCTGACCAAGAGTCAACTGAAAATATTTCTCGTTGCCATCCTTTTTATCACCTTGCCATAGGCGGGCTAAAGAAAAAAAGAAAATCACCAAAATTAAAATATTATGGGTCCAGTAAAACATGGCAGCAAGCGAAATCGAGCCAACCCACCACAGATGTGGGGAAATAGCTACCGCAATCCGTCCGCCGTCAAGCGGGGAGCAGGGTATGAGATTAAACAAATTCAGCAGGCAGGCGGTATAGGCCAGCACTAGCATCAGCATGCTGTCGGTCCAGAAATACAGAGCCAGGCAGCCTAAGGCACTAAGTGTTCCCATTGCCGGTCCGCCTATGGCAATATTCGCCTCCATCTTGGCATTGACAGGTGCCCTGCGCAAATTGATCACTGCCCCTACAAAGGGCACAAACAACGGCCCGGTAGCAGCAATGCCCACTACTCTGGTAGCAATAAGATGACCCAGTTCATGCAAAAAAAGCAAAATAATAAACCCTACCGCAAACTGAAAGCCAAAAGCAGCAGCATAAAACACCAGCGATACCAGCATCGACAGGGCCATAGTTGCAGTAGGACCCAAATTGAGCATTGCCACCAGTCCCATGATAAACAGGACGATACGGCGCGCCACTTGGCTGCCGACACGGATTACTCTCCATAGCGCCATATCATCTCTCCCGTACTAAAAGTAAAAACCTCGCTATACATGTGTATGCATAGCGAGGTCGTCTCTTGATAAGATAATTATTTTTTCCGTGCCACTACCTTCTGCGCCGCTTTTACTATATCAGCAGCCGTTAAATGGTATTTCGCAACAAGCGCATTTGGTGTTCCCGACTCACCAAATGTATCCATTACACCTACCCGTTCCATCAGGGCAGGATGGTTTTCTACCAGAACCTCGGCAACTGCACTGCCCAGGCCGCCAATGATGTTGTGTTCCTCGCAGGTGACAATCGCGCCCGTATCCTGCGCCGCTTTTACAATAGCTGCTTTATCAATCGGCTTAATGGTATGAATATTCAGCACCCGGGCACTCAGTCCCAATTGCTTCAACTCTTGAGCTGCCTTTACGGCAGGTCCGACCATAATGCCGGTGGCAATAATGGTTAAATCAGAGCCTTCGGCGATCTGAACAGCTTTACCGTGTTCGAAGGTATAATCTTCATCAAAGATATCATCTACACCGGCACGGCCAAGTCTCAGATAAACCGGTCCTTGATACTGGGCAGCCCACAATACAGCCTGCCGGGTCTCTGCCGCATCAGCCGGTACAATTACCGTCATGTTAGGAATGGCGCGCATCAGTGCAATATCTTCATTCGCCTGATGGGTGGCACCGTCTTCACCTACGGTAAGTCCCGCATGAGTAGCGGCAATTTTAACATTCAGTTTCGGATAGCAAATAGAATTGCGTACCTGCTCATAAGCCCGACCAGTTGCGAACATGGCAAAGGTGGAGGCAAAAGGAATTTTGCCTGCTGCCGCCAGACCGGCGGCAACTCCCATGAGATTTTGTTCTGCTATCCCGGCATTAAAATGACGCTCCGGATAGGCTTTTTGAAATACGTTAGTTTTTGTTGATTTTGATAAGTCAGCATCAAGTACAATGATATCCTGATAAAGGCTGCCCGCTTCTTTGAGCGCGTCGCCGTATGCTTCACGAGTTGCTTTTCCCATATATCACACCTCCTAATCTTCTATTGCCATTTCGCTGAGAAAGAGATCGCACTCTTCCTGGGACGGTGCCTTGCCATGCCAGTCGGCTACGTTTTCCATCTGACATACACCTTTTCCCTTGACCGTTGTGGCAACAATTACGGTAGGCTTGCCTTTAAAGGCCTTGGCTTGTTGAATGGCCTTATAAATTGCCGGAACATCATGTCCGTCAATTTGCAGAACATTCCAGCCGAACGCCTGCCACTTCTCAGGAATAGGCAGCGGTGACAGTACATCAGTTATCCGTCCGTCAATCTGTAAGCCATTAAAATCGACAAAAGCTGTCAGGTTGTCTAACTTGTAGTGAGCCGCAAACATAGCCGCTTCCCACACTTGTCCTTCTTCCAGCTCGCCATCACCGAGCAGGGCAAAAATACGATGCTGTTTGCCGTCGACTTTGGCAGCCAGTGCCATACCGCAGGCGGCACTAATTCCCTGTCCTAAAGAGCCGGTAGACATATCGACGCCCGGTGTCCCCTTCATATCAGGGTGCCCCTGAAGCATGCTGTCAATTTTGCGCAGACCACTAAATTCTTCACTGGAGAAAAAGCCTTTCTCAGCCAAAGTTGCATACAACACAGGAGCAGCATGCCCTTTGGAGAGAATAAACCGGTCGCGGTCAGGATCATTAGGTCGCTTGGGATCAACCTTCATTTCTGCAAAATAAAGGGTAGCCAAGATATCTGTTGCCGATAAGGAGCCGCCGGGATGACCCGACTTAGCTCCGGTCACCATAGATACAATGTGACGCCGGATAGCCTTTGCCCGGCTGGTAACACAGGTCAACTGTTCAGAAGTAAGTTTTGCCATCGATGTACCTCCTCTTTCATCCTTCATCTTCTGCCGCCAGCTTACAAGCAAAATGTTCTACTGCTAAGCTGACAGGCCGCTATTTTTTGTATGCTTTAAATCCTTCGCCTAAGACTTCATGCGCATCGGCTACAATAACAAACGCCTGCTTATCAATGTGATAAACAATGTCTTTGATTTTTGTAATCTCGCGCTTGCCAACTACACAAAAGAGCATTTCCCGTGCTTCACCGGTATAAGCGCCGCGAGCCTGTAAATAGGTGACACCGCGGTCTAACTTATCCATAATCTCACGGGCTACCTGCTCTCCTTTGCCTGTCATAATAAAGAAAGCCTTGGCTGAGGTAGGACCTTCCTGGACCAAATCAATAATTTGAGTTGTCAAAAACAAAGAAATAAGTGCATAAAGCGATAATTCGACGCTGCTAAAAGCCAGGCCTGCTATAGTGATAACAAAAAAATCAATGCCTAGCAGGGACTGACCAACACTAAAACCAAATAGCTTATTGAACATAGCCGCCACTAGGTCAGTGCCTGCCGTCGAACCTTCAAAGCGGAAAACAATACCCAGTCCAATTCCCGACATGATCCCGCCATAGATGGATGCAAGCAGCAAATCACCGGTTAACACCGGAATATAAGGCGCTAATATGTCAATAGATAAAGAAAGTGTTGCCGCTCCGAACAGGGTATTTACACCGAAACGGGAACCGAGAACGCGGACACTGAGTAATAACAGCGGGATATCAAAGCACAGCATGGTCAGTCCTACAGGAAAGCCTAAGAGGTGATGCAGTACCGTTGCCAGCCCGCTTACTCCTCCGGCAGCTACCTTATTGGGGATTAAGAACATATTCAGGGCAACCGCTGTAATCAGCGCGCCTAAAATAATTCCCCCATAGCTACGCAAACTGTTCACCATACCTTTACCTCCTAACGATCCCGAATAAGCTCCAGTGCCAGTTCTGCATTATGAAAAGCTTTATCTCTGAGAAAGCTGATGCGTTCATGGCCCTGCTGCTGCTGGTCCTCCCGCTGCAAAACGGTGCGGACTTTGGCTAGCAGTTGAGGAACGGTAATAGACTGCAGCGTTCCTACATGACAGTCACCAATAGTCTCTAAGAAGCGATCTACTTTCGGATCATAAGAGATACCGATCATCGGAACCTGCATGACTGCCGCAAATATCAAGGCATGAAGCCGGATACCAATGAGAAGCTCCAGGTTGCCGGTCAGAGATAATAACTCACCGGTCGTATATTCTTCCGTCAGAGCCACTGCCGGCCGTTTCATACGGGCTACAATCTTCCGGGCTACAGCCAGATCATCGGGCCACTGCATCGGTAGAAAAACAATACGGGCACCAAATTCATCGACCATAGCATCTGCTGCCTGAGCCAAAATATCTTTATAGTGACGCCAGTCTTTCCACTCGCGAACCGAGAGTCCAATCAGCGGCGCAGCGCCTTCCAAGCCATTTTTACGCAGGATGGAACGGCCAAATTCCTTATCAACAGGATGCATGGCTAAAACGGAATCTGCCGTTACATAAACCGGCGGCTTGGTAATTCCCAAATAACGCAATTCCTCGCGCGATCCTTCATCCCTTACGGTGATTAAATCCACCATATTACCAATATAGCGCATCGCACCTTTAGCCATACTGCCCCGCACCGGTCCGATACCCTGACCGTAGAGCATAACCGGCTTGCCGAGCTTTTTGGCCAGCATCATAATACTCAGGTAATAATAAAGACTGCGGTCGCTTGTAACATCCTGCAGCAAACTGCCGCCGCCGCTGATCAAGAGGCTGCTTTTCGCCAGAACGCGGGTAATTTCCGGATAATTAAGCCGATATACCGCTGAAACGCCATGCCGGCGCCTGGTGTCTTCAGGATTACCTGATAATACTGTGATACCGAGTTGGGGATCTAAATCAGTGAGTGCTTCGATCATAGCTGCCAGCATTGCTTCATCACCGGCATTACCAAAACCGTAGTACCCCGAGATGACAACTTCACTCATGGGCTGACGGTCTCCTTCCCACTGCTCCGGATAGGTACTGCAGCAACCAGAGACCAATAACTGCTAATGCACCAAATACAACGCCTACTGCCAAGCCGTCAATGGCCCGCACAAACGACATAAAAACGGGTGTGCGCAAATGGGCAAACGTTTCTACAAGCGAGCCCTGGGCAATAGTAGCTAACAGAACAAGTACGTAATGAAGTCCCTGCGGCCACCGCCGGTATACAGCCATAACAGCTATCATAAAGGCAGGGTGGCCGATTAGAAATTCCTTTTCTCTGGGGCGGGCATACATGGTTTGTTCCAGAAAAGCCCGCAGTTTTAACTCGATTGCCGGTACAGGAACACCAGCAGTATGCCCGGAGCGACCGATAAAGACCCACGCAACGACAGCGGCTGCACCAGCGGCCAGGAGTGTCTTAATCTGCACGGGATAATTTAAGAAGCAGATCGCCTGATCACAGATATCACGGGAAGAACGAACCGGCGCCCCAACAAGGGGAAAACGGGTCAGATAAGTTAACGTAATTAATACCAGCGGCATAACAAACGTTGCTTTTACACCGCGGAAAATCTCCATTTCCAGCAAGAACCGCACATCTCCCAGCAGACTGGCTACATACATGCCGCCTACCAAGGATAGCAGCAGGGTCAAGGTCAGGCTGACCGCACCGTCCAGTATGACGCGGCCAAGCGAAACCGACTTAGCCATGTCACGCTTGCGCCACCGGTCCAGCTGCCACGTCATAGCAAGTGAAGGTACAATGATAGCACTTGCCAGCGCTGCCATTTGCCTAACCAGCGTACCGCTGCCTTTGAAAACAGGGAAGATCAGTACCGCTCCCAGGCAGACCAGCAAAATATACTGAACCCGTGCCGGGAAAGGAAATACGAGAGTTAGGTATAATACTCCGGCAGCGGTTGCCGCCAATATAACCAGCGCCAATAGCATTGGGTTTGGGAAATAGGCAGGAAACGTACTGGCTTTCCCTAGTACAAAGCCCTTCTCCAGCAAGCCTTCCTTGATACCTTTCACATAGTCCAGATTTGTTTCAATGACCGTGCGATTACCTTCAGCCTTGTCATATTTACGCAGCAAATTAATGCGGATATTGCGTTCCTGATCAGTAACTACCCAGCGTTGAATCGCTTCGTTGATCTTCAGCTTAGGCTGCTCATCCTTGGGTATTACATATACACGGGCAGCCTGGTAATTGAGCAGTACGGCCAGCTGAGTCAGTCCTTCCTGACGGAGAAACTGCAGCTGCAGCGGATGCTCGATAAGCCCGAGTGTCATGTCGCGCTTTTTCATAATTTCAGCGGTCAATGGCAGCAGATCGGGAAAGCCTAGCACTTCGTCCCCGACAAACATCAGGCCCGAAACATTGTCTACGCCTTCACTGCGCTCAAAAACCGAATTCACGTCATCAGGCTTAACCTTGGTATAATTCGTAGGCCGAAGCATGACAAAAAAGCCTTTGCCAGCAGCTTCCCGAATTTCTTGCCGCGACAGGCCCAAATTCCATTTGACCATTTTTTCAACATTACCGTCTACTTCCATGACACGGGTATTGGGGTCAGGTATTTCTCTTACCCGCTCTGCTCCCAGACGGCGTAGTAAATCGCTTTTCACTTCCGTATAAGTGTCATCTGCAACAGCCGGGGAATTACCGAAAATATAAATTTTTGACGAAGAAACCGCCTTTTGCAGGACTCTGTTTTTCTCCAGCACATCTACGCCGGACAATACGGTCAGCTTACCGTCACTGTGCAGCTTTTCCAGCGTAGTGTCATACACCGCCAGTGTTGTAATCCCGGCATCTTTAAATTGCTGGAACAATGTATTGGCAGACTCACCTTCAGTATGGGCAAGTTCCATAATGTCTTCGTAATCCATGACCAGCTCAACGCGGCTGCTATTCTCCTCTACCGTATGCCGCTGCCAGTTAATCATCAGAGCAGCAACCAGGCCGATCAGCATAAGCGCCAGCAAACCTTTGTTGTATTTGAAATCAGCCAAAACTCTCTCCACCTTGCATTTTGAAAAGTACGGTCTATTCTCTCTTACGGATACATTCATTCAGCTTTTTAGCACCCAAATGCCGGCAGCCAGCAGACTAACGCCAGCGGCTGCTTTAACAAGAGATACTTTATCGCCTACGAGATAATAAGAAAAAAGTATTAAGAAAGCATAATAAATAACGGTTTGCATGGCTACTACGGCAGGTACATTCTTAATAGCGCTGTGGCCAAGTCCAAAACCCATGCTGAGCAATATATTGGCAAGAAAAAGCAGTGGTGAAATTGTCAGATTGTATTTCGCTAGCGCCCACCAGTCATTACTGACATGCTTGACCTGCCAGGAAACACCGAGGGCAATAATTGCCGAACCAGCCACAAAACAAGCTAAAATACCAAGCACGTAGCTACCTCCTGGTGACAACTCAATCTTTTTTTGCTGATTTGGGGCGATTATCCGTGAACAATGTGACCTTTCCCTGATCCAGCACAATTTCCCGGACGGTTACACCAAAAGGAAGCTTTTTTAAATCTACCAGCGGAATTTCTGCCAGCATGGCACCACCGATATTGCCTACCGGCGTATTGTTAAGCAAAAAGCGTTCCGTTACAAACTTAATACGCTGCCCATCGGCAATAATGCGGCCTTCCAAAGAAATGGCCACGGTAGCAATACCGCCGAAGGCAAAGGAACTGGAAGCCTGCATCTTCCCTTTATCAATGGTAACTGCAGCGTTTTTTACACCCTTCACATTCTGGTTAATATAGCGGGCCATTTCATCCTGGCTGATGGTAGCAGTTAAGTCAATATCCTTTACTTTTTCAATTGCAACGGACCGGCGGAAATACAACCGTTCCCGATCTAATTGAACATCAGTCAACACTGCTGCCAAGTGGCTAAAAGTCAATTTATCCATTTTGGCATTATCAGCTTCAATCGATATTTGATCAAAACTACCGGTCAGCATGCCAACAGCAGGCCGCTCCTGTACCACAGCCTTAACCTGGGCTGCGCCGGTTAGTTCCGACATCCCCTGTGCAACCGCATCAGAAGCAATCTTTGGCAGGATAACTTCTGCCGCAACACCGGCAATCACGACCAATATAAACAGGATAAGCACCAGGCGCTTGAACATGAGCGCACGCCTCCTAACCATTACTGTCTTCCCTTACTTTCCTAAGCCGCTTTTTAGATAAGCTTCAATAAAAGGCTCTAATTCACCATCCATAACAGCATGAACATTCCCTACTTCCCTGCTGGTACGGTGATCCTTCACAAGATTATAAGGATGGAATACATAGGAACGGATCTGACTACCCCATTCAATAGCCTGGTAGTCGCCACCAATTTCGCTTTTTTTATCTTGCTGCTTCTGTCGCTCCAGCTCAAACAATTTGGCTCTCAGCAGTTTCATACACTGTTCCCGGTTTTGAATCTGCGAGCGTTCACTTTGACACTGGACAACAACACCGGTAGGGATATGAGTCATCCGCACAGCCGAGTCAGTCTTATTGATATGCTGCCCGCCTGCACCGCTAGCCCGGAAAGTATCCACACGAAGATCAACAGGATTGATAATAATTTCCACATTGTCGTCAATCTCAGGCATTACATCTACAGCTGCAAACGAGGTATGGCGGCGGCCGGAGGCATCAAACGGCGAGATCCGCACCAGACGGTGAACCCCCTTCTCCGCTTTCAGATACCCATAGGCATTGCGACCAGAAATCATCAGCGTAGCGCTTTTTACACCAGCTTCATCACCGGCTAAAAAGTCCATAGTCTCTACCTTAAAGCCGCTTTTCTCGGCATACCGGACATACATACGAAGCAGCATCTGTGCCCAGTCCTGCGCTTCAGTACCTCCGGCACCGGCATGGAGCGTCAGTATGGCATTATTGCCGTCATACTCACCGGAAAGCATCAGCGTCAGTTCCTGATGCTCGATTTCCTGCTGCAGGCTCTTCATCATCTGGACAACCTCAGGGTAAACCGATTCGTCCCCTTCTTCCGAGCCTAACTGCCACAGAGTAGACATATCCTGCCAGCGCTCATTCATATCGTGATAAGCAGCGACACTTTCCTTTAAGCCCGTTACTTCCTGGGCTACCTTCTGTGCCACCGCCGGATCATCCCAAAAATCCGGAGCACTCATTTTGCGTTCTAAATCAGCGATTTGTTCTTCTTTGACAGCTAAGTCAAAGAGAAACCCTCACTTCACTCAGTTTTTCCTCAAGCGCCTCAATGTCCCGGCGCAAATCTTCTAACAACACTAGTTTCACCCTCTAATATAAACTGTAGACAAAATGAGATTGCCACGTCACTCACGTTCCTCGCAATGACAGATAAGTCTTGCGAGCGAAGCAATGCAAGCTCCGTCGTTGTTCCCTCTTACGTCGTTCTCCAAAACGCCACCCAGCCATGTTCCCTCTGCCGACAAGCCTAGGCCGCCGAGAAGGCTCCAGCTGCTAGGCGGAGCGAGGACGTGAGCGAAGACAGTACAGCGGCGGTACGGCGAGCGAGCGCCCGCAGCGACAACAACGCAGATGGGGCCTTATCGGCGGCCGTTACCTATTTTGCGCCGCAGCATTTTTTGTATTTTTTGCCCGATCCACAATGACACACTTCATTGCGGCCCGTCACATCGCGGTTAACAACGGGCTGGTTAGCCTGTTCGTCATCTTCACCATGATGCGCTTTGGCATTTTGCAGATAATCTTCAGCCTGGGGCTGTTGATTTGACAGAATATTGACCCTGAACATGTACTTCACAATATCTTCCTGAATATGTTCAATCATTTGCTGGAACATATCATAGGCTTCAATTTTGTACTCGATGAGCGGATTTTTCTGGCCGTAGGCACGAAGCCCGATGCCTTCTCTGAGCATTTCCATCGCATCGAGATGATCCATCCATTTAGCGTCAACCACTTTTAGCATAACTACTTTTTCCAGTTCCCGCATATTGTCGACACCAAACAGCGCCTCACGGGCATCATATGCTTCGGCAGCTACTTTTAGCAGTTCTTCCTGAATTTCCTGACGATTAAAATTCTCTAACAGCTCTTTGGTCAGACGTCCTTCCGGAGCAAAGAAGCCTTCACAGAACTCAATCAAGCCATCCAGTTCCCACTCTTCGGGATAGATCTTTTCGTTTGTATAGATTTCCATACCGCGCTCAATCAGCTTATCGATCATGCCAAAAATATTTTCCCGCATGTTTTCGCCAAGCAAAATTTTGCGGCGTTGGTCATAAATAACTTCCCGCTGCTGGTTCATTACATCATCATATTCAAGGATATATTTACGGATATCAAAGTTACGGGCTTCTACCTTCTTCTGGGCCTGTTCAATAGACCGGCTGATTAAGGCGTGCTCAATAGGCTCATCTTCTTCCATGCCCAGCTTATCCATAACAGTTGCAATATTAGCGGAACCGAATAGACGCATTAGATCGTCTTCCAGTGACAGGTAAAAACGGGAAGAACCAGCATCCCCCTGACGTCCGGCACGACCGCGCAGCTGATTATCAATACGGCGGCTTTCATGCCGCTCAGTAGCAATAATGTGCAGTCCGCCCAGTTCGGGAACACCATCTCCCAAAACAATATCGGTACCACGGCCGGCCATATTGGTAGCAATTGTTACCTGATTAAGTTGCCCGGCTTGCGCAACGATCTCTGCTTCTTTCTCATGGTATTTAGCATTAAGGACATTATGAGGAACGCCTTCTTTTTTCAAATGGGCGCTCAACTCTTCAGACTGCACGATTGATGTTGTACCAACCAGTACCGGCTGTCCGGTGCTATGGCGTTCTGCAATTTCTTTAATCACTGCTTTGTATTTTGCTTTTTTTGTTTTGTAAATGACATCAGGCATATCCTGACGGACGACTGGTTTGTTTGTTGGCATTACCAGTACATCGAGTCCATAGATCTTGCGGAACTCCTGTTCTTCCGTCTTCGCCGTACCAGTCATACCTGCCAGCTTATCGTACATGCGGAAGTAGTTCTGGAAGGTAATCGAGGCCAGCGTCTGGCTTTCCCGCTCTACCTTCAAGCCTTCTTTTGCTTCGATAGACTGGTGAAGACCATCTGAGTAGCGGCGTCCAAACATCAGACGTCCGGTAAATTCGTCAACAATAACCACTTCGCCGTCCTTAACCACGTAATCGCGGTCACGCTTCATCAGAGCATGGGCTCTCAGAGCTTGATTCAGCAAGTGATTCAATTCCATATTATCGGCTTCATACAAGTTATGTACGTTCAGCTGTTTTTCTACTTTGGTAATCCCCGACTCGCTAGGAGCAACGGTATTTGCTTTTTCATCAACCGTATAATCCTGACCTGGAATCAGTTTGGGCACCACTTTTGCTAACGTGTAATAAGAATCGGTAGAGCGTTCGCCAGGGCCGGAGATGATCAGCGGTGTCCGCGCTTCGTCCACCAGAATGCTGTCCACTTCATCGACAATAGCAAAGTTCAAATCCCGTTGTACCATCTGATCGGCATAGATGACCATATTGTCACGGAGATAGTCAAAACCGAACTCATTATTTGTCCCATATGTTACATCTGCACCGTAGGACATTTTACGCTGATGGAAATCAAGGCCATGAACGATGAGGCCTACTGAAAGACCGAGGAAACGGTACAGACGTCCCATCCACTCGCTGTCACGGCGGGCCAGATAATCATTAACGGTAACAACATGGACGCCTTTACCGGCAAGTGCATTTAAATAAACCGGCAGAGTTGCCACAAGCGTTTTACCTTCACCAGTACGCATTTCGGCAATGTTGCCTTCATGAAGGGTAATACCACCCAGCATTTGCACATCAAAATGGCGCATCCCTAGTACGCGGCGGGATGCTTCGCGAACTACTGCAAAAGCCTCTGGCAGCAAATCGTCCAGAGTTTCTCCTTTATCCAAACGGCGACGAAACTCGGCTGTCTTCCCGGTAAGGGAAGAGTCGCTTAAATTAATGAGGTCCTTCTCAAATGAATTGATCCGGTCTACATATTTCATCATCCGCTTAATTTCTTTTTCATTATCATCGCCAAACAGGTTTTTTAAAAACTTCAGCACCAAAATCACTCCCCCAGGAATTCGCACCTGCGCTTATCATAGACATTATATGCCTATTTTACGATTTTACCAGAATACGGGATATAAGTCAAAGAAAGGTCCTTGCCGACACTCTATTAGTATGTCCAATATTCCTCAAAAAGGTCCAGCTTTTTTTTCCTCCATTATGTATAAAAAAATGAGACATGGTAATAATAAAAAAGAATAGTAAATTTCCTTGTACCATGAGGAGGCACGTATGAATATAGTGGAAGTTGTCGGTCAATTAGCCGACTTAAAATCAGTAGATTACCGCAATACCCTTGCCATATCCGTTTTGATCGATTTGTTTATTGACAAAGGCCTTATTACCCGTGATGAGTTTGTTCGCAAAGCAGCCGAGTTGGAAGGCGAGACAATAGCGGAAATTATTATGAAAAGGCGCATCACTCACATATAAACAGGTAAACACAAAACCGGGAAGCGGCTTCGCTTCCCGGTTTTCGTATTCAATTAGAATTCAGGTTCAATCAAACCATAGTTGCCGTCTTTGCGACGATAGAGTACATTCACTTCTTCCGTATCACCATTCATAAACACATAGAAGTCGTGGTGAATCAGGTTCATTTGCAAAAGAGCCTCTTCAACGGCCATCGGCTTAATAGCAAAACGTTTCGTTTTTACGACCTGGAACTCTTCCACAGCCTCCGCTTCCGGAGTATGGCTGGCAACCAGCTCGCCTTTAAAGCCGCCGTTAGTGCGGAACTTGCGGGCAATCCTGGTTTTATATTTTTCAATTTGCCTTTCGAGTTTTTCAATTACCAAATCAATCGATGTGTACATATCGGCAGTAGCTTCTTCGCCCCGTAAGAGCATGCCATTAACCGGTACCGTTACTTCAACGATATGACGTCCTTTTTGCACGGTGAGGACAGCTGTAATTTCGCCGAGATTATCAAAGTACTTTGTGACTTTTCCGATCCTCTTCTCGACATAGTCTCTTAATGCTGGTGTGATGTCGATATTCTTTCCTCGTACGATGATTGCCATGTTCCCCATCCCCCTTCGGATATTCCAGACCGGAAGACGATCCCCCTACAAAGGACTAAATCCATTCGGCCTGTTATAGTATTATTCCCCATAAAAGACAAAATTCCTGTTATAGCACAAAAGATTACCTAATTTTTAAAAAATTCGCTATAAAAATGCAATATAAAAACCCGGCATCCTAAGATGCCGGGTTTGGACGTTGTCTTATGCTTTATAGACGTTAGCAGCTTGAGGTCCGCGAGCGCCATCAACGATCTCGAACTCTACTTGCTGACCTTCGGCCAGGGCTTTGAAACCTTGCTCTTGAATAGCTGAGAAATGAACGAATACATCGCCGCCGTCTTCTCTTTCAATGAAACCATAGCCTTTTTCAGCACTAAACCATTTAACTTTACCGATCATGAAAATTCCTCCTGAAAATAAACTGCTAGTCATTTGCCAATGACCACAAGAAACACTATAGCACAAACTGGGGATAACTGTCAACGTGACAAGGCCTTCGCTAAAGGCGCCTGCCACCCATTACTTTACCGTAATCCAGCTGGCATTGCGCGCTTTCCCGAAGGCTCTAAAGAATCATATAATTATTTTTATGGTTACAAAATCTTGGACAAAAACAGTTTGGTTCTCTCTTCCTTAGCATTGGTAAACAGCTCATCAGGCACGTTTTCTTCGACAATACGGCCTTCATCCATAAAGATGACCCGGTCACCAACTTCACGGGCAAAGCCCATTTCATGCGTTACGACTACCATTGTCATTCCTTCATTCGCCAGTGTCTTCATTACATCAAGTACTTCTTTGATCATCTCCGGATCTAGTGCCGAAGTCGGTTCATCAAACAGCATAATCTTCGGACGCATTGCGAGCGCACGGGCAATCGCCACGCGCTGCTGCTGACCACCGGATAATTGCTCGGGATAAGCCTGCGCCTTATCTGCCAGACCTACTTTCTCCAGCAGTTCAAGAGCAACCTTTTGAGCGTCGCTTTTATTCATCTTCCGCACCTGCATCGGCGCTAAGGTGATATTATCCACTACCGTCATATGAGGAAAAAGATTGAACCGTTGAAAAACCATCCCTACTTCTTCCCGCACTTTATTGATATTTGATTCACTTGTTAATGAAATTCCATCAACAACTATCTCGCCTTCTGTAGGCTCTTCGAGGAAGTTAATGCAGCGCAGAAGCGTACTTTTTCCTGAGCCGCTGGGCCCAATAATAACGACCACTTCTTTTTCTTTGATCTGAGCATCAATACCCTTAAGAACATGGAGTTTGCCGAATTTTTTATGTATATTCTTAATGCTTATCATCGATCTTGTACCTCCGCTCCAGATAATCCACCAGGCGGGAAATAGTCAGCGTCATCACCAGGTAAATGAATGCTACTGTCAGCCAGATCTCAAAAGAACCATAAGTACGGGCAATAATGAGCTGTCCCCGGCGGGTCAATTCTTCAAAGCCAATAACGGATACCAGTGAGGAGTCTTTCAGCATGGCAATAAACTCATTGCCGAGTGGTGGAATAATGCGTTTAAAAGCCTGTGGCAAAATAATAAACCGCATTGTTTGGGTCCAGGTCATCCCTAAAGAACGTCCTGCTTCCATTTGCCCTTTATCGATAGACTGAATACCTGCGCGGAAAATTTCGGCTACATAAGCTCCGCTGTTCACACTACAGGCAGTAATTGCGGCTATAAAAGGATCAATCCGCTGACCAATAATCATTGGTAACGCAAAATAAATCAAAAAGATCTGTACTAACAGCGGAGTACCGCGAATAAAGTCGACATAAACAGTAGCTAAAAATTTGACAAGTTTCACCTTTGACAGGCGGGCAATCCCCACAAACATACCAATGAGCAACCCAAAGCCTACGCTCAGTGCCGTAATTTGAATGGTAACGCCTGCTCCAAGCAGCAACAAGGGAAAGGACTTGACAACTAAATCAAAATCAAAATTCATCAGTTCTCACCTTTTATCTATCATAATCTTTTTTATTCGTCAGCCATTTGCATATAAATGCACATTAAGATTATAGCATCTCACATTAGCCTGTCAATCATTAATTTCTGGTTAAAAAAGAAGAGAGATTGCCGCTTCGCTGCAATCTCCCTTGATTGTTTTCTTATCGTGCTATATTACGGTTTTTTATTAAACCATTTCATATAGATCTTTTCATATTCACCATTAGCTTTTACTTCATCCAAAGCCTTGTTGACTTTTTCAGCTAGCTCGGTATTTTTCTTAGCAATGGCAATACCGTAGTTCTCGGCATTTTGTACTTCACCGGCTAATTTGACATCTTTGGCACCGGTTTTTGCGATGAAATACTCGTTGACAGGTAAATCGTTGACTACAGCGTCAACGCCGCCATTCTTCAACTCCAGGAAAGCTTCGGGAGGTGTATTAAATTCACGAATTTTAGCGTCTTTAATTTTTCTTGCTTCTTCAGCACCGGTAGTCCCAATCTGAACGCCAATGCTTTTGCCTTCCAGATCTTTAAACGATTTTACTGAATTGTTATCGTTCTTAATTACCATAGTAAGGCCGGATTTATAGTAAGGCTTAGAAAAAGCCACTTTCTTAGTCCGTTCCTCGGTAATACTCATACCGGAAGCAGCAGCATCTATCTGACCGCTTTCCAATGCAGGGATAAGGCCGTCAAAGCCCATGCTGACGATCTGCACTTCGTATCCCATTTGTTTACCGATCGCTCTGATCAGATCCATATCAAAACCAGTGTATTCTTTACTGCCTTCTTCCTGAAACTCAAAAGGAGCAAAACTTGGCTCAGTGCCAACCTTTAGAACTTTGGCTTTAGCACCTTGTTTCTGATCAGCCTGACCACCACAGCCGGCAAGTGCTATCGCCAATACAAAAACGCTGAGAATAATAGCAACTAATTTTTTCGACAAACGAATGACCTCCTAAAAAACATACTTTATAAGCAGACCGTTGATAAAGCCCCATCTGCGTTGTCAGGCCTGCGGGGAGCTCGCTTGTCGTACCGCCGCTGTACTGTCTTCGCTCGCTTCCTCGGCCTTCCTAGCATCTGGGACTTTCTGAACGGCCTGGGAACGAGGGTTCTCAACAAACTGTTTATAAGCTTAATGTAAATAATTATACATCACTCTGTGTACATATACAAGCACTCTGCTTAAAAAAGTACAACCCTCGCGGACTTAAGTCAAGCGTTGATAAAGCTAAAAACAAAGCAGGTGAACCCTTACGGGTCCACCTGCTCTAACTGAGACTATTAAGGCTTTTTGCCAAACCATTTTACATAGATTTTTTCATACTCGCCATTTTTCTTCAGTTCTTCTAGAGCCTGATCGAATTTCTTGGCCAGCTCGGTATTTTTCTTGGCAGTAGCAATACCATAGTCTTCAGAGGAAAGCGGAGCACCTACGGTTTTCGCATCTTTACCGCCAGCCTGTTTGATGTAGTAGTCATTTACAGGCATATCATTTACCACAGCATCTACGCCGCCATTTTTCAGTTCCAGGAACGCTTCAGGAGCGGTATTGAATTCGCGGACCTTAGCATCCTTGATCTTTTTAGCTTCATCAGCACCGGTAGTGCCGATTTGTACAGCTATACGCTTGCCATCAAGATCTTTAAAGGATTTAATCGTGTCGTTATCCGATTTAACAACCATAGACAAGCCCGATTTGTAATAAGGCTTTGTGAAGTTAACTTTCTTAGCCCGTTCATCGGTGATTGTCATCGCCGAAATGGTAGCATCAATATTACCTGATTCCAATGCAGGAATCAAACCGTCAAAGTTCAAGCTTTGCACTTCTACCTCGTAACCCATTTGTTTACCAAGAGCTTTAATGAGGTCCATATCGAAACCGACATAATCCTTTGTTTTTTCATCCTGGAATTCAAAAGGAGCAAACGCCGTATCAGAACCCACCTTCAAGACTTTCTTAGCCGCCGGCTGAGACGAGCCACAGCCCGCCAAACCTAGTGACAAAATAAACATACCTAAGATTATAAACACTGTAAGCCGTTTGGACACATCAACTTCCCCCTCATGTGTAACTTTGTAAACTTTATCATAATTATACACTCTACAACTCATCAGTCAAGCTGTTTTTTAGGAAAATAAAAAGCCTGAGGAAATAATCCTCAGGCGCCATTGCCATAAGTTCAGTTATGCTCTTTAAAACAATCGCGGCAGTAGATTGGACGGTCATTACGTGGCTTAAACGGCACTTGCGTAGTTATGCCACACTGGGCACAAACTGCTTCATGCATTTCGCGTTGTGGTGCAGCAGAGTTTGAATCTCCACGTCCACGTTTTCTTGTTTCGCGGCAGTCGCGGCAACGTACAGGCTCGTTTTCAAAGCCTTTTTCCGCGTAAAAATCCTGCTCACCAACAGTGAAAATAAAATCACAGCCACAGTCCTTACACTTTAACGTCTTGTCTTGGAAAGCCATTACCGAAAATCCCCTCACCTTACCAATTTTACAAAGAACCATTGCTCAGCTGACCTGGTCTTTGACCCCACACTCGCCTGCTGGAGGTTTCGCTAATAGAAATTAAACCCTCACTACTAACACTCTCGGCTATTATGTACTTTAATTACTTAAAGCCGGCAGGTCTTATCTCTAAGCCGCACCATGATCAGAATTCTTTGAATTCCTTACGTGGATCGTTTCGCCTGCGACTGGCATCGACTTTCAACCACAGACCTAAGCAACGGGATTCTTCTCTTAAATTATAGGTTTCATGCGGGGAAAATGCAAGGGAAATATGAAAATGATTTAGACAGACACATCAAAAGTGGAGTTGAAATAATAACCAACAGTTTTTTTCGTAATAATATTAACAACATCGAGTAAGGCAGGTGCTAATCCCCCTGGGGCCTCGATCAGCTGTTTCCTTACTGCGCCCCGGTCTTGAACACAATATTCAGCTAGTCTGTTTTCATTCATTGAAATAGCACCAGTACGGGGATCGAGCATAATGCCCATATCTCCAAACTCGCGCCACTTACCTTGCATCATACCTTGAACACGAGACAATAGCTCTTCCCCTTCCTTACTGATCCGGTTAGAAGAGCGCAGTACATCATTCAGCTTATTATAACTGCTGACTAGCGTTCGCGTTGATTGGGAGACCATATCATAAAAACTGGAGCTATCATTCCCATCAAGGAATAAATCGTCCAATACAGCATCGCGCTTAAAAACACGCAGACTCTTGTCCAATTGCTCAACTGCATCACTTAAAGTGGACTTTTCCTTCTGAGTTTTGCCGTCACCAGTGTATACCATTGACCCATTCGCAGTAACAGCCAAGCCTCCTGAAGATGCCGGCAATTGACGATAACCCGTTGTTGTGGAAATAGATGATGTTACAGAAGTTATAGCCATATTGATCACCTGCCTGTCAACTTTTCTGATCCAGCCGATTGCCGACAGGCCGTTCACCATAGCCATCATAAGCATTAGAAACTGTCTCTTGCTGTTTGGCCTGATTCAGCATAAATTGCAGCCTGTGACCAATTCCCTGATTGGTCATTCGAATTGCCTCTAGCAGAGACTTCCCTTCGGCGGTTCGTTTATAATCGTCTTCACAGCTATCAAGCTCAGCCTGGATCTTTTCCCGCTGATTCATTAGCTCAAAGAACAGATCAATGTCATTCCTAACTAAGAACTTGGACATTTCCTCCGTAAGGAAATGATAATCCTGCCATAACTCCCGCGGCGAAGGCATTAGCGAGCCACCGCAACTTGTGCTGGCTGCCGTCCCTTGGCCAGTTTCATGGCCTCTGCCCAGGTATTGCGCAGATCCACTAAAATTGTTTTTGCTTCCTCCAGTGGCTGCACTTGTTTCTTTATATTTCCCTGAATCAGGCTCTGCTCAATAAACTGATACAGGGCCATCCAGTTTTGCGAAAGCTCATACTGCATGTCCAAGGTGCTCATGAATTCCCGTACAATATCCTGCGCCCTTAAGTTAGCGGTATTGGCTTTTTCCAGGTTACCTAGTTGTGTAGCCTGAATACTTTCATTGACAAACCGGATAGCGCCGTTATACAGCATGAGTGTTAACTCTTCCGGTGAAGCGGTCATTACTTGTTGTGTTTTATAGGTATTCGCTGTTGTAGCAGCATTCATATGGATTCCTCCATGCTTTCTGTCAGATTAATTTCTATTGGCCTAGTTGCTGGGATAACCAGGAACTTTGTTTACTAAGGTTACTAAGAGCAGTTTCCATGGCATCGAATTGTTTGTAATAGCGCGCTTCGACTTGGGCTAAGCGATCATTCATATCATATAATTGATCCTTGTAGCTGGCAATACTTTTTGCCATATTACTGGTAGTATCCGTAACGTTTGGCGTACCTGCTTCGGTTTTTAATCTGCTAAGAGAAGTTTGCATTTGGTCGTATAATCGGTTTGCTACACCTTCGGTGCTTTGTGTATCCCCTGGAGTACCAAAGATCTTAAAAACAACATCCGGATCCTCTTCCAGCGCTTTCCGTAAATCTTCTGTATCTACATAAATTTTTCCGCCATTATTGGCTTCCGTTGTAAGATTACCATCATCATCAAAATATTTACCTGTACCAATGCCGATATCAATGGCACTTTGGTATTTTCCAGTCAGACCTTTGATCGGCTCAGTAAAGCTCAGGCGTAGATTAGAAACCATCTGGGTTAGAATCGGATCGCGCCGTAATGAACCACTTTTGGCTTTATCTTCCCATGCTTTAATCTCGCTGTCCTTCATATCAGCCTTCTGAGCATCTGTCAGAGGAGCAAAATCGGAATATTTGTCTTCCTTTAGTTCCTTCTGTATCAAAGCCATGAAGGTATTATAGCTGTCTACGAAGCTCTGGACATTGGCAATCGTTTTATCAATATCTGGTTGAACACCAATATTCGTCGATATCGGATTATTAGCAGAGTCAACAAAACTGGTGGACTTCAAAGTATAGGTAACTCCGGAAGCGGTAAAGGTGTTAGAGCCTTGCCTAAGTGCTACTCCATCCAGCTTAACAATAGCATCTTGACCGTTCTGTAAAAGCTGATTCATGCCAAATTGATCAAGCCCTTCAACTGACCAACCATTGTTAATGTCACTTGCCTTGATTGTGATGCGGCCAGTAGCAGCATCGAAGGAAGCCGCTCCAGCACCTAGTTTGTCATTAAGATCATCCAACATAGTATCAATCGAAGCACTTGAATCCACAGCAACAGTATAGGGGGTAACTGTACCATCGGCGGCAGTCTTCTTAATAGTTACATTAAAAGAGCCAGTTATACCAAAAGCATCCTCAACCGAGTCTGAACTAGTAGAGTTAGCATCGGCCTTTTTACTAGTCATACCAAGTGAGTTGAGATTTGCATTAGAAGTGCCAATTTTTAGATTGCTGAATAAGAAATCTAGTCCTGCACTATCTGTGCCGCTAAAGTTAACAACTGCCGCTGAACCGGTCTTATTTGAATACAAGTAAAAACGGTCCAAGGTAGTATCATAATTAGCCTTTACATCTGCTCCGGCTTTATTGATGCTGCTGACAACCTCATTAAGCGTCATGCTGCCCTTAACTGCAATAGTCTTGCCATTAATCGCCAGATTAAACTCAGAAGTGGCAGTGATTCCATCAAACTGATCAGCAAGCGTTCCTTTCGTCTTACCTGCAGTAGTATCTGTTATGCTTCCACTACTGGATAATTTAACACCATCTGCCAGTTGCTGCACAATAAGCGAATGTGACACATTAGCTGCATCAGCATTGGCCGTGGCACTTGCAACTGTTTCATTTGTAGAAGTCACTTGCTTCGGTGATAAAGTTGTCTGTTTTTTAAAATCAGCGATTGTCTTATTGCGAAGATCCTCTGCCAATGTATAAATCGTATTAACATCTTGTTTTTTCCATTCAACCTGAGTCTTTTTCTGCCAGACCTTATCATATGAAGCCCTGCGAGCCTTCATTAAATCCTTGACCATCTGATCAATGTCCATACCAGAGCCGCTAAGCCCGTATGTTCTCATTACCATATGTACGACCTCCCTATCGAAACTACGCCTTTTTATCTAACAACATACCAACATATTCTTGTATATTGGCAATCGTATCCAGCAATTCATGAGGTGGAAACTCTTTTAGCACTGTACCGTCACGCTTATCAACCATTTGCACGATCAGTCGCTTGGTTTTCTCATGTAAAGAAAACTGCAAATCAGTATTCATTAGCTCCATCAATTTATTCATTCGATCAGTGACTTGCTCTGCATCATCCCGACTAAGAGGACTGGCATCTGCTTGCTTGGGATAATCGTAATTCTTAGCAAGTTTAGCTGTTGCAGATCCTCTAGGCTGATTATCTGCTGAAAGCTTAGAAGCTTGATTAGTTGAAAGTATCGCGGTAGTTTTTAAAGTGACATCCATGTCTTGTTCCACCTCGTCAAATTCTTCTCTATTGTTATATCGAACAAACAGTGCTTTTTCTAAAGAGGAATTTATAAAAAAGTTGCTGCAATTTCGGTATTCCAGCAACCAGATAATGTTAATAATATTAAAATCTGCCGAGCAACATTTGACGCTGACCATCTGAATTTGGATAACATCTTGCTGATCTAGCCACACTTTTTAATAAATCCCAGTACAGCAGCTTAAAACCGCTTGTTTTTTTTGCATGAAGTGAAATGATTTTATACTATATTGTTGCATATAGTACAGTATCTACGCCATAAATCCCGTGACTCCGCAAGAAGAATTTATATTCGGGAACAATGGAGTGAATCAGTAACGGAAGCCGCCAAATGTCATCATTTTTGTGATAAACCGAGATAGCCAGGTCCGGCTTGTCCTCGACAAGGATTTTCTTTGCCCCTAAAATAGCACTGTATTCAGCGCCCTCAACATCCATTTTGATAAATGTCGGATGAAATCCAACCAAGGCCTCAGATAACGACACGCATTGAATCATCGCTGTCCCGAACTCTGAAATGTGGCTGCCCGCTGTTCCCTGGTTCGTAAAAAAGAACTTGCTGGCACGATCAGCAACTCCGCAAGGAAAGCATATGGCTGTTCGATTATCCATGTAGTTTTCCAAATTTTTATGAAGCAGGGCAAAATTCTTCTCATCTGGCTCAAAGCACACTACAGATTGAATCGGAACTTCATGGCGCAATCCGGTCAAAATGCTATCCCCTACATATGCTCCACAGTCGACGAATCTTTCGTAACCCTTATTAAACGCGATAGATTTCACAAAATATTGCGATTCATTGCATGGCAAACAGAACGCAGAGAAATCACTTGTCAGCTTTGACTTTATAAACTGATAGAGCACTCGTATGCTCTCTTCCTCATCCAATAATGCCGCAAATTCCAGAATTTCTTTCTGGGCCTTTTGGACATCCAGTGGATTATACAAAAAAGCCGCCAAACACTTATAATGCAAGATATGGCAAAATCCCACTGCACGCAGTTGATTGGCGACATCGGTAAATTCAGCCTCCCCAGAATCAAAGCTTAATATCACAACTGCGTTTTGGATTGCCTCCTGCGTCAGACCGATCGCATCCAAACTATAAACAGGCTTAGAGCGATAACGCATTTCGCCCGAACCACGTCTATCCAGAAAGGCTATCACCTCCTGACCGTTCCCGACGAGTACATCATAAACCAATTCGCCGACACGCCCCGCACCATATAATAAGATGTCCTTATCATGAAACAACTCGACTGGACATATGGGATTGATTTCTGTGCGAAATAGTTCAATAAATTGTTCTATGTGCTTTTTGTTCATATGCGGTACCTCACTATTTAAACATATCTGTCATTGTATATTCTCGATTGCAAAATTCATCTCTCGATAGATTAGCTTCAAACTCACAATTTTCTACTATAGAATATCTTTGTTGGATTAAACTAAACACCTGATCGGCAAATTGCGAACGAATTCCATTTTCCAGCTTTGAATTCAAGACCATATATTCTTTAAAATAATTCATAATTGCTTGCTGCACTTCGCTTATATACACTAATTGCTTATCAGTCCTGCTTTCTTCTAAATAGATAGGATTTCCCTTTTGATCAAAATGTGACAACGTAGGCTTTGAAGATACAATTATACTTTCCATAAATAAATAGTTGGTAAATAAATAACTTTGTAATCCATACATATAGCCCGATTCCAGAAAAGATTCGACTGTTAATGCTGTCTTTTTATGATATTCTTCAAAAAAATGGATAAAATATAAACCACTTATTTTTTGTGAAACTATATTTATTAAACACATTTGGCAAGTAGCAGAAGAAACAAAATCAAAAAATGCTAGTCTATCATTTTCTTTTAAATTCAAAGTATTTATATACTTAAAATACTGTTTTCGAAGAAGCATCGACTTAGATAATATCTCTTTTTTATGTGAAAGCACATATTGTTGCAAAGTTTCATACTTTTCTTTTTGATAAGGAAGTATTTCTCTATCTTCTAACAAAAATCTTTTCTTCAATAATTTTTCCGGTGAATCATCAAAAGCAATCTGAGATGCATATAGAATATCTTCTTCACAAAAAATCGAAGCTGAAATTGCTGACATTCGCGAGATCAAAAAGTATATATTTTGCGGCAGATTTAATGACCTTTTTTCAGGTTCCCCAATACTATCATACAATTTATTAAAGATATAGCCATCCCTTGCTGAAAAGAGTATTTTATCATATCCCATCTTTACTTTCTGCACCAACCAAACCATGAATGCAGTTATTAATGGTGCAATAAATAAATACCCCATATCATACGCATTATTTATAGTCATCCTACCTTCCGACTTATACAATGCAAAGGGATCGTTAAAAACTTTTGCTAAAAACATCCCTGTTAAAATTCGTTCATCTAATGTTTCTGCCTGGCCTAGGACGTTCTTATACGCTGATATTTCTAACATATCTCCGGCGCTATAAATGTGAAATGAATCAATTCCATTAATCTGTGCATATGTACCATCAATGTCCAGATTATCTCCAATATGCAGATATGACTGACCTTGTATTTTTTCCTTAAATACTTTATAAAGGTTTTGTGATTTCGACGTACGATACTCACAAGAAATAAATACATCCTGATAACCTACTATACCTAAGTTTTCCAATATTTCTTCTAATAAATTCCTTGGCAGATACATATCGGAAATTAAATAGACCTTTTTTTCAGAAGTAATCGCAAAATTAAAAATATCAGTCATTTTCTTTCTGGGAACCAAAACTGATTTATCGGTATCAATTTCATTTTGCATTAATTGATCCGACAATTCAGTCGAAATACCCGTATTTTCTTGAATTCTAGCATAAATTTCGCATAAAGTTGGAATTGTATCCACTGACAAGTCTCGCTCTGCATCAATTCTTTGTTTTACAAAATCATCTTTAAATTCAGATTGCATATTCCTTGACACGAGCTCAAATATATCATGCGGGTATAGAACTTTTCTCATTACTAAAGTATCAAATATATCAAAACTAATAATGTCGTGCTTGAGGATTTCTTCACGCAATAACTTTTCATCCACACTAAAATAAGGATGATTTTTCACCGTTTCATCATTATTTTTTAATAAATTGACACCGTTAAGATCAAATAGCTCTATCTTATGGCTCTTACAAAATTTCGCAATACGTTTACAAATAATCTTCGTTGAATTTGCCCGTGCAATAATAATAATAATGTCTGTTTTAAGTTCTAATACTTCTTCATTGGAAAGAATTCTTTTCCCGTAAATAGATTCACCAGTCTTATAACCATCCATTACGCCCAAAAACTGAAAATCACTAAAGCTATCAAGAATATGCTTTGTATTGTTACTAATACCATATAAAACAATTTTTTTGTTCACACAATCTGCAAATTTGTTTTTAAAAGTATCTATAATATATTGGCGTTCATTCATAGAATACTTTATCCTCCCTTGGGGTGACTGCATTACTTCACACTGCATTCAAAACGTCCCCTTACAAACACTGAATTAAATCCTTCCAAGAAAGAAGCGCCACGTTCTGTTGACCATATAGCCTCTGAAGCTGTTCGAAAACCTTAATGTCTTTACCTGTTTCAACCGATACTAAAATCGCGTCGACCGCTTGGTCACGATCAACCGTCAGCCAATCAGGCGAATATACCGGAATTCCTGAAATAACCTTGTCCTGCATATTAGGATTATTATCCAAGAAACAAACAACCTCAAAAAACTCAAGCCGTAGGTCTTCCAACAAATATAACGCCGTTTTCATGGTGCCGAATATTGCTACTCTGTTAATCCCTTTTGTCCTTAAACTTCGCGATATTCCCTGCTGTTGCAGCAGTAAATTCTCCAGCCATATTTTATAATAACCAGTTATATCAACATCTTTGACCATAGACTCAGGTACCTGTCCAAAAAACTGGATGATAAGCCTTTGCGTTTCTTCCAACAGTTGTTTTCGCCTGATCGGATTGCTGCTTACACCTCCACTGCGAAACACAGCGACGATACGGTTAAAATATTGAGCATACTGTTCGTAATGCTTGAAGCAATACGCTGCAAATTCCATATCACTGACAATCTGATAGGACAAGTCAAACGGGCCATGTGCTGCAAATAACTCCTTGCGGACGAACATACTTGGATGCTGACACATTTCGCCATATCGAAAGTCTTCATAGGTTAACAGCTTGCCCAATGGACGTTCGTAATTATTTTTCTCATCCAGCATCAGTACATTTCCATAGGTTATTTTTAGTTCAGGCCGAGCAGAAAACACTGCCGCTATTTGTTCCAGCACGTTTGAATCATGAAAATAATCATCGGAATTAAGAAAAGAAAGCACATCGCCGCTAGCAAGCCGAACCCCTTTATTAAAAGCATCATAGATGCCCTCATCCGGTTCAGACACCACAGCGGCGATTCGGTGACGATATTTATTGATAATATCCAGCGTCCCGTCCGTGGAACCGCCGTCGATAATGATATACTCAATGTTGGCGTAGGTTTGATTGAAGACACTCAGAATGGTTTGTTCCAAATATTGTTCACTGTTAAATGTAGCAGTAATCACCGAGAATGTAAAAGGCCGCATAGTAGCACCTACCCTATTGATAATTTTGACAAAACCATTCGTAAGTCCGTAAAAGACCGGTATTAAGGTCGGTTGGAGCCGTCCATCCCAGACTGGCAAGGTAAGTCACATCATTAATTTTTATCGGCGTGCCGTCAGGCTTTGACGTGTCAAAGACAACCTCACCGTCATATCCAACCGTCTTCGCAATCTCGAAAGCCAAATCCTTGATCGACACTCCGACACCTGTACCGATATTGACAATCTTGCTGTCATTATAGGTACGCATCAGATAAAGACAAGCATCCGCGAGGTCATCCACATACAAAAACTCCCGCACCGGTGTCCCAGTACCCCACACTGTAAAATTAGGTGAGCCTGTCAGCTTAGCTTCATGGCATTTACGCATGAGTGCAGGTAAAACATGAGAAGACACTAAATCAAAGTTATCATGCGGGCCATATAAATTGGTCGGCATAACAGAAATATAGGCCGTACCGTATTGCTCATTATAAGCCTGGCATAGCTTGATGCCTGCAATCTTTGCAATAGCATAGGCATCATTAGTTGGCTCTAAAGCTCCTGTCAGCAAAGCCTCTTCCTTGATCGGCTGTCCTGCCAGTTTTGGGTAAATACACGAGCTACCCAAAAACAACATCTTTTTAACCTGGTTTCTCCAGGCGGCATGAATAATATTTGTTTCAATCATTAGGTTTTCATAAATAAAATCAGCCGGATACATGGAATTAGTTAAAATCCCACCTACTTTTGCCGCTGCTAAAAACACATAATCAGGCTTCGCTGCAGCAAAGAAATCAGCTACCGCTTTTTGATTTAACAGGTCAACCTGCAGTCTCGTTGCTATTAGGATATTAGTATAGCCTGCCTTCTCTAAAGCACGAATAATAGCAGACCCTACTAGTCCGCGATGCCCAGCAACATAAATTTTGGCTTCCTTATTCATTATACTGCCGTACTTCAAAGCCATTCTCCTCACAGAGTACATCCCGTTGAGCACTCTTTAGGTCTTCCTGAACCATCATCGCCACTAGTTCAGACAATGTAGTTTTAGCTTCCCAACCTAACTTGACTTTTGCCTTACTGGGATCGCCTAGTAAAAGTTCAACCTCTGTGGGACGAAAATAGCGCGGATCTACCTCTATCAGTACATTTCCGGTTGCTTGATCAAGACCTTTTTCGTCCACTCCACTACCCTGCCATTTGATTTCAATACCGATTTCCTTGAATGCTTGCTGTACAAAATCACGAACCTTCGTTGTTTGCCCGGTAGCAATAACAAAATCCTCTGGCTGCTCTTGCTGCAGCATCAGCCACATAGCTTCCACATAGTCCTTGGCAAATCCCCAGTCACGTTTAGCGTCCAAGTTTCCCAAATACAATTTTTTCTGCAAGCCTAGCTTGATTCTGGCTACTGCCCTGGTAATCTTGCGGGTAACAAAGGTTTCCCCTCTTAAAGGGGATTCATGATTAAATAAAATCCCGTTGCAGGCGTACATCCCGTAGGCCTCGCGGTAATTCACCGTGATCCAGTACCCATAAAGCTTAGCGACCGCATAGGGGCTGCGGGGGTAAAAAGGAGTTGTCTCCTTTTGAGGACTTTCCTGGACTTTACCGAATAGCTCACTGGTGGAAGCCTGATAAAAGCGGGTCTTTTTCTCTAACCCCAAAATACGTATAGCTTCCAGAAGCCGTAGGGTTCCTAAAGCATCCGCATTCGCCGTGTATTCGGGGGTTTCAAAAGAAACCTGTACGTGGCTTTGAGCTGCCAGGTTATAGATTTCATCTGGCTGCACCTGTTGAATAATACGAATCAGGTTGGTAGAATCGGTCGTATCGCCATAATGAAGAAAGAAATTCACCTGTTCCTCATGGCGATCCTGATACATGTGATCAATCCGGTCTGTATTAAATTGTGAGGCGCGGCGTTTGATACCATGGACTTCGTAGCCTTTTTGCAATAATAATTCGGATAAATAGGCACCGTCTTGGCCGGTAACGCCGGTGATGAGTGCGATTTTTTTGCCCATAATAACCCCTCTATTTATGTATAGAACAGTATAGTTTTGCAGCAATAGCCGTGAAGCCCATTGCTTCTAGTTGTTTGCCAATTTCGGCATAGTACATTGACGCTATAATTACAGCGTAATCAGCGCCAGGGTCATTCAGCATCATCGGTGAATAAATTGGCCGATTATACATCAAATAATCCCATTTTCTTCTATTGTTATCAATAAACCCTACTACAAGGTTGTCCTGTCCCTGCAGTTTCAACTGCTCGAACAATTCTTGTGCTGTGTTCCCAGTCCCCCAAATTAGTAGTCGCTTATTTCTAAGATTGATCATCTCTGCGATTCGAATTTGCTCATCACATGTGAAACTTATATCCTTGGAGATATCAATAATCCATGGCATAATTGCTTCAGATATTTCTGGAAACATCACTGGAACATGCATAGAAATGGTCGGCCGGGAAGTTTTTACAACATCTTCAAACAAGCCACTGTATCGTTTTGCCTGAACCTCCAAAGCAAATTGTTCTTCAGAAAACTGTCGGCAAAAGCTTTGCATGGAAGACCCTAATAAAACTTCTTTCAGTCTTTGTGCAAACTGTTGACAATTTCCCGATGAAGCTAAATAACCATTTTCCCCATTTTGAATAACATCAGACATACCGCCTATGTCAAAAGCTACAACAGGTGTCCCGCAGGCCATACTTTCCAGCATCACATTGGGAAGGTTATCCTCTAAGGAAGGCAGTGCTAACACATCAGCTGCAGAATACGCCATATTCAAGGCATGATTATCTTTTAGATACCCCAGCGCCCTATATGGCACACCTAAATTCTCAATAAGCGGCGAAGACTCACCAAATAATAATATGAATATCTGCTGGTTATTTATCAGGGACGCAATTTGTTGATCTTCACAAAGCAATTCCATTGATGTTAGCAGCTCGGAAAAACCTTTTCGCCGTTCTTTAAGAGACACAGCACCAAACAGAATTACTTTCGCCGTCTTCGGAATATCAAAAAATCTTTTTGCCGTTTTTTTATCAACTGCAAGGAAGGATTGCGTGTCTAATGAGTTAGGGATTACTTCAATGCGATGCTCTTTCAACACAGTGCTTTCCCGGGCACAATCAGCCAACCATCGGCTAGGAGTGACAATAACAATATCTTTCGGCAAATACCGTTTCTTGGCGGCCAGGATAGTTTGCGTTATATTGAAAGGATTTTCTTTTAGCTGAGGACAACCAGAGCAATCCCTTTTATATTTTTCACAGCCGTGATCATAATGACAGCCGCCGGTCATGAGATTCTGGTCATGTAATGTCCATATGACTGGCTTACCCATCTGTCTTATGTGGACTACGGCCTCAAGCGATAAAAACTGCGTAACCCAATGGAGATTTATGACATCAAGATCTTTAATACTTGATAAAAAGTCAAAACCAACGGACGGATATAAAACCGAACAAATTGTATTGCCCTCATAAATGTTATTAAAAAAATATTTCGTTACAAGGCTATCGAATACAATATTGTGCGTATCAGGAGAAGTAAGGTTTATTACACTTGTACCATTGGTTGATTTATATTTAACAAACATTGTACTGTCCTGCCCGATTTGATTCAGGCCATTATGAAGACGCAGAGCGGCATTGCCCGCTCCTTGATTGTCATATGCGGAAAATAATCCTATCTTCATGGAAACTCTCCCGACTATTTATTTAAGGATGAACCAATCTTTTTCATGCTATTTTATACCGTCATCTTCTCTCGACTATATTCCTTTGTTCATAATGCCTAACAATATGGCATGGATCGTCAATAATTGATCTCATGGAAATCATATGATTAATTTTACCAACATCTGTAAGAAATCCATTAATCTTCCCGCCACTAGTATAGTCGAGTGCAATAAAGTCGGTACCTAGAGTCTGCGCAAATACAACCGAATGAAATCTCATGCAAAGATTTATATGAGATGTTTGCATGGCTTGTGTAATACTTTCAACTGTAGAAAGTCCTCTCTCAACAAAATGCTTACGTCCGGAAAAATATTTACGAGTGAAATTAATATTAAAGTCTCGATCATCATTGCCAATTGCAAAATTATGCATGGAATAAAAGTATGGAATTAAATCATAAGTATCACAAAAGTTTATAATATTCTTTGCCAACGCTTGTTCTAAATCATCTTTAAAACTATAGAATTCATCCATATTCACCGCTGCTCTATATTCAGTCGTTAACTCTCGAAGGAAACAAGCTATTCTTGTTTTCCCTTTACTATTTTTAGTCTGAAATTTTTGTAAAAAGCCGATAGCTGGATCACCGATATTTTTTATACCTTTCCGTCCAGTAAGTCGATGCGCATGTTCGACAGATGCATCATCCCTAAGATAGATTTCATCCCCCATAGCAAGTATATTTTTTACCGCTTCCGTTTTTTCCTCGGTATATATAGGCCCGATACCACAACCATAGACAACTGTCTTACCATCATTTTTTTTCGCCATGTCGAAGGCCCAAAGAATTAGGGATAATTCATCAAGCTCCATTAACGGCCCTCCGCCTGCAACCACCACATTGGCAACAGATGCATACAAAAAGAACTCTTTGCTAAATACCGGAACAACTCTAGCGTTGATTTTAAGTTCTTTTAATGTACGCTCTGTCACAAATGGGTACAGCGATGAAACCATAAATCTTGCGGTAGGATATCTTGCCTTATAGTGATCCACGATCCCTCCCAGAATCGCTTTATCCCCTACTGTTTCTGTACCGTACCAACCCACAATAAATATAGTAAAGTTCTCTGGTTTTTCACCATTTATATCTATACTAAAAGAATTTCTTCGGTTCATATACTGCTTAATAGTAAAGTATTGTCGCCAGTGCTGCTCCTCCCATTTCATATGAATCAATTCAGGTGAAAGTGCACCATGATAATCATGAATACAATAATCACAGTATGTTTGTTTATACTGCTCAAGATATGCTAAGTTTTCCGTATAGAGCTTTATACCGGAGTTCTCCATTAGATTCCCAATAACTTTTGATTTTGGAGCACAATATGCAAGCCCCCCATGACAGTCTAGGTTAACTGCACGTTGTTCTTGATAGGGACAACTGATTAATCTTTTACCGCCTCGAAGCATATTTTTAATACTTCTATACGTATTTTTTATTGTTTCATCTTGCTCATAGGTATACTCTAGCTTAGAAAAAAATAGCAAAAGCTGATATATCTCGTCCTCGTTAAAATTTCTAATGAAATTTTTATTATCATGATTATCCAATCTATTGATAAATTCAGCAATACGAAAACGACCGTAGATACCATTTTCTCTCAAGTAAACTAATACTTCTTCTAAATCCCACACATTTGATTTCGTAATTGTCGTACCAGTGCTAAAGGTAATCCCGCTAGATTTCAGAAATGCAAGAACCTGTTCTACCTTATTGAAACTGCCAGATACTCCTCGGTTGCAGTCATGAGCTGAACCAATGCCATCCAGTGAGAGCATAACGGAAAAGCTTTTTTTGTGCGCCAAACACATCCGGTTTATTTTCTCAATATCAGAAATCACTTTGTCAGGATTGAGTGAATTAGAAATCATACTTAAGCCACTTAACCTCGGCAAAGCATCAATCGCTGCCCGGAAATAATTTGGTAAATTCTCCACTAGCGTCGGCTCGCCGCCAGTGATACCAATATGTTCAACGTTTGCAAATAATGGATCTGTTAATATGTTCCTAAACTCATCTACGGTAAAATACTGTTTATCATTTTTCTTCCAGACATTGCACATCAAGCACTTTGAATTACAAAAGTTATTTACTTGATAATTAATAACTTTAATATTATGACGTATCTCTCGGTCCTTATGGTAAGACTCGCCAAATTCCACATTTTTTTTATTGTATAATTCGTAGATAATTTCACAAAGTTGCAATCCATCATAAAAATGTACTTCATCCTGCAACTGCATCTCGCGAAGCTGTCCAGCTATCTCAGAATAGTATATACTAGCGACTAAAACGATCAATTCGTCTTTGTCTAAATCAGCAATAAAATTCGGATTATAAATCGGAATTCCCTGTAGCTTTCCTCCCTGTTTATGCGGAGCATTATCTACACAACAACGGACAGGAACCGCTATCAAACTCAAGGCTTCCAGTACTTGACCACCTGATGTTCCAGCCCCAAAGACAATCACTTGTTTCTTACGAAAATCATCCGCTAACTTCAATATATCTATTTCCGAATACCGATCAGCTAATACAGCTTGTTGTTGCCAAGCATTTATTGTCTCATATGGAACTTTCAACTATTACTCAACTCCTTGAGTAGCTTTTTTTAAGATTCAATAAGTCTACTGTCCACATTGCATGAATTTGTATATGTAAGCTGAAATTAAATTTCAGTGTATACTTATCATAATTTATCAAAAAATGCCTTACTACTTTTCTTGTAATCAAATATTTCTACAAAAGCATTCTTAACATTGTTTTCATAAAACGGATAATCTTTCACTATTTCTTCAATGGCTTCAGGTATTTCTGCTAAAGAGTCTATAACTTTTCCTAACTTATACTTTTTTACATCATCTGCCATTCCAGGCAAATTCTTAACAATAACAGGTTTTCCACAGCTAAGATACATGAACAGTTTGCCAGAACTTCTGCCGATAAAATGTGCATTATCACATTTTCTAGAATACCAAACTAGTCCAATATCATATTGCTTAACCAGCTTTACATATTCTTCAGGAGATAACTTATGTTCGATTATTGTAATATTTTTCTTAGCAAGTTTATCCTTATTTCTCTCCAAATAACCACTACCTCTATCCCATCCGGACAATGTAAGGCTATGGTTATATTGATTAACATCATTAATAATTTCAGAAATCACTAATTCCTCAAACCCTCCACTAAAAAACAAAGAGCCTGTACATTTTTTGCTATCATTATCAGTCATAGAATGCGAATAATACGTATTTGGTATATAATAGGTGCATTTATGTTTAATACCATGTTTCGCTGAAATTTTTTCTCGTATCGCATCTTGAATAACCATACAACAGCTATTGTAACAATATAATTTTTCTAATATCTTGTTAACGAAAAACATCGCCTTATCACGAAAATCAACTATATATATATCAGAATATCCTTTAGAATCATAGCCCAGCTCTCTTAGTTGCGCGCTAATTTCACCTATGTACATAGAGCCAATAATAACATACGGTCTATCGTCTGCATTTGACTTCTCTAAAGTTAGCGGAGAATGTATGGGAAGGCCTTCGAATTCTTCACCCCATTTAGCTGAATTGTTATCAATAAAACCCGTGGCCTTAAAACCTGATTGCCGTACCCATTGAATGGCCTTCTGCCCAAATTTTCCGGCCCCCCAAATGTATAGAGGTCTATCATTAGGAATTTCTTGAGGTATAATTTCAGATGGCTTTTCCGATATTTCCAAATTGTAATATATATATTTATTAAATCTGTTAAATATAGATGCAATAGCAACATTTTTTGCATCATTTGGGTCAAAGCAGATCACATATTCATAATTATTTTGGATGATAAACTTTGTATATTTTAATAGCTCGTCTAGCCATCCTTTAGCCTGTATAATATGTACCTCATCAAAGAAGCACTTGATATTTTCATCATCACATGTAGAATCAGTCACTATTGTGACATGGAAATTTCGTTCTTTCAGTTCATTAGCACATTGATAAACCGCCGGATAAGTCGATAAGCCACGAGCGGAATTAGCTAAGACTAGTAAAGCTTTTCTCATTTTCCTGTTTTGCCCCCTTTTGTCCCACAAAACACACATTCCAAGTATCATATCCGGGAGTTTTTCCAGTAATAAATTCAAAGGAATCAATCAAGCAAAATCCTACTTGTTCTAACAGAAGCTCTACTTCCGGCCTAAAAAGATATCTCATAGTATGAACTTCCTGCAGCTCGCCAAAAGTTCCGTATTCCTTATCCTTAATATACATGTGATAGTTTACATCTACCAAGTTTGAATTTGGATGCATAACTGGTTCTGCTATTCTTGCTATATGTATCTGTGCATCCTCTAGTCGCTTTACCCGAACCACAGGCCGATTAGACAATACCGCAGGGCCATACCAGCAATCAAAAATAAATATTCCTCCAGGCAGCAGCTGCTCAAAAGCAGTAGAGAAAGCCTTGTACAAATCACTATTGCTAGTCTGATAGCTCATTACATGAAATAAAGCCGTTGCAACATCAAATTTTTCTTCTAAATTAAATTCTTGTAAATTAGATAAGGTGAATGATAAATTCGAATTGTTTTCCGCCCTTATATATGCTTCCTGCAACATTCCCTCACTCATATCCACACCATGCACTTTATAGCCCTTCTGGGATAAAAGTTCTGCATGTTTTCCCGTTCCACAGCCTAAATCTAATATATTTTCCGCTCTAATATTATATTTTCTGATTAAACTATCAATATAATTAGCTTCACCAATATAATCTTTATCCCTATAAAGCAAATCATAATAATGCGCATATTTATCAAAAGCCACTTTGCTTCACCTCAGACAAAGCCTTTTTCAATTTTTCAACAACATATATCTGCTGCTCATCGGTTATTGTAACGCCACTCGGCAAATAAAAGCCTTTTCTAGCCAATCTTTCAGCATGGGGGTAACTTTCTCCAGCAAATAGCTTCATCTTTTCAAATACCGGCTGCTCATGCATGCACCAGAAAAAGCCTCTTGTACCAATTCCTTCTGACGCTAACTTATTCATTACAACTTCAGCATCTATGTTTAACTCATCATCTAATACAATGCCATATACCCAATAAATATTATCGGCATAATCGGTCTTAGCTACCGGCAATTGTATGACCTCCACACCCTTCAGAAGCTCTGTATACATTTTGCCAATATGTCGTTTCTTGGCCACTGTCTCATCAATACGTTCCAATTGCGCAACACCAATTGCAGCCTGCATATTTGTCATCCTGAAATTATAGGAAAGTTCTTCATGCACATAGCGTTTTTCCGGACTAAAGAACAAATTTCGCACTAATTTACATCTCTCCGCTAACTTCTCATCATTGGTTAAGACCATGCCGCCTTCGCCGCAGGTAATATGCTTATTGGGATAAAAGCTGAATGTACTAATGTCTCCAAAGCTGCCGCACGGTCTGCCTTTATATGCCTGCCCATGCATTTCTGCTGCATCCTCGATAATGCGAAGCTTGTATTTTACTGCAAGTTCCAGCACCTTGTCCATATCGACTGGCAACCCATAAATATGAACCACCATAATAGCCTTGGTTTTAGGCGTAATCTTGCTCTCAATATCTTCCACTCTCATATTCCAGGTTAACGGATCAGCATCCACCAGTACCGGTTTGGCACCTGCTCTGACGAGCGGCGCGGCACAAGACATAATCGTAAATGTTGGCATAATTACTTCATCATCTTTGCCTAATTCTAAAGCCATCACTGCCGTATCAAGCGCTACTGAGCCATTAGACACAGCAATACCGTATTTACGATTTGTAAGCTTCGCCATTCCTTCTTCAAACCGGCTTACAAACGGTCCTTCAAAAGAAATCCAGCCACTATCTATACATTCATTCAAATATTTCCGTTCATTTCCATCCAGTTTAGGCTCATTGACAAAAACTTTTCTCAACTTCAACACCTACTCAACTAATTTAACTTGCCTTGCATCAATACCAGCAAATCGCGTTTTATCTCCCTCACCGGCATACGGCCCCTGCTTTACCTCAAACATTTCAACCTCTTCTAGGACCTCAAAGCCATGCCCGCCGGATGCCAGTAAAATTACATCACCTGCGCCAATGATATGACTTTCCAAGTATTTCTGCTGGTTATCATAGAAATCAACTCGCAATTTCCCCTTACGTATAAACAAAACCTCTTGTGTATAATGCACTTGACGTAATATCAAATTGTGAACATGTGGTTCAATCAATTTCCCTATGGGGTGATTCATATATGCTACTTGCTGCGAAAAATCATTAGGAGTAAAAAAGTGAATTCCTGGCTGGGAAAAATTCGCAGGAATTATACAACCCAACAACTCTCCCTTATGCATGACTTGTTGCATCATCATAACCTCAATCTACAATTCTTCTTTTGTTGAAACCAAGTTACCTTTTCGAATTCTCAGTTAGCCTTTAGCCCATTGAGCCAAAAGCCTTATATGCATCCCAATAATGTATGTTTTCTATGAAACCCATTTCTGAAAGCTGAGCACCTATTTCCGCTCCATACTGGCTGGCAATAACGATAGCAATTTTTTCTTTATTTTCTTGAAGTAATTTTTCCGCCCCATAAACCGGCAATCCCTTAAAGACAGCGCCCCACTTTCGTGGATCATTATCTATGAAATAGACAACAGACAACGGCAAGAAACCAAGTAAATAATTACTATATTCTCCTGTACTAAAAACAACTACTTCTCTTTTTATAAAACGATTCATTAATGACAAATCATTTCTTAATCCAAATACTTTGGAATCCATTTCAATATTATTTAAATATACGTCGGCCTCGTCCCAGAATTTATGTCTTATGCACATGACCATCTGTCTGGTTAAATGCTTTATCCATACATCTATTCCACAATAGCTAATAATATCGTTCTTATATTTGCTGATAATATATTGATACCCATCAATATTTCTTTTATGATTTTTAGATATCGTTTCATCATTATGTAAACAATAAACAAATAAAGGCTTATTTAAATAAATAAACTTACAATATTTTGATAAAGAAATCGCAGTATCCCACTCCTGATATGACGGCACTTCATTATCTAGATACCCAATCTTTTCAATAGCCATTTTTGATGTAAAAATAGCTTGAAACATCGGTCCTGGTTGTTTTAACAAGGTACTATAAACATTATCCCCACTAATATTCGGTAGTTTCCACTCAGAATCCTTAGACATCCCATCCTTTCTCACCAAACAGTTTCCATGTACAACAATAAAAGGATTAAATTGATTCACTTTCGCAATATCTATTTGAAGTTCTAATTTATTCTTCTCCCAAATATCATCGCTGTCTAAAAAGGCAATCCATTTGCCACGTGCAAATTTTACACCTTCATTTCTAGCAACTTGTGCACCAGCGTTAGCTTTTAGACAAATATAATGTATCTTAACTTTTATGGAGTTTTTTTTGATATTTGCAACTATAGTTTTAGTATTATCCGTCGAACAATCATCAACTACAATAATTTCATAAGGAAGATAAGTTTGCTCTAAAACCGAGTTTATTGCATACTCAATTGTTTTTTCCCGATTATACGCAGGAATAATAACGGATATTTTATTGTCTTCCATCTAATCATCCCCGGTTATCTCATCTTTATTCTCAGGTCTGCACTTTCGCCTATCATTGATATAAGGCAACCAGATAGGACTGGTGGTACATTCAAAATCTTGCTTAAAATTAACCGCATTCAATGGCTTTTCGGTTCTTGTCCGGTCTAGCAAAATAAAATATATTAGATATTGTACTATTTTAAAAAACTCATCTTTGCTTATATTCGGAAAAATACTATGATATACTTCCCATGCCATATCAATGTGCTCCTCAAAAGTGTCATCTAAAACAATATCATAAATTACTTCCCTATCTTTTATTTGTAGAAAGCCAGGTCTTTCACGAAAAATCCACTTTCCTTTTATAGCTCCAATTTTTCCCCAGGACAGCAATATAATATAATAAAAATATTCCATAAAGTGGAGATTCTTTTTTTGAACAAGCTGAACTTTTTTACTAAGTAAAAACAATACTTTTTGTATCTCTTTTGTACGAAATGCCATGTAGAAGAATGTTTGCGCCGCATGGTTCCATTGCCTTATTCGCATGTCGAAAGCATCAGCAGAGATAGATTCCTTCAGAGTAGCAACATGCTCATATTCAATATTTTTCATATTATTATCATTGAAAGCATAACATTTTCCCGTAGCAGCAAAATAATCACTATATTGTTCTAAAAACTCAACACTTTCCTCTAGCCCTTCTTGTAATAAAAAATCATCATCAGCAGAAATGGCACAAAACTCAGTTTCAACCTTTTGTAACCCCTCATGTAAGCGCAGGAAAACATGCGAAATATCCGCATTTTCTGTGAAACACGGCATACATACTCTATCTTGTGGCATGTCTTTAATAAAATCTGCAATCTGACTTTTTATATTTTGCGGACTAGCATCTAGGATGACTAAGCGGATGCCCAATTCTTCGCTATTAAGGCTACCATAATACGTAATGGCTCGTTTTAGCAACTGCGGTCGTTTATAAGTTGGAATGAGTATAGTTATTTCCCGGTTATATTTCATTTTTTCTGCATTTGCAAAAGGAATCCCAGCCCATTCAAATTCCCCATTGAAATTGACATACTTTTGTATAAAGGGAAGCATATCCATTTCATGTTGCAAAAGTACGTTTCCCTCTTTTATTGGAGCATTAAAGAAATGGGTATTAGCAATCCCCATTGTTAATAATTGAAATCCAATAGTTTGTACATAAGTACTCGCAATGACTACGATATACCTGTTAGGATCATAAATCTCCTTTAATTTAGCAGGAGAAATAACCTCTTTCTCATAAAAAGAGGTACCCCACATGTTTTTATTGTTATCGCAAAAAAAAGCAATGCGCGCCGTTGGATGAGTTGCGACAAAACATTTTGCAGTATTAGCAGTTCCAAATACAATATACTCCATCACTGACTATCTCTCCCTCAGTTAGCTTCTTAAATATATAGTACATCGACGGATTGCCTCGTTTGAATCAAAGAAAATTAGTTTGCACTTCAGATATCCCAATAAATTTTAGATTTAGCTTTTCCGGCCTTGGATTCATATCTGAATAGACTTACTGTTTACCTAATCCGTTTAATAAAAGCTCCCGGCCAGTAAGTAACACGTTCTGTGATGATTCCTTCATTAAATAAGAACTTAGGTTCTTCAATTACAAAATCTTCATTTTGTGCTACAAAATCTAGCGCTGCTTGTTTTGGGTTGCTCCATGACCATTCAGGATTTGTCCGGGGAGCTCCAACGACTTGTTCCATAATCCCATCAGTAGCCACTATGAACGACTCAACACTCACCAGCGGAGCGTAAGCAGATAGCTCGGATAATACGTGACTTTTCGTGTGACAGGAGTCAAGCAAAACCAACACTCTATCTTCTGGTTTAATTTGCTTTTTTACCTGTTCCACAATCAACGGATCAATGGAGTTACCTTCAACTAATGTAATATATGGAAATAGCGGATGTGATTCAATAGCCTTTCTGTTATGAGGTCGGATCTCAACATCCACCCCGATAACTCTCCCCTTATCCATCATTTTACACAGTCCGGCATAAAAAATTAGCGATCCACCGTGTGCTATACCAGTCTCAATAATAACATCAGGTTTTAAGGTATAAATAACTTCCTGAATTCTTATCATATCTTCAGGCAACTGAATTATTGGTCTTCCCATCCAAGTAAAACTGTAGACGTATTTTGTATCCCAGCCAGCACGCAACCAAGCATTGGATATTATAGCGAATGCCTCAGGTGAATTAAGTGGATATATTTGTTGATCCTGTTCGGATTCAGTTTTAATTAGATCATTTTCTAAATCAATTATAATCATTTATTCCTCCTAAAGAATAATATTCACCTACTAAACCTTCCAAGTCTTCTACAATTAACGAGGGTATATAACTGAATTCTTCTTTTATACGAGATATACTAATTTGTGGAAACTGTACTTCTATAGCATGCTTATCTGTTTCAACCTTACATCCTGTTATTTTTTCCAGCTTTTGAGTGATTTCTAAATTCGAAGTATTTATGCCACTTGCCACATTATATATCTGGTAATGTCCATGCATTGTAATTTTCAATATCAGGCTTACTACATCATTCAAACTTATATAGTCCTTTGCTGAAGATAAAGAGGTCAGTAATCTAATTCGTTTTTTCCATATTGCATCTTTTATAATGCTAGGTAAGAAATTATTTGAATGAGTATCTAGACCATACACATTTGACAGTCGTACAGCAGTTGCCTTTTTACCGCAAGAAAATAACAACGATTCTCCCATAAGTTTCGAAATATTATATATATCATCAAGCAGCAAAGGGGTTGCCTCTATAATATTATCTTCTTGTCCCAATACATTCGTACTTTTATATAAACGCGTTGAAGACAAATATACTATAGATTCGAAATCACAATTGCTGAGTAAATTAGAAAGTTTCCCAACATGAGCGTCTACTGTTTCGATTGGTCTTGTCCGAAAATCGGCAGTGATGCCAATGCAATAGATTACTTTTCCAAGCTTTTTCCCACGAATATCCTCATCACGTCCAGGTACAAAATGCTTTAAATTGAGTTCTTTAAGTCTCTTTACTATTGCCGAACCAATAAATCCAGATGCTCCCAGCACTGTAATCATTCGCGTTACCCCACCGATCTCAAAGGATTGCCAGCCATAAACACCATTTCTCCTAAATATCCTTTTACCTAAAGAGTGCGACCCGACCACTACACCTCGTCGTATTACGCTTCCATCTAAAATCACGGTATTCGCACCAATCCAAAAGTCATCTTCAAATGATGCCACCTTTACTAGGCATGAAAGGCTGCTCTTTAATTTTCTTATTTTTTTCTCTGTATTCATGATTACTTGCAGCTAAAGTACAATTAGCTGCAATAAGCACATTACTACCGATTGCAACTCCATTCCCACTATAAATACTGACGCCGGCATTAATATACTATTTTCCCCTATTATTATATTACCGCTCCCCCAGCCGGTTTGATCTTCACAAATGAGTCGATCATCACTCCACTTTCTATGATAATCTCTGAGCCTTTAACAGAATCTTCTATATCAGCCTGCTTAGAAATTCGTGCATTTCCGGATATCCTTAGCATGCAGTCCTCCTATAGTTAAGCTATAAAATTCGCATAACTCTTATCTTTTGAAGATATAATCATTTCTTTGATTTTGGGCCATTCCACATTTATCGTCGAGTCATCCCATCGCACACCCCTTGCACACTCAGGATGATAAAAATCACTCATCTGATAAAAAACGCTCGTATTATCCTGCAAGGTTTGAAATCCATGAGCAAATCCCTCCGGAATATATAGCATGCGATGATTCTGTGCAGATAGCTCAAAAGCTTGCCATTGCTTGAAAGTGGGAGATTTTTCTCGCAAATCAACGATAACATCATAAATCGCACCAGAGATACAGGATACAAGCTTAGCTTCTTCATATGGCGCAGCTTGGTAATGCATACCGCGTAACGTACCCCGTTTAACATTATGAGACAGATTACACTGAACCAAATTTGAATTCAGACCATATTTCTCAAATTCTTTTTTACACCAGGCCCTAGCAAAAAAACCCCGCTCATCATTAATATATTCCAAATCAATAACATAGGCCCCAGACAATCTAGTCTCAGTGAAGATCATTACAATACCTCCACGGTTGGAATGGCCACAATAAATTTGCCGCCCCATTTCCGGATATATTCCAGCTGCTCCATTATTTCATCCTTCAAATTCCACGGTAAAATCAAAACATAATCCGGTTGGGTTTTCCGTATTTCGTCTGGATGGAATATCGGGATATAGGTTCCCGGCAAAAATTTCCCTTGTTTGTGAGGACTGCGATCCACTGTATATTCGAGAAAGTCGGTTCGGATGCCGCAGTAGTTCAAAAGTGTATTGCCTTTTGCAGGGGCACCATAACCTACAATGGTTTTCCCTTGGAGCTTTAACTTAATTAGGGAAGCCAATAATTCTAATTTAAGGGATTTTACTTTTTCAGCAAACGCACGATAAGTATCTATTTCTTTCAGTCCGAATCTTACTTCCTTTTCCTTCATACTGGCTACTCGATCTGTTACTACATGCCCATGAAACTCACTATGACAAGCATACACCCTCAGTGATCCACCATGGGTTGGCAACTCTTCCACATCAAACATTATTAACCCATGTACGCCAAAAATCTTCTCCACTGTTTCAAATGACAAATAGGAAAAATGTTCATGATAAATGGTGTCAAATTGCCGTTCTTCCATTAATTTCAATAAATGGGGAAATTCCATCGTGATGACGCCGTCTTTTTGCAGCAGTATTTTCATGCCCGCAACAAAATCATTGATATCTGGCACATGCGCCAATACGTTATTTCCTAATAGCAAATCAGCTTTTACTCCATCGTCAACCAATTTTTGTGCCAAATTCCTGCCGAAAAAGTCAATCTCTGTAGGAATCCCTTTTTCTAGCGCTGTTTGAGCAACATTAGCCGCCGGTTCAATTCCCAATACTGGGATACATTTTTCGGTAAAATTTTGTAGTAGATAGCCGTCGTTACTGGCAATCTCTACTACAAGCTTCTTGTCCGTAATCGCAAACCGTTCACGAATCTTCTCCGTATATTGCCGCGCATGCGCCAGCCATGTATCCGAATAGGAACTAAAATATGCGTAGTCATTAAATATTGTATCAGGGCTTTCAAAGTCTTCTAACTGAACTAAGAAGCACTTTGGACATACATAAGCATGCAATGGATAAAATGCCTCTTTATTATTAAGTTGCTCAGGCGATACATAGGAGTTTGACAATGGCGACATTCCGAGATCGACTACAGTATCTGTTAAATGGGTTTTGCAAAACCGGCATTGTTTAGCAGACATCTCCATTCTCCTTACATATTTTCTGGTATTGTGCAATTTGCTCTAAGGTTATTGCTCGCGGGTCTTCGCCAGCAAAATATCGCTTATACCACTCAACAGTCATAGCAAGGGTATCCTGCATATTTAAAACCGGATACCACCCCAACTTATGCCTAGCTTTAGATGAATCTAGCTTTAAATAGTGCGCTTCATGCAGATAATCGCAGCTGTTCACAGACCATTTAGCCTCTTGACCCCATAAACGGCAGAAAACATCAACCATTTTCCCTACCGACCAAGCATGGCTTTCATTTGGCCCGAAATTCCAGCCTTCAGCATAAGTTTTTCCACCATCCCATAGTTTTTGCACCAAAAGCAAATATCCTGACAGTGGTTCCAATACATGCTGCCAAGGTCGAATCGCATGCGGATTCCGAAGTAGGATAGATTGTTCTTTGTGGATAGCACGAATACAATCAGGCACAATCCGATCTATTGCCCAATCACCACCACCGATTACATTACCAGCCCTGACGCTTGCAATATTACCAGTATGGTCTGCGGAAAAATACGAACGGCGATAACTGGAAATAACCAGTTCCGCACAGCCCTTACTACAGCTATAGGGGTCATGTCCTCCCATAGACTCATTCTCTCGATATCCCCATACCCACTCACGATTCTCATAACATTTATCACTTGTAACATTAATCACGACCTGGACTTCCGGCGTATGTCGCACTGTTTCCAATACATTGGCAGTCCCAATAATGTTCGTTGATAAAGTTTCTATGGGATATTGGTAGGAATTTCTTACCAGCGATTGCGCCGCCATATGAATCACAATGTCAGGTTTGTGTTTCTGCAATGCTACTTGCAGTTTTGGATAATCCAATATATCTCCCTCAAGAGATATCATCCCATCGCTAACATGCGCTGCATCAAATAGCGAAGGATTGGACGGCGGCTGCAATGCATAACCGATTACTTGTGCACCGAGAGTTTGAAGCCACAAGCTTAGCCAGCTTCCTTTGAAACCTGTATGTCCGGTAATAAAAACTCGCTTGCCCTCCCAGAATTTATCCATATTACCAAACCTTCCAAGGAGCTTTTCCCGACTCCCAAAGTTCTTCTAATTTGATTTTATCGCGTAGTGTATCCATTGGCTGCCAAAAATCTTTATGCTGATAAGCGGAAAGCTGATTGGTTTGCGCCAGCCTTTCCAGGGGTTCCCGTTCCCATATTGTGGAGTCATCCTCAATTAAATTAAAAATTTGGGGTTCTAAAACAAAATAGCCGCCGTTAATCCAGCCACAGTCTCCCTGGGGTTTTTCCTCAAAACTAGTAATACGAGATCCCTGCATGTCCAAAGCGCCAAAGCGTCCGGGAGGCTGTACTGCTGTCAGTGTAGCCCATGTACCCTGAGCTTTATGAAGCTTGATAAGTTCATGTACATTAATATTGGCTACACCATCACCATAGGTAAAGCAAAAGGTTTCTTCCCCTATAAAATTCTTTACCCGTTTGATACGCCCCCCTGTCATCGTCTGTTCTCCGGTATCAACTAAAGTCACCTTCCAAGGATCAGCATGACGTTCATGAACTTCCATGGAATTATTGACCATATTAAAGGTAACATCAGATGTATGTAAAAAGTAATTGGCGAAATACTCCTTTATCATATACCCTTTGTAACCACAGCATATGATAAAATCATTGATTCCATAGTGGGAGTATATTTTCATAATATGCCAAAGAATAGGCTTCCCGCCAATTTCGACCATCGGTTTCGGACGAACCTGCGTTTCTTCACTTATACGAGTTCCAAGTCCTCCCGCCAGTATAATTGCCTTCATCATATACCACCTCCATGTGATAATATCCCCCATGTACTTTCTAGTGAATTTTTCTAACATGTAATAAGCAGGCAGTCTGAGTACTGCTAATTCAATACATATTCCTATCTTTAAATGACTAATGCCTTTATAAAATCATAAATACTTCGTCCTGCTGAGCCAGTAATAATTGATAAAGTATTCATCTCTTCACGCTTTGCATATCCAATATAATTATTATCATCGACTATGCTAGTAAGGTATTCGGCATTACATAGGCCGCCTTCTTGATATAGCATTGATGATAAAGAATCAAAAGATCCTTTAGTTCCTGTTAATACTTCTTCTATATTTAATGGCCTTATATTCCATTCTTCGGTAATTACATCATATTCTTCAATAACATTTCCACATCGAGGAATAGCATAGATTTTTCCACCAGATAAACAAGCAAACATATAACCACTAAACGAACCTAAATGATTATCAATCTCCCGTACAATCTTCATATTTCCATTGTCCCGATTTATTTTAAGAATCATATTTCCTTTATAGGGAAATAGCCAAATATAGTTACCAGCAGACAGTATTTTTATAGAGTGATACTCTCCCGGTAAAAAATTCGCTGGAAATGTATTATACTCTGTAATTATATTTTTTTTCAAATTCCAGCGAACACTTAATGCATTATTTTTAGGAACAAGCCAATAATCCACACCGTCAAAACAAACGTTTGCCCAGTTAGTGGCCTTATCAATCTTAAATACCTCTGTTTTACAGGTAGCCATATCAAATAAAAGCACTGCATTAGTATTGTCGGATGTAGCAACAATAACAGAGCCATTTTGGCAAGCAGCGCGAGTCAGAATGTATTCAGAATGCGATTTCATTTGTTTTACAAATTCAGGCACCCACTCTGTATAATAATCAATTTCTCCTGTCAAAGCATCAAGGCATACTATTGCAGGATATGATAAGCCGATAAAAAACACTTTACTTCCATATGCAAAAACATCATGAAACTTATATTCTTGGAGATAATTGTAATTGATTTCGGCTATTTCCACTGCCGGCTTCAGTGGTATAGACGTCATCGACTGATTAACCATATTATATGTTATGATATGGTTCGCCGCGCAGGGAGTAAAGAACATAGTATCTGCAACTTTAGCCACTGATTGAAGGAACAAATACTCACCATTATTAGGTACATCAGGGAACTGACTAACAAAAGTCGATTTTCCCGTTTGTTTATCCATGCGAAAAAGTCCATTTTTCCCGTATAAGGTATACCAAATATATTCATTATCAATATATAAGCAAGTCGGCAGTATATATGGCTCCGTCGAATAATTCTCATTTATATTTTGCAGCATAACCGGCTTATCAGCAGCAGTGAACAACGAAACTACGGAACTACCATCACCATAATAAGCATCGCTAATAGCAATAGATCGATGCAGGTCAGAAGTATCATCATAAATCCCCCAACCCGCCTCCTTGTATTCTTTAATAACCCGCATATATTTATTGAGCGATTGCGGCTGCAATGTCCTGAAATTCAACTCTGTATTGGGGTGAGGCCGCCACAAAAGCACCACATCGTCGCGGGAGAGAAAGAACTCAAAAACAGCCTGTAACTTCTTAAAATACTGCTCACCACCGTTTAGCCATGTGAACATATGGGTATTGTAGAAAATGACTTTCTTGCGGGTTCCGTCTTTTCGATAAATTCGTCGTTCCCACTCCTCGGGAAGGGAGTACTCCTCTTTTTTCGTGCTCAAAACCTTATCATATTTCGGTGAACCAAGGGCTACAAACTTTTCCATAGGGTTCCCAAAACAACCATTCCAGCCGCCTTGCTTGCCGTATTGTTTAAATAGCTTGATATAGGACTGCCGCTGTGCCTCTGACTGCACAATAACTTTATCAGCATATAGTACTCCCGGAAGTGTAACACAGTAATCCTCTACGACATCGCCAATCGGAACAAAATAAGGTATATATACAAGCTGACCGCAGTGCTCCCGCAATCGTTTGCTGTAAAAATCAGGGTGAATTCTTGCGTTGTGAGCGGCATTATCATAGGCATAGTGAATAAAAACCACATCCGGGCAGCGTGTCTCAATGTTATATTCCCGCCAATCAGTGATCGGTACATTGTCTGGGTATTCGCTACCTTCATAGTGCATTTTTCCAAACGTACCATTAGGTAAAAGCTCATAGTAGGGAACCGGCACAACATATGCATCGCAGCAGGGGTCGGCGTTGGCTGCTAGCCATACCGACTCCAAGCTATCCCACATAGATGCATTGTAGGGGAAAAAGGCTACTTCTAGCTTGTTTGGCTTAAATTCGGTTTTTACACTATTTGTAATTTTGCTCAGTTTCTCTTTTAAGTGTTTCAAAAAGCTCCTGTTTTTTTTCTGTTCAGCAGCTAGGCTTGCCTGATACAAGAGCTCATAATATTCTCCAAGCAGCGCAACTGTTTGTGTGCCTTCCCCTTCAATCTCTTCGATAAAACCGCAAATGGCTGCCACAAACTCTTGACAATCGGCCAATACTTGTAGGAAAGAAGAAACTTCTCCTTGTAAAAAAAGCCGCTTTATTTCCGCGTTTGCCTCAGCCAGCGTTTGTATCATTTCTAAAATTTTCTTCTGTTGGAAGTTTCGCATATCCCCAACTCTTTCGTTTATTATTAAACTCTATCTTAGTTTTATATCCCTAATATTTGCTGGCTCTCCCTGGCTTCATACAAAGCACGGAATATATAATAATCAGCCGGTGATGTAATCTTCATATTATTGGGAGGGCTAATCACCATATGCAGCTCAACACCGTAAATATTACATAAGTGCGCAGAGTCAACCGCAAGCAATCCCTCATGCTGCGCTTTTTGATGCAGGCTCCAGATTGCTTCATAGCGAAAAGATTGGGGGGCCTTGGCTATATACATCTGGCTACGTTCAGGAACAGCATTAATCAAATCTCCTTGCTCGCTGTATATAACACTTTCGATCACCGGTTCTACTGTGATGGCAGTGCCACATTTTTTCACCTTGTCAATATTAACGGAGATAAGTTCCTTATTAATGAGTGGCCGTACACCATCATGTATAAGGACAATATCCTCTTGCTGACAACTTCCTTCCATTGCTTTAAGTCCATTATAGATCGATTCCTGACCGGTGGTGCCGCCGGACACGATTTGCGTTATTTTTCTAAAGTCATAGCGTTTGAGCCAGAGCTTCAGTTCATCAATCCAGCTTTCCAAACAGACTACGACAATATTGTCAACTTCGGGGTGTTCCTCGAAATGTTCCAACGTATATAGAATAATGGGTTTTCCATGCAGCTCAAGGAATTGTTTCGGTTTGGCACGGGCGTTCATTCGCTGCCCTGTACCACCTGCGAAAATAAGCGCTGTTACCATTTATTTCCCCTGCCAATCTGCAATCATTCGTTTATACATAGCAGCCAGCCCGTATCGGGGATACCACCCCAACGCTTTCAGCTTGTCTGCATTGAGTTTAAAGCCGACCTCAGGCGCATAGCCGCGTTTTTCAATGTCACTGGGTATTTCAACAACTGTTTTTATTCTGTCTTGCCCAACCTCGCTTGCAACCAGTTCTGCCATTTCCCGGATGGTTACGCTTGCCTCAGGGTTTGCGATATTGTAGGCTTGGCCGTTGGTGCCGCACAATAGGAGCGTTAGCAAACCGCGCACTGCGTCAGCTAGGTAACAGTAATTGCCTCTGGATCTCCCCTCGGTGTGCAGCACGATATTTTCTTGTGCCATCGCACTGTGCGCAAATTGCGCAAATACTCGCGTGTCCGCTTGCGGTGTTCCCGCACCAAAAGTCTGCGCTAACCGCGCGATTTTTACCGGAACACCGTATTGCGCGGAATAGGCAGCACATAAACTTTCACAAAGCCGCTTGCTTTCGGAATAGCTGCTGCGCGTATTGCACAAATCTAAGTAGCCTAAGTCTTTTTCCTGCACCTCTCCAAGCAGATTCTGCCCATAGACCTCCATAGAGGACAGATAAACAACACTTATCGAGTGGCACTCTTTGGCAAGCTCCAGTACATTTCTTGTGCCGTCCACTGCGGTGGTTATGACATCAACCGGTTTTGCCACCATATCTGCCGATTTGGTAATGGCCGCACAGTGGATGATATACTCCACAGTAGCAGGGATAGCTTCGGTAGATAAAGACTGACGAATATCACCGCTGATGAACATATCCAGTCCATAATCCCTTGTCAACATTTCGCCCTTATCGCTGTCCCTGCCACTGCCGATAAGTTTTAGCTTCAGTCCGTATTTCTGGTTTGCAGCAGCTAACACCCGGACAAGTACAGTACCAATCAGTCCGGTAGCACCGGTAACAAGCACCGAAGTACCTGCCATTTTGCGCCACGGCAAGCGCGAATCTGAAATAATTTGTTCAGTATCCTCGTTAAGAACACGATCAGCCAACCACACTCACTACTTTCTTTTAAGAAACTTTGCTGCTAGCCTAATGAACTAAAATATCCTTTCAGCCTCAGCCCGTAATATTTCCTCAGCCCGCGCTTTCACGCGGCCATCATTGAGCTTATCAACGTTCCACCGCAAATAATCGTAAATATCATTATCGCGGTATCCTGCCTCGTAGGCTTTGACAAACGCTTCAACAGCGGCAGCCGGGTTGTACAAGCGTTGCAGGCAATAGCCCTGATTGAAATAGAGAACCGGATGTACCAGAATTCCGTTAATCAAAGAATAGTCCACTGCTGCATTGAAATGGGCAAGAGCAGCCTGATAGTGTCCTTGATTGAGGAACAATTGAGCAATGGCAGCATCCATATTATGTTGGAATTGTCCCCCTACAGCAAGCATCTTGTGCAGAATATCATCACCGGCCCAAAGAATAAAGGTACGTACCAGACCGAGAAAGGTATCCCTGTCCGCTTCGCAAAGCAGTATAAGGTCGCCGCGATAGGCTTTAAGGATATTGCCATAGGCAGGAGGCAGGCTTTCTATCGCTTGTGTCATATACGCCTTATTGCCGCTTAGTGCTGCCGCTGTAGCTGCTGCCAGCGCCAGTCGCTCATCCTTGTCGCTCTCATAGCAGTCCACTATGGCGGCGAAGGCTTTGTCATAATGGCCGTTAGCTACTAACATCTGAAGCACAAAAAAATCTTGTTTAGTATATCTTTTTTCCCTTAAATTTATATAATAAGCCAGGACTTTAGGTGTCGCATGGTTCACCAGGCGGTTAACTAAAAAGTCCAAATCGGTTTCATTTTCAATTTCATATAAATTATTTAAGAATAAAATAATGTCTTGCACTGGTTGATTGCGGATCAATTTTAACAAACGATCAAAACTTGTTATATCCGTTTTATCAAGTTGCAAACTTTTAACATAATATTCGACCGCCCACATGCAATCATTACGAAACTCACTAACTGCCGCCATGAGGCTATAAACCACATTTAGATTAACGGCAAGTGAATTACTTTCTATATCATTATAATTTTCATGCAATTGTAAAGCTTGCCGCAGTTCACAGAATGCGGCATCATAATGCTTTGAATCATATAACATCTTGCCTTTATAAAAGTAAAACACAGGATGTTGGGGGAATTTATCAATCGCAATATTAATTTCCCGCATAACATCACCATAAGGATATTTAAGCTGCAACATGGCATCAATTAATATATTGCTTGGACGTACATTGTGGCCGACCAATTTAGTTTTACTGTCTAGAAATAATTTGGTATATTCAAGAACCTTATCCCATTCGCCCAGAGTAAAGTAACAGTCTGCAATATAATGATAATAAACTGGATTTGTAGTTGCCTGAGGCAGCTGCTTTAGTAACAACGCCAAATTTCTTTGTGCTTTATCCCGTTGATTATCCTGCGAATATCCAGAGTGATAGATTAAAAGTTCCTGTTTATCTGCCAAAATAGCATTCATCTTTTTGTTTTTTCGAAAATTATACAGCATTTCATGGATAGGATTAACATAACGAATGTATTTATCGTTTTTAAATATCCGTACATGAGTAATTTCACTTAGTATTTGCTGATTGGGTTGATCAATGTTCATCATTTTGCAAGCAATGCTATTAAAACCTTTATCTATTTCTTTTAAGTAGGTTCGAATATTGCCGCCAGTCCCATTAACAAAATACTCATCAGCATCTAAAAAAATAATCCAGTCACCTTTAGCCAGAGAAATCGCATAATTTTTAGCGGCCGCAAAATCATTTATCCAATTGAAGTGAAAAACTTTAGCGCCGAGACTTTCCGCAACAGTTACTGTTTCATCGGCAGAACCAGTATCAACAACTATGATTTCATCAACGGCAGCTCGATAGCTTTCTATACACCTTGCAATTACTTTCTCTTCATTTTTTGCAATTAGGCAAGCCGATATTTTCATTTTGTCTAATATCCTTCCTTATAAAGAGAGGTCAGAGTATATACTCTGACCTCTATAGGTAGTAAGATATGAATTACCGGAGAAGTTGAAGCACGCCTTGTGGTTGTTGGTTGGCTTGAGCCAACATTGCTTGTGCAGCTTGAGAAAGAATGTTGTTCTTTTGGAAGTTCATCATTTCTTTCGCCATATCTACATCGCGTACACGGGATTCGGCAGCGGTGAGATTTTCGCTGGAAGCACTCAGGTTATTGATAGTATGTTCCAGACGGTTCTGGACTGCGCCCAATTTGGAACGTTCAGCCGATACCTGCTCAATTGCATTATTGATGGTAGTAATTGCAGCAGTAGCCTTTTTATAATCACTTACATCCAAGGCTTTCGCATCAGTCCCGCGAACACCGAGGTCCTCAGCTTTCATTGAGTTCATACCAATCAAGATATTCTGACCGCTGTTAGCACCAATTTGCATACTTAAGGAACTTCCAACAGTCGTTTGTGCTTCTACAGCTTTCTTTACACTAATAGTGATACTTTCACCAACGGCAAGCGAAGCCAAAGAACCTGTAAGTTCTATAGTTTTGCCACCAAACGAGATTGTGTTATCGTCAGTAACACTTGCTGTAATACTCGCATTAGGATTACCAACATCAATTTGCGTGGTAGCAAATGCACCTGAAACTAAGGTGCGCGTTAATGTAATAGTGCCGCTAGATGCAATATCCGTATCGGTAGTAGTCGCATTAATCTTAATGTCTGCTCTAGTGTTAAGTTGAATAGTTGTTTTTGAATCAGCAGCTTCTACAAGACCTTTTTTACTGCCGTCAATCAATTTCTGAGTATTGAACTCAGTAGTATTAGCAATACGATCAATTTCATCAGTCAGCTGATTGATTTCTTTCTGGATTTCGCCACGATCAACATCAGTATTGGTATCATTGCCAGCTTGTACAGCAAGTTCACGCATACGTTGCAGAATGCTATGAGTTTCATTCAAAGCACCTTCTGCAGTTTGGATCAAGGAAATGCTGTCTTGAGAGTTACGAGTTGCTTGATCAAGACCACGGATCTGACCGCGCATTTTTTCGGAGATAGCAAGACCTGCAGCATCGTCACCGGCACGGTTGATGCGAAGACCTGAAGACAATTTTTCCAGCGATTTGCTGGTAGCACCGTTGTTAGCGGACAAGCGATTGTAAGTATTAAGAGCCGCAATATTATGATTGATAATCATGAGTGTATTCCTCCCTGAATTTTCGATCTCAAGCATCCTTGCCTGAGTCATTTGAATGAATATCAGTTTCGTTTTCCATCGGCCGCTGGAAAACCATCCTGATAACATTCTCATATACTTTATCGCGGGAGTTTTAACTCTGATTAAAGGTCAAATTTGTCGATTTTTGACTAAAATATCCTTCGCTAATCGTTTTGCTTGATCTAGCTCATTAACTCGCCTCAAACTAATAAAACTAAAGGAAATTTTAATAATTCGTGACGATAATCTATTTCTTGTGTAGTCCTTTTAAGGCATCAAAAGCCGCCGGTATCTGTGGAACTGCCGCTTCTTTATTTTCCGCGGCTATAGCATCGAATATTTCTCCACGATAAATCTTTATCTCCCGCGGTGCGTCGATAGCAAGGCGAATACTGTCACCTTTAATATCCACAATCGTAACTACCACATTATCACCGATGACAATACGTTCTCCTACTCGTCGTGTTAAAGCCAGCATGCTACTTCCCTCCTTGAGTTGCCTGCACGGGCAGACCATTCGGAAATAGCAGATGTTTAGTTGTATACTCTACTTTTTCAAGAATAATTTGTTTTGCTTTGCAGTCTTTCCAGTTGACTATTACGGGAGCAAGAAGATTAACTGTCGATTGCTGCAGAGGTTCCTTTATTGATACAATATTAAAGATTTGAGGTGGATTCTTTGTTGATACGCCAATTTCTTTACTCCACTCATCGGAAAGTTCGAAGGTATATTCCGGTAGGAATGAAAAAGGCTCAACAATTAAAAAGGTCAGATCGGTATCATGAGTCGACTGGAGAAAGGCAAAAGGACTGCCTGCCTCATATGGTAAAAAAGCAAACTCATTTTCATTAGGAAAACCAGGAATGCCTTGGTCAAATTTCAGAATGTTTTCTATGGAGATATCAAGTTCACCAAAACGAGTTGATTGAATTTTCATGTTTGCACCTCTTTTGTTTATTTTAGATGAAGATGGGATTGCCACGTCACTACGTTCCTCGCAATGACAATATGCTAAGTAAAAGTAACATATAAAGATTGTATTTATATTATATCTCATCTTTGAGGCAGCAGTATACGAGCATAATGAGATTGCCACGTCACTGCGTTCCTCGCAATGACAGTAAGACATAATAATAGCGCTTGGGTTTCCCAAGCGCATCATCTATTTTGTAATAATATCTACATTACCGCCAGTTGTCCAGAAGCGAATACTGGGATATTGAGTCATTCGCAATCCTACTTTTCCCTCCCGGTAGTCAATATCCACTTTGCCCCGCTCTGACGAAATATCAAGCTGGGCCGGCTGGGGATTAAACTTAACCGGATTTGCTGTATACCGGATAATTGGTGCTTCCTTCGGGCCCCAGGAAATGCTGGGCACAGGCTGAGAAGTTGATTCGGCTGCAACATTGGCGACCACATCTTCCTTAATCTTAGCCATACGATCACCGATCTGAGCGTGATTAGCCATATAGTCTAGAACTGCCTGCTTACCTTTATCGGCGGCCTCACGAGCCATAGTAGCAATGTCCTTGAAACCCATAGAAGCCCGGCATGGCGACTGGTCAATTTCCAAGGTCCCGTAAGGTCGACTAGAAAATTCCACTACAGTCGGTTCCGTGTCAATCGACAGTATAGCAGGAGTAGTATTAAGATTAAAAACAGTTTTCTGAATGTCCAATTCCGCTTTTGCCGGTTGACTCTCCATGTTAAGACGAATATTCGAAATTGCCATGGCTTACTTCAGAAAGTCTACAAGCGACATCGGCATAATACGGGCCCCGACAGCTAACGCCATATTGTAGACATTCTCAGCCGATTTGGCATCAATAATTGCTTTCGGAATATCAAGGTCCTCATTGGCAGCCAAATCAGCACTAATGATCGTATTATTATTTTGCAATAAATTCAATGACATTTCATACGTTGACATCCGGGCTCCAATATAGGTCTGCTGCAGCAGCATAGCGTTGCGGTCAGCATCCATTTTGCCTTGAATGGTCGACGCAGCTGGTTCACCGGATATCTTTGTCAGATCCGGCGGTTCTTTCATTAACTCATCCCGTAAAGCAATCAGGTTATCAAACATTGTCACCGTCGGATTGCCGTCAGCAGCCGTTGTCTCTGGTCCAAAAACTTCCGTCCCGGTCAAATTAACACTGTCTTTATTAGCATCTGCCAGTCCAGGTTGAATAACCATAGACAGCTTATTCTCGTCACCATTATATACAACATGAGTAACTTTGCCTGACGCATCTTTTACACTGGTAAAAGGTTCTGTCTTATCCTTTTGTCCGGAGAAAACATAACGGTCGCCAAGCTTTGAATTCCCGATTTGAATCAACTGGTTGATAATACCGTCTATTTCACTGGCAATAGCCTTAAAGCCCTCTGTCGGATTTGGCGAAACAGCTTTAATTGCCAGTTCTTTTGCTCTAATAGTAATACTGCTGATATCCTGCAAGGCACCATCGGTAGTATCCATCCACGATACAGCGTCCTTCAAGTTTTGCGTATACTGCTCATTTCCACCAATGCTGGTATTGAAGCGAAGTGCACGAATTGCTTTTATGGGATCATCTGAGGCGCGGTGAATTGCCTTTCCATCAGATAATTGTTCCTGGATGGTATTTTGCCGTTCCAACGATTTATTAAGACTATATAGATAGTTGCCGGTTATCATATTATTGCTAATACGCAATGAAAGTCACCTCACAATAGAGTTTAAAACTTACTTCTATCTCCCGACTACGCCGGTACCGTTAATCAGCTTGTCCAGCATTTCATCGATTGTCGTCATGACCCGCGACGCAGCATTATACCCTTTCTGAAAGCGAATCATATTCGTCATTTCTTCGTCCATATTCACACCCGAGATAGACAATCGCCAGTTATTCACCTGATTAACAAGCACCTTTTGGTTCTCGGTAAGGCTTTTAGCACTTTGTGTCTGAACGCCCATTGCTCCCACCAGGGAGTTATAGTAACCATCGAGTGTACTATTATTCAACGTGCTAAATTTCGTAGTTTTGAGCGCTTCCGACATTTTGACAGCCCAGTCGCCGCTGCCATCGCCATCGGTAGCCTTTCCTTTAGCCGCAATCTTATTCAGCCCATTAGCGGGACTAGTAGCAAATAAAGCTGAGCTGACTTTCAAGCCGTCAATCCAGTTACCGTTTGCCGGAGTAGCAATTACACCGGTATCAGCACCAAAGAAATTATTGTTCGTATTGTCAGGTGCACTAGCATCAAGACCATAACCAGCCCGATGAACTGAGTTAAAGTCGGTGAGTAAAAATTTACTCATAGTATTGAGTTGATCTAAGTAACCTTTAATACCGGAAGTATCATCATCACGGGAATCAATCATGCCCTGGATTTCACCCTTGCCTAATTTAACGTTTTCCCCTGTTTCTTTGATGATAACTTCATAGGCAGGCGTACCGTACGTGGTTACCAGCGGCGAAGTTTGATCTGCCCGCACAGCCAGTTCGGTATAGCTGGTTGCGCTAACCAGCGGCACTCCATTAGACTGAATGGTATAGCTGCCATTTTGATCTTCACTTACCTGAACCTTCATCAAACCAGACAGTTGATCCACCAGCAAGTCACGGCGGTCCCGTAAATCATTAGCATTATCTTTACCACCGGCCTCGATCGCCATAATCTGCTTATTGAGACTTAAAATTTCTGAATTAATCTGGTTGGTTTTGTTTACTTTTATTTCAATAACAGAATTTAAATCGCCCACAACATCTTTGAGCTGCTGGGATGAATGCTGAATGGTATCCACCATTTCTACCCCGCGCTGCCTTAGTGCAGTACGGGTTCCTTCATCCGAAGCGGTAGTGCTCAGAGTCTGCCAGGCACTCCAAAACTTATTCAACACTGCCTGCATACCGGTTTCGGCCGTATCTTTAAATATGCCCTCAATCCGGCTGAGGGTATCATAGTTCATCTGTCCATAGCCAAGTGCACCCGATTCTTTCCACATCTGACTGTCAATAAAGCTGTCCCTCGCCCGTGTGACCGACTGAGCTGTTACGCCCGTACCTAGCTGCATTTTCCCTGCAGCGCCGCCGTAAACCACTTCCGGGCGTGTCGTGCTTAAGTTAACATTTTGCCGTGAATAACCATCGGTATTGGCATTGGCAATGTTATGTCCTACCGTATCCAACGATGCTTGCTGTGCAAAAATTCCTCGTACAACTGTATTAAAACCAGCAAAGGTTGAGCGCATGATACCAACTCCAATATTTTTCTTTACACTTTTGCATCTAAAAAGTTCCTTGATGGCGAATTTTGCCCGGAACTGCCCTTAGCTGCATAAGTCGGACCTGTCTGGGTTTGGGCCAGCAGGTTAATATTATAGTTAACGAAATTGAGCGATTGTTGAATGAGCTGCGTATTAAGCTGATTCAAAGGGACAAGCTCGTTCGTAATACTCGAAAACACTTGTTGAAATTCTTTTATTTGCTCGGCTATCTTTTCGTCCGCCATTTGACTGAGTTGAGAAATGGTAAGTCCCTGTGTAGTCAAATTGTGTGCTGCTGCAATTTCCTGCAGCGCTTTTTCCCGCTGAGTTTCCAGCTTGCCGATCCGCAAAATCAGCACTTCTTCCTGGCGGGTTACCGCTTCCAGCTTCTGAGCTTCCCCAGCAATTAGGAATTCCCGTTTTTGTTTGCTTAGTGCAAGCAAACCCTTACAAAGCTCCGATAGCTCAGCTAACAGAGCAATTAAATTATCCCACATAACAATAAACCTCTTTCAGTTAAGCTTTAGCGGTACTTTAACGACCAAGCAACTTCTCAGCAATGTCTTTTGCAGCCACCTGGTATTTGCCTGAGGAGATGCTTTCCGACAATTGGGCAACACGTTCCTGACGAACTTCCGGCATATTTTGCAGTTTTTGCAGCAAAGGACCGAATCCCTGGGCCTGGGAAGACAAAATCACCTCATCTTGTTTTTGTACCGGACTAGTGGCTGGTGTTGCTCCCGTTTTGGACACCTTTGTTTGTTCGCCGTACAATTTCGCGATATTTTGAACATTTTTACCTGAAATTATCATGTAACCACACCTCACAACAGTAAAGCCGAATTCGCTCATATGTAGTATCGACAAAAATGGCAGGGAAATTAATCCCCGCCACAGCTCATTTCATTTATTTATTATTAATTATCAGGTTTTTACTCTGCATTGCGCCCAATAACGGCTACATCCATTTCCTCGAGGATATAGCGTATAAAGATGAGATTGCCACGTCGCGATGCTCCTCGCAATGACAGGAGAAAGAGGTTACTTCTTGAAAAAACCAGTATGCATACCAGTCTGTTTAGGCAGCGTGTCAGGTACCTGGCGCGCCTGCTCACTTTTCTTGATCTGATCAAGAATTCCTTTGTTGCAGCTTCCGCATAGCCGCCCTTGCAAAATTGGCGTTCCACACATTTCACAGGGGTACGTTACTTCCATATCACTTAAAATGCGTTTTTCCTGAATCATACGCATAATCGTTTTATATTTAACGCCGGTAGCCTTATGGATATCTTCAACTGAGGACCGCTTCTTTTCCCGCAGGAATTCGACTATTGCCAGTTCATCCTGTTCTTCCTGTGCATAGCAATCAGGGCATATGCCCCGCGGATTATCGAGCATTAATTTGCCGCAGCCGGAACAATTTTTAAGTCCCATTGCTAATTTCTCCTTTCTTTGTAAAACCTTAACTATACAGTATCATTATACTATAAAATAGGGTTTGCACTTTAACTATTTTTTCGCTCTTTATTGTCAGTTTTCCTATAGGCCCTGAGACTCATTTCCTGGGAAATAGACATTTTTTTTAGTTCCCTGCAGGATAATGTTACTTTTTAGCTAATTTAACAAAGTACTTATAATCGTGATCCTATCATCACAATTCATAACGAAAGGCAGTTTAGCTTGTTTATGCTAACATTAATGCAAACGCCTGATACGTATTCCGATACGGAAACCACACAAGAAATTATCGCCAACTTAATGCACTTACTCAAATTAAAAGATCATAAGCTGTATTTGCACAGTCAGCAAGTAGCGAACTATGCAGTAAGTACAGCTGCCAAAATGCGCCTGCCTCGCGAGGAGATCGAACGGATTCGCCAGGCCGCCATGCTGCACGACATTGGTCATCTTACAGTACCGAATGCGATACTGGCTAAGATGCCTTATTTGTCAACCCGTGAGCTGAGTGTCTTCAAAAATCATTGCAATGCAGGCAGCTACATGTTGGAAAATATCCCTGGCTGTCAGGAGCTTATTCCTTATATCCGCTATCATCATGAACGCTGGGATGGTATGGGATACCCCAAACGGCTGAAAGGCGTGAACATTCCCTTAGGTGCCCGAATCATCGCCGTAGCCAATTATTATGACCGGTTTATCAATCCCTGTACCCAGAACTGGACCAAGACAAAAGAAGAAGCCGTAAAGGAACTGTTTATTTTATCCGGAATGGTGTTGGATCCCGACGTTGTCAGGGCTTTCGTAGAAGCCCTGGGATAATTTCTTTTCAAAAACGCTCTTAGGCCGTTCAGAAAGCTCCAGCTGCTAGGTGCCCCGAGTACGCGAGCGAAGACAGTACAGCGGTGGTACGGCTAGCAAGCGCACGGAGGGGCAAACAACGCAGATGGGGCTTTATCAACGGCCTTTTATTGAGCGCCGCTGGCTATTGTCAAGCCTACTACTCTCTTAGCACCGGCCTTTTTTAGTACTTTTGCACACTCGTTCATGGTTGTTCCGGTCGTGAATATATCATCTACTAACAAAATTTGTTTGTCTTGCACGACCTCTGGGCGCGTTACTTGAAACGCGCCTTTTACATTTTTACGCCGTTCCGCTATAGTTAGCTCCCATTGGGGTAAAGTTGCTTTTAGCCTAATTAATGCATCACACCAAAGCAATTGTCTGCTTTCTGCCCAAGGGCGAAAAATTACTTCGGTCTGGTTGTATCCCCGGTCCTTTAAGCGTTCGGGGGACAAGGGAACCGGAACGATCACATTGACCGAACCAAGGCGATGGTAATTCTGATAACGGGAAAGCAACCAGGTTAAATAACAGCCGTACCTTCGTCCCTTGCGGAATTTCATGTCCCTGATTAACTTTTGCACCCCTGCCGTATAGTCACACAAAACGAAGCAAGCATCTAATGCCGTAACGCCATGACTAGCCAATTCCAGCTCCCGTGGAGCCCATACCAGAGTTAGGCAGCTGCTGCACCATTCTCCCTGCTGGTCTACGAAAGTCCGGCAGACAGGGCAGCGGGGAGGAAAAAGCAGATCAAGAAATGCCTCCCACAAGCTCTTTAGCATAAACTCTCCCCTCGCAGGCGTTCGGCCAGCAACGTATAACGCCGTTTTGTACGATCATTGGACAGGGCTGTATTCAATGCCGCTTTTGTACCAACCAGGACAACCCTCTCTTTAGCACGGGTTACTGCCGTATAGAGGAGATTGCGCTGCAACATGACATAGTGACTATCGGTGAGCGGCATCACAACAACCGGATATTCGCTGCCCTGACTTTTATGGACACTCATGGCATAAGCCAAATGAAGCTCGTCTACTTCGTTACTCTCATAAATGATGGAGTTTTCCGGATAGCGCACAAAAACCAGACCATTATCAATAGCAGTGATGATGCCAATATCGCCATTAAAAACCCCTTTGGTGTAGTTATTCTTCATCTGCATCACTTTGTCACCCTGGCGAAAAGTGAACTTGGCAGTAGCGATTTCCGGTTTTTCCGGCTGCGCGGGATTAATCGCCTGCTGCAACAAAATATTTAAATTCTCTACACCACAGTCCTGGCGATGCATGGGAGACAGGACCTGAATATCACCCGTGATGGAATAACCATCAGCCGGTAATTGATTAACACATAAATCAACAATAGCGTTTGCCGCTGAGTGACTGTCACCAAACTCTAAAAACTGGAAATCCTGATTGACGTTGTAATCGGGTTTTAAGCCCCGGTTAATGCGATGAGCATTGTGAACAATGATGCTTTCGCCTGCCTGGCGGAACACTTCGGTCAGGCGCACCACCGGCACAGCCTGAGAACGGATAATATCCTTTAATACCGAGCCAGGACCAACTGCCGGCAGCTGGTCCACATCCCCTACCAGAATGACACGACAGCCATCAGGAACGGCCCGCAAGAGATAGTTGGTCAGATTAATATCCATCATCGAAACTTCGTCGACAATTAATACATCGGCATCAACGGTATTCTCTTCATTACGGGAAAAAACCGGTGCGCCCTCCCGTCCGCCGCCTGCCTCGAGCAGCCGGTGAATCGTAGCAGCTTCCCGCCCGGTTGCCTCACCGAGCCGCTTGGCCGCACGTCCGGTAGGCGCTCCCAGCACAATTTTAAAACCTTCTGCTTCCAGCACGGCTAAGATCCCCCGTACTGTGGTTGTCTTTCCAGTACCCGGCCCCCCCGTCAGAATCAGCACCCCATGGGCAAGCGCTGAAATGAGAGCCTGCCGCTGGGCCTCAGCCAGATTTACCTGAGCCGCCCGTTCCCACTGGTTCACCGCTCCCTGATGATCCAGGCTGGGAACTGTTTTGGCATGATCGCGTATTTCCAATAAGCGTTCGGCTACCTTTTTTTCTGCATAATACAGATAAGCAGGATAGACTAGTTCCAGACCAGCATTCTCGGCTGTCATCAGCTGTCCGGTCGTGATCATCTGCCTGAGTTTCCTGTCTACCTCCAGCGCATCGACAACAAGCAATTTTGCTGCTTCTTCCACTAATACGGTATCGGGCACACAACAATGGCCTGACTGGGCAATCTGCAGCAATGCATACTGGATACCTGCGGCCACTCGCTGAGGGTCATCCCGATCAAGGCCAAGGGACTGCGCAATCTGATCAGCTGTCCGAAAGCCGATCCCGTCCACATCGGAAGCCAGACGATATGGGCTGTCCCGCAAAATATCCAAGGCCATTGCTCCATAAGCAGCAACAATTCTTGCCCCATAAGCACCCGATACGCCGTGCAATTCCAAAAACAACATTACGTCCCTCAGTTCCGTCTGAGAAGCAAAGGCTATTCGTATTGCCTCAGCTTTTTTTGCGCCGATTCCCTCTACATCGGTAAGCCGGTGTGGGGAAAACTCAAGGATCTCCAGCGTTCGTGCACCGAAATGACTGACCAGCTTTGCCGCCAGCGAAGGGCCGATCCCTTTAATAATCCCTGATGCCAGAAATCGCTCAATGCCCTTTTCTGTTGTCACCGCAAGCCGCCGGCAAGTCTCAGCCTTGAACTGCCGTCCAAAACGGGCATGCTCCACCCACTCACCGGTAAGCTCCACTTCCTCACCTAAAAGAGGTGAGGCAATACTTCCCACAATCACAGCTGCACCAACGCTGCTCTGGGGGCGGAGGCGAAAAACGACAAAGGTATTGGTTTCATTTTGAAATATGATATTCTCTACAATGCCACGAATGGTTTCAGTTTCCACAGGCCGCTCCACTTCTGTCAAACATTTGTTTGTATTATTCGCAGTAATTCGTTTGAAATCCTGCTAAAATTTATTTTTCTAGCATGCAGGGATTTTGACATAAATACCGTAGAAGTTACATTAATTGCATTAAAACGCGGAGGTTTACCGGTGAAAGAGGATATGTATACCTACCATTATTATAAACACCGTGCTGTCCATAAAGGTGTCCGGGTTACTGAGTACATCTTTCATTTTGCAGCCGGATGTTTTGTTGTGTTCTTCGCAGCCTTAGCGGTTAAGCTCGTAAAATAACCGCAGAATTGCAATTGCAGTACAGCGCCCTTAACACCACAGGTAATTGAACTAAGATCGTAATAAAACAGCCGGACAGGAGCATAAACTCCTATCCGGCTGTTTTTTTGTTATCCTTTTGTCGCAATTACTTTGGCTAATTCACTGATACTATTTGTTAGCTGCTCCAGCTTTGTTTCCATGCGCAGGAGCAAAAAAAGAGTAATTACCATGGGAAAGCCGTAATTCGCGACATAAGTCAGCAGTTGTTCCATTTGCTGCAGCCTCCTTGACTATAGGTTTACGCCAAAGAGACCGTATCACGACTTAGTATACGGGCATCCGCAATTTGCACATAATCACCATTTTTGCTAGTAAAGATATTGCGGCTGACAATCTCCGTCATAGCCTCATTCACCTGTGCCAGAGTCAGATCCGCCTTAGGATCAACCAAAGACAACGTGCATTCTTTACCGGCCGCATCACGAAATACCATCTGCAAGGTTTTGGCCATTAGCTACGCCTCCTTTCTTACTGAATGTACATGCCGGAATTATTGATTGACGAGATTGCCTTCTTCCATGCGAGCTACATTGATTACAGTATGCTGCTGGAGATTGACCAGCGCCTGGGCAACCGCATAGACATCTGCATCTGCTGCTCCAGGTTTAACGTTCTGAAAAGTCCGCAGCCGGTATGTGGGGTTGCCCGAAGCATTAACACCTGTTTCTACCTTGACTACCAGTTTGCCGTTTTGCGCAAGCTTTGTTACTGCCATATTCTCACCTCCTTTCACTGCTACTGTAGCATGGAGCATTGCACAAGCACAAAGACCAGGGAAAGGCAGGTACAGGAATGAGCCAGGCCAGCTCGCTGCCAAAAGGCACAAGGGCAAACAAAAAGAGGGATGACTCAACACGACTTGAATCCGGTTGAGTCATCCCTCTTGTATTCTAAAGTAGCGCCATTACTCTTCGCTGGTTAATTCCAGCCACTTATCATATTTGCTGCCCAGTTTTTCTTTTGTTGCAGCATATTCTTCCGCTAGCGACCGGCTGGCCTCCAGATCGGCATGACTGGCAGGATCATTCAGTTGACGCTCAGCCACCTTGACCATAATTTCCAGCTCCGTTATCTCCAGCTCCAGCTTCTCAATCAGGCGGGTATTGTCCACCTTGCGCGGCTTCGCCGTTCCTGCGGACATATTTTCCGCAGCTTTTGCAGCGGGCTTTTCTGCTTTAGCAGGGGCCTTAACCGGATTGGCCGCTTTCTTGTCCCGGTAATAGCTGTAGTTGCCAACATAATCGGCCAGGTTTCCCTCCGACAGTTCAATCACCCGGTCTGCTACTTTATCTAGAAAGTACCGGTCATGGGAGACTGTCAGGAACGTACCGGGAAACGCCAGAATAGCTTCTTCGACCGCCTCTTTGGCTGGAATGTCCAAATGGTTGGTCGGCTCGTCCAGAATGAGGAAATTAGCACCTGTCATCATTAGCTTCAGCAAAGCCAGGCGGGCCTTTTCGCCGCCGCTTAAGGCGCCAATCACCTTATAGACATCATCGCCACTGAAGAGAAAAGACCCCAGCAAGGTCCGGGCTCGCTCCTCGCCTAGACCAAAATCAGCCATAATCTCATCCAGCATCCGATTAGCGGAATTCAAGTTCTCATGTTCCTGGGCAAAATAGCCTACCTTGACGCGGCTGCCTAATTTGACCTTACCCGCTTTAGGGGCCAGGTCTCCAGTTAACAGCTTAAGCAAGGTCGTTTTGCCTGCTCCATTCGGGCCGATCAAAGCTACTCCTTCTGCTTTGCGAATAAGCAGCGAGAGATTAGCAAAAACAGTTGTATCCCCATATCCCGCCGTTACCTTCTCCAATTCGGCAACCCGATCGGCACACTCACTGAGAGCGGCAAAGCTGAAGGTGAGTGTATCAGCCTGTACGGGCGCCGCAAGTCGCTCCAGACGACTGAGCTGCGATTGACGCCCCCGGGCTTGTTTGGATTTGATGCCAGCCCGGAAGCGGTCAATGTACGCCTCAGTTTTGGCAATATACTCCTGCTGTTTCTCATACGCTGCCGTATGTGAAGCCACCCGTTCCGCTTTCTGAACAAGATAACGGGTATAGTTGCCCCTATATTCATCGATCCGATGCTGTTCCAGCTCCAATATACCGGTAGCCACCTGGTCAAGGAAATAGCGGTCATGCGAAATAATCAGCACTCCGCCGCTATAATCCTTCAGATATTCTTCCAGCCATTCGACCATGGAAATATCAAGATGATTCGTGGGCTCGTCCAGGAAAAGAAAATCCGGACGCCGGGCCAAAGCCTTCGCCAGACTGATGCGAGTTTTCTGTCCTCCCGAAAAAGCGCTGATCGGCCTGTCCAGGTCACCGCCGGTAAAGCCAAGGCCGCTGGCAACACGGCGAATAATATTCTCGTATTCATAGCCGCCGCCCCGCTCAAATTTTTCGGTTATCCGGCCGTATTGCTTAATTAGCACTTGCTGCCTTTCGTGGTCTTTCTCCTGGGCAATTTCTTTTTCCAGCCTTGCCATGTCACGCTGCCACTGCATGACATCCTGCCAGGCGGCACTCAGTTCATCATACAGCGTCCCCTGCCCCAGCGAAGCATCCTGCTCGACATAACCAATAGTTTCGCCTTCCGGTATTCCTACCCGTCCACTGTCAACGGCCTCCAGCCCCAGCATGCAGCGCATGAGCGTCGACTTGCCCGCTCCATTGGCACCGATCAGGCCAAGCTTGTCTCCCCGGCGAAGCTCAAAGCTGATGCCGGAAAAAACGGTTTCAATTCCAAAGGATTTTGTCAGGTCTGTTGCTCGTAAAATACCCATAATACCTACTCTTTTTACTCCCAAAATTCATACTTAGCGCCATTCCCATTGTAAGCAAAATCAGACTCTGCCTGTGAGCAGAGTCTGATAAAGGCTGCTTAATTGTAAGTCCAGCTTACTCGATTGTACAGATGGCATCTGCCCGGCGAACCAGGAGCGCAACTGTTTCCATTACGCGGAACACATGATTCATATTGGCGGGCCCCATATAAGAAGTAACCATATCCTGGCCAACTGCCAAATTAATATTCTGCGAGCCAGTAGCTACAATTACCGCTTTATTGCCGGTAATGACATTGGAATAATATACACCGCCGCTGACCAGTGCTTTTACCTGATCAAGCTCGAGCATCCCGGTATTGCCAAAAACGCGCACCATCCGGCCATACAGCACCGGGCTGACAACCATGGAGTACGGACCATAATGTCCAGCCTGGCTCAAAGCGCCTACTGCTTTCACCACATCGGCTAAAGCACTGCCTGATTCTTCCCAGTTGCTGATCGCCACAGTCTGACGGCCTTTAACGGTAAACAAGCCATGATGCCCCAGCTCTTCATTGCCGTTAAAGATCAGATTATCTTCCTGAACAGCCACGAAGTTAGCTGCAACTGCAGCTGTGCTGACGTCTAGCGGCAAGCCGAGATGACGGTCTGCTTCCACATCGCGCCACATAATTTTAAAATCTTTATAGAGAATAGGCAAATTAACGGTTGCCCGTTTCGTCGCCTCAACCACATACTCATCCGTTTCGCCCACCATATCAATACCGGCGGGAGATTTACCACTGAAGATGGAATAGGGTATGCTGTATACGCCGGACCCCAGCGGTCCCAAGACTTCAACTACACGGCGGCCGGTAAGCATACGGCTGGCAGTTGATACAACGGCCTCGTCGAGGCGCAGCCATTCAGCATCTGTAAGCGGAGCTGCTTTTCTATCCAAAAAGTCCATACGAAATTCCCTCCCCTTCTCTTACTTTTTACCAAATAAATTGCCAACAGTCATTACCTGAGATTCATCGGAACCTGCGTTGACTCTCTCTGATGGAGCTGCCGTATGATCATTGAGGAATTTCTCCCGTTGAATGGCATCCACCCGTGAGATGAGGTGTGTCAACTCAGCGACATGTTCTTTTTCATCATCCCGGATATGCTCCAACAAATCCCTGATTTCTTCTTCCTCAATGTTGTCAATATGCGCCTGATACTGATTAATGGCCTGAAGCTCGCCCATCAAGTCTTCACGCAGCATAATAAGCAGCTGCCCTAACGGACTGGCCTGCTTAGCACCGGACTCCGGTTTTCCATAAGACATAGAAATTACCTCCTATACAAAGCTATTGCCAAATTGGCATTGATTACCTAAATTTCCTATTTCGCTCTTCCCTGTTCATTTCCTGCCGGGAAGTGCAATTTTCCTGCTAGTAATCTTCGTTGCTTGTCTGGATAACCCGGCACTTGGCTTCATCACAAATCATAGCGCAAAAAGGGCAATGAACAACCTGTTCCCCATGATCACCGAACATCCCGCCGCAGCGGCTGCACTTAAACCCCGTTTCCGTATTATCCGGCTGCCTGTCTTTCATCCTTGCTTCGCCTCCTGTCATTGGTTGGAGTATAAGCAGCTAGCAGACAAATTATACACTTGACTCACCAGCTTGTCCTTTGTTACGATAATCACAAACATACGTTCTGAAAAGGAGGTTCTTTATGTGTACCAGCCCTTGCCCATTGACCAGGAGATTGCCGCTCTTATTCCCTGTTACACAGCAACAGGAGACTCTACCCGCGTACTGACAGCGAGCGGTTTGACACTCACCCTGCCTGTCCGGCCACGAGCGGTATTAAACCGGATCGCTCGCCGCCGTGCCACTGATTTAGCCGCCTTGCGGCACATTACATCCCTGAAGACACAGCGTTCCATTCTGCAGCCACTGCCATTGGCACCACACCTGTTGCTCATTCCCGTTAAAGTCCGTACGCCCCGTGTCACCGGTGATACCTGCACCGGCTATATCAATTATTACACCGTTGTTGGCGCAAAGTCTTGTCAAGACCCTCCGGTACATACGGTGCTGACATTAACCGGCGGCCACACGATCGGTACCTTGTGGACGCCGGTTACAATCAACCGCTATTTGCAATTGGCCCGGTTGACCGCCTATACACATACGCCTCAATACAATACATTACAAGAATCGGATACACGCTATGCGCCGGAGCTATTAGGAATTGCGCAAAGATTAGCCGAAGTCTTCCGGGATATCCTCGCGCTTAAAAATCACTAAACCTTGCCTCTAGCCAGGCCGTTCAGAAAGGTCCAGATGCTAGACGAAGCGAGGACGTGAGCGAAGACAGTACAGCGGCGGTACGGCAAGCGAACGCCCGCAGCGACAACAACGCAGATGGGGCTTTATCAACGGCCTATCATCCTCGAATGCGGATCTCTCGCCCTTCATGACTCAACAACGCGCAAACACTAATCATGAACTCCCTGCTGGTCAGGCGGGTAGTCATGTCAAGAATATGTACGATATTGCCGCGGCAAAGCGGCAGCAATTTACTTACCGACCGGGAAGAATCCTGGAGGCTAACCGTATGTATGACCGGACTGTGTGCTGCCATGCGCTCCAAGATGGCAGGAGTAAGATCACTGGAGCCGCAGTCAACCACAACTGCGTCGCATTCCACTTCGGTCAATTCCAGCTCATAAATAAGATACCGGATAAGCTCTTCAATTTCTTCCTGCTGATCCCGGACGAAAATCAGGAAACTGCACCCCGGCGGCTTAATAAAGTGAGGTTGAAGAAACCACTGCCACACATCACGCAGCAAATTCCATAAGCCGTATAAGGCGAAGGACACCAATACAACACTTAATGTATAAGACAAAACTATCCTACCCCCTTTTTTCGGGATAGGATAGTATATTCGCTGCTCTATAATTGGTGATTTAATCAAGGGAGACAATTTTTTGCTTAATGGCATACAGAACGGCCTGTGTCCGGTCGGTTACATTGATTTTGCGAAAAATATTCGTCAGGTGATTTTTGACGGTTTTTTCACTTAAAAACAGCCGCTGTGCCATTTCCTGATTACTGAGGCCTTTGGCTACGAGCTGCAGCACTTCCACTTCCCGGTACGTAAGCCGCTCTTCCTTACGGCGCCTGAGCATATCCACCGATTCATGACGGCGTTCCGCCTCCCGGCGATTCACCTCGCTAAACAGTTTTCTTGCCAGCGTAGGATAAATGAAAGACTCACCTTCAGCAATTGCTCGAATCGCCTTAATCAGCATGCTCGGTTCCACATCTTTCAGCAGATAGCCGACCGCGCCGGCCTTTATGACTTCAAAAACATAATTTTCATCATCATGTATGGTTAACACAACACACTTAACATCCGGTTGAGCAACACTCAGCTTCTTCGTTACTTCCAAGCCATTGCCGCGAGGCATATTAATATCCAAGAGGATAATATCAGGAACCAGTTCGGCTGCTTTGCGCACCGCTTCTTCTCCGTCTGCCGCTTCGCCGATTACTTCCAGGTCTGCTTCAAGACTAAGTACGTTTTTGATCCCCTGCCTCAGCAGTGCATGATCGTCAGCTATCAATATGCGAATCGACATGATGCGTTCCTCTCCTTACCACTATTTAACTATTTGAGCCGTTAAAAAAATGACTACTTCTGTTTCATTCTTAGCTGTATGAGTGCTTTGAAATAACTTTCCCAAAATGGGAAAGTCACTTAAAAAAGGTACCTTGTTTTTGCCGCCTGACTCTTCACTGCCAATCAGGCCGCCAATAACCATTGTTTCTCCATCCTTCATGCGTACCTCTGTCCCCGCTTCCCGTGTAGTAACCCGGTAAGCCTTCATCTCCGGCACAAGTGTGGGAGTACTCACCTCAGTATGAACAATGGCTGTAATTTGTCCGTCGGCATTAATTCGGGGAGTATAATTGAGTTTAATACCTGCATCAATATATTCAATGGTCGATGTTGTTTTACCATTCTCGGTTTTTTCCATAAGCACCGGAATACGGTCACCGATCAGTATTTTCGCTTCCTTCCCGTTGATGGCGACAATCTTAGGTCTTGCCAGGATTTTAGCATTGCCGCTTGAAATAAGGGCACTGATCTTAGCCTGATAGTAAAATTCATAAGGCCAGCCATTCGGTCCTCGTCCAAACTGAATAACGCCGTAATCTCCGGGACGGGTAACCTTCCATTCCCGGTGCTGAACGTCAATATAGGCCGGTTTGCCATCATCGCCATATATCGTGTTGCCATTCTTATCAGTCAACACTTTTTGTTCCGTCCAGTTATCGCGTTCATAAGCAGCTGTTTGCGGAGCTGCCTGCCAGTTCCAGTCAACGCCCAAATCTTGGCTTGCCGCTTTGCTGATCGCCATCACCTGGGCCTCTAAGCTGACCTGTTGGAAGGGTATGTCCAATTCCTTCAGAGTTGTGCGAATTTGAGTATTCTCGTCTGGAGAGGCAAAAAAAATCAACGAGTTTGTTGCTGTATCCACTTTCAAGCGGTTATCCGGAATAATGAGAGATAAAGATTTTTTCACATCTTCAGCAGCAGCGTAATTCAGCCGGATAATCTGAACTGTACCAAAGGATTTCGTCATCTTATCGGCAGCAGCCACCACAATGACCTCTCCGACACGCTGATATGTAAGTCCTTTCGTCTTGGTGACTAAGGCAAGCGCTGTTTCAAAGGGAACCTGCCGGAGCTGAATGGTGATCTTGCCGGTTACCGAATCGTCGGCAACAATACTGACTTGACCGACACTAGCCAGCGCAGTTAAGACATCCCGTACCTGGGCATCGGTCACCGTCATATTCACCAGCAAGGCCGCTGCATGAACCTGCGACCAAGTGCTGAAAAAACAAAGCAGCAGAGAAAATATCACCCTCATGACGCTATTCATTGTCTCACCTACCCACTGTCAATAGTAGAGAGCCTTCAGGGCCAACCACAGTGACTGAATCGCCGGTAATTGCCACAATCCGGTAGCTGCCAGCATATTCACCTAGCTGATAGGAACGGCTTTCATCACCAAAACGGATAATTGCAGCCCATTTACCGTCGGCACCGATTATTCCAGTCAGTGCAGGCTTAGCAACAGCTGTACGCTTTGCTGACGGCTTACTACGGGCAGCTGTAGGCAAGGCTGCTTCAACAGCAGCAGGCTCTTGGATAGGGGCAAACTGTTTTGGCACAGCAAAAGGATCCCTCAGCACCTTCCCCGGTTCAAAGCCAATCGGCATCCTGCCTTGAACAGGTGTATTCCTGGCTGGCGGGATTTCGGCGATAGCTGCCGGAGCATGGACAGTCTCCGGTTGATCATCGTAATAGATGAAGACCAGCAAGACAAGACAGCAAACCATCATTGCTGCAATAAGCTGTTTGCGTGTTATTCTGCTGAAATACAACAGTATTTCCATAGCTGCACTTCCGGTTGTAGAAATAACCTACTATCACTTCTACATAACAACACGAAATCCTGTCAATACTTGACAGGATTCGCGCACAATATTTTCAGTTTATTCTTTCAAACGATAAAAACGATAGGTAACAGACTGACTTAACTGGGCAGGCCCCTGACGATCTTTCTCCCACTGCTTAATCGCACTCCAGCTGCCCACATTAGTATGAGGGCTGACCAGCGCTTCTGACTGCAGATACCACGGAGTCTCTTCCACTACCATCACTAACTCAGCTTTATTCTCTTCTCCCCAGGAGCTTATAATATGTTCGTAGTAATTGCGAACCTGACCATTCTGCCAATAAGTACGCAGGCGCTCAGCTTTCACTTCACCCACTAAGATACCATTTATCGGTGCTTTCTTCGCAATGCGGGCCCCGATCTTGCCGGAAGCCAGAGGAATCTGCATCGCAAACCCTTCCGGGCTGCGGTCATAATCAAACGCCACCTTACCCATGGCGCGAGTGACATAGTTCTGCGGGAAGGTAACCATTAGCCCCGTATAGGCTGTTTGGTTCTTGAGTTTTTCGTACAGTACCCCTACCTGGTATTTGCCTACTTTTGTACCCAGGAAGGTATTAAACCCGGTAGTTTTACGTCCCAGAGGCTCAGGACGCAAAGCCAGCCCACCTACATGAGTCTCAAAATGGACGGCACCGAAATCCTGCTGGTAATATACATAGTTTTCGATCATCTGCGCGCCGCCATCGCGGTCAAAATCCCAGTTTATCCCAGTTGCATGGAGTCCCAAGCCGGTTTTGTGCTTATAATCAAGCGTAAGCAGCTCGCCACTGTAACCCGTCCTGGCGCCGCCTTTTAAGTCAGAAATGCCTGGTACCTGATCAAAAACAGCGATAGAATCAGGATAAGGGAAATGCAAGTACCGGACATTACCAATACGTAAACTAGCACTTACCGTACCGTTTTGGCTCTCGCGAAAACCGAAGCCTTCCACATAGCCTTCATCAAGGATCGGAGAAAAACCCTTTAGCGTATCCTGTTCGCGATTAGTGCGAATAATGCTGTGCAGCCGTAATCCTGGACCTAAGTCTACTTCTGAACGCAGTTGAAAGTTGCGGGCCTTAAATTCATCGGACCATACAAACAGTCCCACGCTAGCTTCCCAATTTCCTCTACCCGCCCCGATAGTGGGAAAAAGCCAGCCCGATTTTTGTTCAAAATTATGCTCAGCTAAGGCTGTCGAGCCGCTAATCAGTAATGCAGCAATAGTTGATGCTAAAATTCGTAATTTCATGATACCATTTCGCTCCATATCTTAGTACCTCATCAGATCTAATCCAGTGAGTACTGACGATCTGGGTACTATTTCTTATTTTTCAGCCTTTGCAGGCTGGGTCCTAGTATACGCTTGTATGTTTCTACTCCCGGCTGATCAAAAGCATCCACGTTGGCCAGTTCGCCTTCATAGGCCACCGATAACGCAAGCAGATACAACAGTTCGCCAAGATGATAGGCGTTCAGCTTTGGCAGAGTAAATGTTGCATTAAAGCGGTAATCACTCGCTAAGGCCTGGGCATTAGCTTGCCGCGCGGCCTCCATCCCCTGACTTAAGCTAAGTCCGGCCATGTCCGCTAATTTGGCCGTCTCGGGAAACAAATTCGGTATAACCGGATCCGTGTCCCACTCTGCAATGCGGACAAACTGGACGATTTTATTTCGCTTGCCATCCTGGTGCTGCTGGGTCTGCGCATGCATATCAGTGGTGCCTACGGCCGCAACGGGAGTCCGTCCATAAAAAACCTCTTGGCCATCCCGATTCACCCGCTTGCCAAGGGATTCGGCCAACAGCTGAATATACCACTCTGACACCGACTTAAGATAGTCACCGTAGGGCATAAATATCTCTATGTCCCTGCCATACTTTTCGGCCCCCATATATTTCAGTGCAGCATTTAAGAATGCCGGGTTCTGCCAAATATTATCCGTCTGGCAATCTTTATCCATACTTTTAGCACCTGCCAAAAAAGCATCCATATTAAAGCCAATGCAGGCTGCTGTAACCAGCCCTACCTCTGAGAAAACACTAAATCGTCCGCCTACTCCGTCAGCCACACTGAACATTGGCCAGCCTTGCTCTCTAGCAAGCTTATGGAGAAGTGTCTCATTTGCTCCTTCAGCTGGATCGGTGACTGCAACAACGGATACCTCAATGGCAGGCATTTGTTTTAGCCGCTCATAGGCAACCATAAAGGTAGCCATCGTTTCCAAAGTAGAACCGGATTTAGAAATAACGACGAGCGTTACCCGGTACGGCTCCCCCTGCTTTACCGCTGCTTCATTGATCACATGACCGATCAATTCCTCAGTGCGGCGGGGATCGAGATTATTACCGCTAAAATACAGTTTAGGGTAACCCTTACGCTCTTCTATTGATTTGAAGTTATAAAAATCACCACAATGAATATCAAATAAGACCTTGTTGCCCAGAAAAGAACCACCGATACCAAAGGATATGACTGTGTCCACCTTGTAGCGCAGTGACTCGCCAAACTCTTTTAAGCGGTCAAGCACGTGAGGCGAATTAATATGGCCCTCTTGGATATAGGGCAGCTGCGTAAACAAGACCTTTTCGGATTGACCATCTTTGGAAAGGTGACCCTTTACAATGCCGGTTGACCGCATATGCACGATAGCCTGGTGAGCCTTAGTCAACTGTCCAGCAGCAACAGAAATGTCCTCAGCAGTCACTTTACTATCACCATACAAATTGGTGTAATCGAAGGTAAAGCCGGAAGAAAGTGTTAGGACTGACATAGATGCACGCTCCTATCATTCTCTACTTAGATTAGTACCCTACTTCACTTTCTACAGTATTTGCCTTATAAGCTGGAAAACCCTTCCTCACTGTAGTAAAATTCAATCAAGACATTTTAGAAACAGGTGATCGTATGCTCTATGTGCTGAAAGTGATCTATAGTACATTTTTCGTTCCGCCGGGAATATTCCTTGTGCTACTGCTCGCCCTTGTCATCCGTCTCTATCGCCGCCAAAGGCAGAGCGCTTCGTTACTGCTCGGCTTCACAATATTCTTTTACCTGTGTACCATTCCAGCTGTTGCCGATTCCGTCATACGTTCTCTAGAGGCGCGCTATACTCCTCCCGCAGCCTTCAGCGGCGATGTGATCGTCCTTTTAGGCGGCGGAGCAACCATGGATACGCCCAACATCGACGGCCATGGGCACCTAAGCGGCTATGCAGCCAACCGTTTACTGACTGCTGCCCAGCTCTATCATAAATATAAGCTTCCCATCCTCACCACAGGTGGCAAAGTGCTGGAGACGACCGGTACGGAAGCAGAAATATCCCGAACTATTCTACTGGGCCTTGGCGTTCCTGATGACAAAATCATCGTTGAAAATCAAAGTCTTAATACAACACAAAATGCAGAATACAGCAAAAAGCTGCTTGATTCTCAGGAATTTAGCCAGCCTGTATTGGTCACCTCGGCCTTTCATATGCCCCGTGCAGTGCTGCAGTTTCAAAAGACCGGCATCAAGGTACTCCCCTGGCCGACCGACTATCAGGCTAACGTTCATAGTCTGATATCATGGTTTGATTTTATTCCGTCCAGCGGCGCTCTTACTAATATTGCCCTGTCAACCAAAGAATATCTCGGCCTTGCCGCTATCAGGTGGTATTAACTTAAAATGTATTCCGACTGTGCTTGTCGGATAAAGTAGTTAGTGATAGAATTAGATATTGTGATTCTCAGATTATTTTCAGGATTTTCAAATGAAAGGAGTTGCAACGTGTCTTTACTTAACTATCCATTATTGGCGGTTATCGCTTTTTCCTATTACGCTGACTCATACTTGCCACTCACTTGGGGCTGGGAAAACGGTCCGTTAGAATGGTCACAAGTAGTAATCCTTACCGCTGGCCTCCTCTTAACTAGCTGCTGGTGGCAGGAAGCAATAACGTCCAGACGTTTTCACCATGCCCGCTTCTTTGCCTGGGCAACACCGCTTTGGCTGCTCATGATCGGGCGTGAGCTTAGTTGGGGACGGGTATTTTACCAGGCCGGACTTGATCCTGTCGAGGGACCTTATTTTATTTCTGTAGCCCAACTTCCCTATGGAAAGTTTGTTTATCCAATACTTGCTATTATTATCCTTTCCTGGTTGTTTGCTGTTATTAAGTACAAGCTCTACGCAATACCTTATGAATTGTTTCGCCAGGGACGTTTTCCAACCAGTGAATTTATTCTTGTAGTTTTGTCCTTCGTCACCGCTTATATTGCTGAACAACATCTTCATAAAGAAATTATGGAAGAACTTGTTGAATGTGTTGCTTATCTTTCCCTAGTGCTTACAGCCTATCGCGTAAAAGCTGCCCTAGAGCAGCGTAATACCATTATATTGCCCAATCGCTTTCTTTAAAGCCGACTATCCAGTCAAATTATTATATTAAAAGGAGGTCCCGACTTGCCCATTAAATGGATTTTATTAGCAGGCGTATTGGCCTCGTATTTTATCAGCCCTTATCTTCCAATATCCTGGGGCTGGGAAAATAGCTTATTAGAATGGCTTCAGGTTGTCATATTGTCGGCAGGCTTAGTTTTGAACTGCAAATGGTGGCAAGATGCCAAAGCTATTGGTAACGCATCAGCTTCTCTCTTGTTATTCAGCGCATTACCGCTCTGGCTGCTCATGATCGGCAGAGAACTAAGCTGGGGCCGCGTGTTTTATCCCAGTGGATTTGATCCTGTAGAAGGGCCAATTTTCCTCTCGCTAGCCCAGCTTCCTTATGGCGCAATTGTTAACCCACTACTGGCAATTATCATACTCGTTTGGTTATTTGCCGTTATCAAATACGGCGTATATAAGATTCCTTACCAACTTTTGAAAGAACAGCGATTTCCGGCAAGTGAACTGGTAATTGCCGTTCTGGCCTTGGTGATTGCCGGGATAGGTGAAAAGCAACTTCATCTACCTGTCATGGAGGAGTTTGACGAGTGTATTGCATATCTGGGATTGATTCTGACAGCTTATCGTGTTAAAAACGCTTTAAAGTAGAAAAATACCAGTTTTGTAAATAAATTGCCACGGAGCAGTTTCGCTCCGTGGCAATTTTTTATATTACAATTGTCTAAACAGAATTAGGATTTATAAGTTACTCCATAGCCAAAGCCTTTAGAGGTTACATTATAAATGCCGGAAATACCTGTTGCTGCTACATTTTTCAAGTTTTTCTAAGCATTCAAGGACATTACTATGCGGTAATTCCTGTAATTCCAAAATATTTTTATTCCACCATTTTAATTCTAGTAACCTCTGAATTGTTTGTTCATCAAATCGATATCTAAGAACCCTTGCGGGTACTCCAACAACAATTGCATAAGGAGGAATATCTTTTGTGACTACTGCTCCCGAACCTATAATTGCTCCATCTCCAACTGTAATACCGGCTTTAATATACGAATTTGCTCCTATCCACACATCATTTCCTATGAAGGTTGTTCGAATATTATCTTTCATATACTGAATATCATGCTCATATTGAAAAGGACTTGTAGATAGCCATTTTTGGGGATGAGTAAGGCCACCTATGACCACATTAGCAGCAATAGAGCAATAACGCCCAATTTGAGTATCAGAATATATTCTTCCCCCCAGCATATATGAATACTTACCCATTCGTACGTTATGCTCAACAGTAACATTTTCTAAATTGACAGGTGATTCTGCATAAAAATCATCTGCTACATGCGCTACATTTCGAATTTGTATCCCCTTCAATTTATACCTGTGTTGTCTTAGTAGATTTTTTACAATATCTTTAGCTAAACGCCCTATCCCAAACAATTAGTTTACCTCTCATTTTATTTAAATTTCATTTAGTTCTTCTCACGTTCTATATAAATTTTAAAAACCCTCTCAATGTCGAAAAAAGATTTAATATGTCGTAAAACTATATATTTTGCTGCCATAGGCTTCAAACGAGGTAAAACTCCCATTAACCATTATCATGCCCATTAGAACTTTAGTAGTTGCTATACTTATGCGCTGCTTCACACTCCTAGTAGGCGCATACACATAATTGAGTTCCAGAATGACTGCCGGTTGAGCTGAATGAGCTTAAGCCCACGGGGTGCCGATTTAGTTAATGCTTTCTACCTAACAGTTAAAATAAAAAATCCGAGCTCAAGGCCCGGATTTTTATTTCCCAATTACATCAATGAAAGCAAGTAATTCTTCTGTTTTAGCTTGCATAAGCGCTGCATCAGATCTTGACTCTACATTTAACCTGATAACCGGTTCCGTGTTAGAGGTACGAAGATTAAAGCGCCAGTTATCATATTCCACTCCTAATCCATCAGTTCGATCAACCCTGGATGAGGGAGTTACAAAATGCGCTTCGACCTGTTGAAGAACCAGCTTTGCATCGGCTACAGTACGATTTATTTCACCACTACACGGAAATTTAGCCATGCGCTCGTCCAAGAGTACCGATAAAGACTTACCTGTTGCACACATAACAGCTGTCACTAACAGCCAGGGAATCATGCCGCTATCACAATAAGCAAAGTCCTTGAAGTAATGATGAGCAGACATCTCGCCACCATAGATAGCATCCTCTTTACGCATGCGTTCTTTAATAAAAGCGTGTCCCGTCTTGCTTTGAACGGCAATGCCGCCAAACTGTTCAACAAGCTCAACCGTATTCCAGGTCAAACGGGGATCATAGATAATCTTGGCTCCTGGTTGCCTAGTTAAAAAAGCCTGTGCAAGCAGGCCCACAACATAATAACCTTCAACAAAGCTTCCTTTTTCATCGAACAAAAAGCACCTGTCAAAATCTCCATCCCATGCAATTCCCAGATCAGCGCCGGTTTCACGGACAACCGCCGCCGTTGATTCCCGATTCTCAGGCAGCAGCGGATTAGGTATACCGTGAGGAAAAGTTCCATCCGGTTCAGTATATACTTTTATCAGCTCAAAGGGCAGATATTTTTCCAGTGCCTCAATAACTGGACCAGCGCAACCGTTACCGGCATTAACAACAATCTTTATCGGCTTCAATTGTGAAACATCTACGTAGCCTAGCAAATGCTGAATATATTCATCCAAAATATTGACGGGAATGATACTGCCCTTTTGCTCAGGCGACTGCTGCAAAAAATTACCGGTGACCGCCATTTCCTCAATATCCCTCAAGCCCGTATCACCGCTAATCGGTTTTGATCCTGCTTTCACAAGCTTTAGACCATTGTAGTCCATCGGATTGTGGCTGGCAGTAACCATGATCCCACCATCTATTTTCAGGTGGAAAGTAGCAAAATAGACTTGCTCCGTACCGCAGAGACCAATATCTACAACATCGCAGCCTGCATCCGTTATTCCACGAATTAACGCTGCGGCTAAAGAGGCGCTGGACAACCGAACATCACGGCCAATAACAACTTTCTTTGCCCTTAGTTGCTCCACATAGGCCCGCCCAATGCGGTAGACCAACTCCTCATTTAGCTCATCAGGCACCTTGCCGCGAATATCATAGGCTTTAAAGGCTGTTCGTTTAAATTTAGCCATCGTATCTCTCCTCCCCAAAAGCAATCAACTTTGTCCTCATTTCGTTAAGATGCTAAATTTATGTTAACCATTTCTCTGCTTCAATCTTATCAATAACTTGCTGAGGAGTAATTTCCAGCATACACTGCTTATATGTATCATTAGTACAACCAAGACGTTGGCAGGGAACGCAGGATATATCAGCCTGTAAAACGCAGGCATGTGATGGCGCCCAACGTTCAGCGGATGTAGGTCCGTATACCGCAAGTATAGGAGTTTTTGCAGTTGCAATAACATGCATTGCTCCTGTACACATTGTTAAACTTAAAGCAGCATATTGCGCAATGGCTGCAACCTCTCGCAAATTAAAATATCCGGCAGCATTAATCTTGATTCCGTGTATAGCTTCTATATACTCATGATCACCACTTGACCCTAGATAAACAGGCGTAATCCCGCGCTTATTAAGGTACCCATTAAGTACGGCAAAGTACTCACAAGGCCAGTTTTTATTATCTGATAATCCCCTGGCAGCAATAAGCATCAGCTTTTTGTTATTAAACTGATGTTGGTGCAACCACTGTTCAATCTTTTGCTTACTTCCAGTATCAGGAATTCCTAGTGTAGGAGGTAGACAAGGAATTTCTCCTTCAGGATTTAAATATTTTAGATAGCTTGAATAGTTATCAATTGCCCTCTTAGAAGAGTATCTTCTCGAAAAAAACCTCCGCTTACCGATTGAAATCTCAAACCCCTTATTAAGTAGCCGGCAGCCTGCTTTTAGTGCCAATAGAGTAGATGAAAACCTTTCATCTACTATTAATGCCTCATCATAGTTTCCATTCCGTAGCTGTTCCAACATAGCCCGCTTAGATGGGTGGCGATAGCCGAAAACCTCATCAATATAAGGGTGATTCTGAAGTATATCAACTGCTTTCGTTGAAACGACAAAGCCGATATGAGCTGAAAATAGCTCTTTAATAGCTTGAGCTAAGGGCGTGGTTAATACCACATCCCCAATGCCCAAACGGTTGATAATTAATATCTTTTTCATCTGCCGCGTCTCCTAATTGCCTCTATAAATACCTGACAATACTTCTTCGCCATATCAGCAATACTTAACCGACTATCAATAAACTGCGCCATTTCCCCAGTTTGTTTGCTTTGTAGTTGAAATGCTTTATTAATTTCTTCAGCGATTTTTTCAGGAGTAACCGGGAACACAGTCCCATCAAAATTGACAGCTATTGCTTCTTGAATATTCTCCGGTGTAACAGCACCAAAGAACATACTGCCATTTCGTATCGCCACTATGGGGCGTTCACAGGCTATCGCCTCAATTGCAACCCGCCCTTCGCAAACTACTAGATCAGCAGCATTATACCAATCAACGATGTAATCAGTAAAATTTAAAATCTCGATACGATCAGGGTAGGTTAGATTAATCGCTGCAGCTTTCCCCTCAATAGCAGTTCGCAAAGGACCTTCCCCAATAATAATCAGTTTACTGTCGCCATTATGAGATAGAACATCTGTCATACTATCAAGTAAGGCTAAAGCAACAGCCCCTTTAATGCTGCTTAATCGGCTTACATGTAAAATGATCTTGCCGGTATAAGTAATTCCTAGTTTATCGCGAGCCGCTTGTTTGTTCTGGGGAACAAATGCAGCAAAATTAATACCATTATTAATAAATTCTATTTGCTTTGCTTGAAAACCAAAACTCCGACATAATAGTTCTTTTAGATTCTCGCTTACAACAATCATTACCGGAAACAAGCCTGCATAGGCCTTCTTAAAAAAAGCGCGATGCCAGGGATCATGCATAGTAACTACAAAAGGAATACCACTATATTTGGATAAAAGATAAGCCCAAATTCCAGCAGTCCTTTGCTGAGCACTCACTACTTCAATTGCATTAGTTTTAATGAGTTTAGCTAAAGCAAAAATATCTCTCACCCAACGGATAATATTTATGCCCCTTGCCTGAATTTCGACAACTTCAAGATTGGCATACTTTTGCCTTAAATTCTGCACTCTTCCTTGATCGCTGCCTTTATTGACCGCCATTATAAGCTGATGCTCAGACAATCCTTGGATTAGGCTTTCCACATGCGTTTCCGCTCCACCAACCCGCCACGGCTGAGAAAATAGTATTAAGATGCGCACTTCTCGTTCTCCCCCGGAATCCTTACTTTACAACATTTAGATTTCTAAAGCACTTATCTACTTAAGATCGTCCATAAACATCATCAAATCGAACAATATCATCTTCTTCTAGATAGTCACCATTTTGGACTTCTATTATTTCCAGTGGAATTCTTCCTGGATTTTCTAAGCGATGCTTAGTAGATACAGGTATGAACACACTTTGATTCTTGTGCACCATTTGCTCATTAACATCAATGGTTACCTTCGCAGTTCCACTAATTACGATCCAATGCTCACTGCGATGATAATGCAATTGCAGACTGAGCTGCTGTCCAGGGTTAACAACGATCTTCTTCATTTTATAACCCGGACCTTCGCCTAATACAGTATAACTGCCCCACGGACGATACATTGTGGTATGCTCGGTAGCCTCTTTGCGTCCCCGTTTTTTCAGATCCTCTACTAAGTCTTTGACCTTTTGGGACTCACCTTTCTTAGCTACCAGAATAACATCATCCGTTTCGACAATTAATAAATCTTCTAAACCTATTCCTGCTATCAGCCTGCTGCGCCCCATCAACAATGTATTACTGCAGTCGAGCGCAATGCAATCTCCAGTAACAGCATTACCATTCTCGTCTTTGTCCAGCACATCATAAATAGCATCCCAGGACCCGATATCATTCCAATAAGCAGTAAAAGGAAGGACAATTACCTTATTTGATTTTTCCGCTACAGCATAATCAATAGATATGCTGGGCATTTCGGAAAATTTTTCAAGAACAGCTGCGTAGCCTTCATTCAATAAGCTATGTATAGCAGGCTGATGCTGGCGTAACTCTACAAGCATACCTGCAATAGAGAAGGCAAACATCCCTGAATTCCAATAGTAATTTCCTGCTGCTATATATGTTTCAGCGGTCAGCTGATCTGGTTTCTCTTTGAAGGACTCGACTTCATAGCCCTGCTTATATTGACTGCCAGCCTGAATATAACCATATCCCGTTTCCGGCTTATCAGGTTTAACTCCAAAAGTAACTAGCTTGTTCTCACTGGCAATAGCAGCTGCAGTTTGTACAAGCTTCATAAAAACGTTCTTCGGACGAATGATATGATCAGAAGTTGAGACAAAAAGTATTTCTTGCTCATTTGCCCCTAAGATATCTAAGCAATATTGTACTGCTAAAGCAATGGCCGGTGCAGTATTTTTGGCTACCGGCTCCAGCAAAATATGAGCGTCGGCAGCACCACATTCTACCAGTTCCGTTTTAACATGGTGATAATATTCCTTGTTGGTGACAATGATAATATCTGACGGAGTAACAATGTCCATAAATCTTCTCACAGATTGAGACAATAGTGAATATTCATCATTCAGCTTCAGAAATTGCTTGGGAAGACAAACCCGTGATAAAGGAAACAGACGGGTTCCACCGCCTCCTGCCAGTATGATAATCTTCATTTTCACTTCTCCTCCGGCACAATATTTAACTTAGCAAACGTTGCTCAAACCGCCAGGCATCTTTGCACATTGCTACTAAATCGCGTTTAGCAGTCCAGCCTAATTCCTGCGCAACCTTAGAAACATCTGCAAAACACTCCGCAATATCGCCTGGTCTTCTGCCTACTATTTCATAAGGCAGTTTTATACCGTTTGCCTGCTCAAAGGCTTCCACTAATTGCAATACACTTGTACCGCAACCAGTCCCTAAATTATAGATATGTACTCCGGCAGTGATTTTATTCAACGCGGCTACATGTCCCTCTGCTAAATCACAGACGTGAAGATAGTCTCTTACTCCCGTACCATCAATAGTCTCATAATCATTACCAAAAACACGCAGTTTAGCTTGCTTTCCTTTGGCTACTTGTGTCATATAGGGCATCAAATTATTAGGTACACCGTTAGGGCTTTCACCAAGCAAACCACTTTCATGTGCTCCAATAGGATTAAAATACCTTAACAGTGCTATCGAATGGTGATTATTTACTTGGGCAAAATCCATAAGAATCCGTTCACTCATCACCTTTGTTTCACCATAAGGATTAGTAGTCGACAAAAGAGGCATGGACTCTATAAAAGGAACCTTATTGTCACCATACACAGTCGCAGATGAGCTAAATACAAAGCGCTTTACACCATATGACCTACACATTTTGGCTAAAACCAATGTACTAACAACGTTATTATAATAATATTCCAAGGGTTTAGCTACCGATTCTCCCACCGCTTTAAGTCCCGCAAAATGAATAACCCCATCAAACATATGCTCAGAAAAAATAGTCTCCATAGCAGCTTCATTCGTAACATCAACTTGATAAAAGACTACTGCCTTGCCAGTAATCTTTTTTATTTGCTCCAAAATCTCTATCTTACTGTTAAGAAGATTATCTACAACAGATACTGTATGACCGGCTTCCAGTAAAGCAACGCAAGTATGTGATCCAATATATCCGGCTCCCCCAGCGACTAATATGTTCACTTGCACGCCTCCTAAAAAGTTAATACTTGAACACGCTCTTATTCAGCACGCATCTACTTGGATTGCAGTTTTTCCACACCATATTTTAAATAGCCTTGAAATGCTTGCCAGTACTGTCCAGTTTGCAAAAGCTTTCGCGCCTTCAGACGTGTAAGTTTAGACTGCCTAAACTGAAATGTCAAATGAGATGCACCGCAATCTCTCAGGGGGCAGAAAAAATCTTCAATCAAATGAATTTCAAATAAATCGGGCTGAGCTCGATAAGCCATAATCAACAACGTCTGATCATCGTCAGCCAGACCACAATTAGTTAAACTAAACAGAGCAGTACGAACCATCTCCAGCAGCTTAGGCCAAAGAACATCAGGTGCCACAATGATGCCGCCAGCAAAATATATCTTCATTGTCCGGACAATTTCAAAAACCGGCATTGTATCTAACGGATCAACAGCAAAAATATGAACTTTCGATGAAAAATCATGTGTCCATAAGAAGTCAAACTCTTCAGGATTTGTATAGAAGCTGCCGCCATGATTGTAACCAAAGTCCATCCAAGCAATCATTCCATCAGCCAAACCGCGTTGGATTGCATCCGTAATCAGATGGGACTTTAAATACATGATATAGTTATACATTGGGTTGCATGACTCGGGATAAGTCGGCTTACGTCTAAACTTAACTGCTGTTTGGTTTGCTAACACATGATCTATTGCCTCGTATATGTCTGGCGCTATACTTGTAACCTCATCAACAGCGATCACTTCAGTACGATCTTTTAATCCAAAAGATTCCCGGATCTCTATAACCTGTTGTGCAGTTTTTGAATCCGTATAGACGACAAGCTTATTTTTCATTCTGGCCCAAAACTTAAAAAACTCAACATATTTGCTGTTATCGCGTTCGAAACCAGACCACTTTTCCCGGCCAATGTCAAAGAATGCCGTAACGATTGTAATTTCTTTCATATTAGTTCTCCTTATCGTGCTTTAAACAGCGCACAACAATTCCATAGGTATTTATTTTGGGACATAATTGCATGATATCGCAAACGTTGTTTAAAGATTAAAGCGGATTTACTAATTTTCTGTAGATCTAGAATACATTCCGGATCAGCTAGCATACGTCGTGCATCCTCATGATATCCATTTTTCACCATTTTCCAGAGTATCCAATACCGACACTGGCCAATTTTACTGTTCAAGATATCCACTATCTCTGAACACTTTACATATTCGAGGCAATTCTTTTGAACGAATTGCTGAGCCCGCTTAAAAGCTTTAATTACATTCATATGCATATTCCAGGAAAAAACAGTATTCATAGCAGAGCCCGGTCTCCTCAACCGATAGAACATTAATTCCTCACGAACAGCACATACCTTTGCAACGCATAACAACTTTATAATAAACTCCACATCTTCACCCATTGGACAGCCCTCAGTGAAGTGGATATTGCAATCATTTACAATTGATTTTGCAATAAGCAATGATCCAATATGCATACCGGTAATTTCCTTCAAATAAGGAATTAAAATATCGCCATCCATGTATTGAAATTGGAAGTTCTTTGAACGGCTATCTTCATAAAAAGATGTATATCCGGTATAAGCCATATCAACATGATTAGCTTCTTTTGCTGAAACTACTTCCGACAGGAATCTCTTATCCCATAAATCGTCACCATCCAGAAATGCAAGATATTCTCCTGCGGCATGAAACATGCCACAATTCCGGGCGGCAGACACTCCGCTATTCTCCTGTTCATAAAGCTTAATACGGGAGTCCCGGCAAGAGTATGCCTGTACAACCTCACCGGTATTATCTGTCGAGCCATCATTTACTACAATGAGTTCCCAATTTTGATATTCTTGATTAATAATTGATTCAATGCTTTTTCCTATATAGCTTCCTACATTGAATGCGGGCATAATAATCGACACTAAAGTCTTCATATAAGCCTTCCTTTTTCATAAGAAGTCAAGCAGTATCTCGCTAATTTTAAGCAGAATATTTTTATTTTCGGCATTTGGTAGTTCATGAGTATATTTACAAAAGAACTTGACTAAGTAGCTCTGAAAACAGATTTCGATAAAAACCTTCGTTATCTTAAAACAAATTTTTAAAATCCCTAATCATAAATCTTAAACGTTTTCTCTTAAAAGTTATCCCTTGTTTCTCCTCATCTATAAAGACAATTGGAATTTCTTTTTTCTTAAGGTGCTTATGATACACAAAAAGATTAAATAAGCGTTCTGATAAAAAGCCAAACACACGTGCTTGATAAGGATCTTTGTCAATAGTTATATTTCTTTCTACTTCATCTAAAATTAAAAAAAGCCACGACATATATTCTTCGAATAACGCTCTTCGCATTATAAACATATTATATGGATAAAACCACTTCTCAGCAAAACATGCTTTCATTGAAGAGCTATATTCAGGAAAAAGTTTACTTACCGCTTTTTTCATCACATTCCAGTCATCTGAAATATGAGCCATGCAGTAATGTTCTTCTAAACTAACTTCAAATTTAACAGGAATTGGAACAATAATATCATGTTTATTCAAATATTCCTCCAAACAAACAGGAGAAACTATTTTGTTGATTTCGTCTTGAGAATCATAGCCCGCGATAATATCTCGAACACCTGGAAAACTTTGCATTTCACCTGCCAAAAATGCAAAGTAGCGACGATAATGGCAGAGACCAATGATGTCACTCGTTGTATCATTCTTCCATACCCAGTAAAGCCCTGTCAGCTCACAATAATTACTGTTTTTAATTGAAATATTACTCCCCGTATCATCTCGTAAGCTAGCCCCCTCCCATGTAGAGGAGGCAGCACCTACATGGAGTGACTTATAAGTAGAATATGTAGAAACCCAGTATGGTTTATGACAGGCAATATATATACTTGTTTTCAAATAATGACACCTCATAAATACTATTAAAACTTCTCACAATTCAGTAATTTAAATACTAAATATACACTTCAATTTTGTTTTAATTTAGCCTGTACATATTTAAAATACCAATATATACTTTTCCATAAGCTTCCATACTTTCTAGAAGTTTTAGCGTATATCTTCATATGTTTATAATGTGTTGGCTTGTCAAATTCTATGTCTCTCCATGGTGACTCCTGGTAATATTTTACGAAATAATCTTTTACCGGGTGAACGCACCATTCACTCCAAGGCTTGGTTTTTCCCGCATAATGCAATAGTTTAATGTTTGAAGGAATAGTGTCTTTATTTATATCAAATAAATAGTTCCATTTCTGATCAATATATAATATATTTTTATCTAGTACTACATTTAATCCATCCTGATCTACCAGAGTAAATCGATCATAATTTTCAATCATCACCTTTATTACTTTTTCAGAAATATTATTAGCATGCCATTTATTAACATTAATATATAGTACTCCTGCGTTAAAATAACCCTCAACAGTAAGATTCAGGTTTTTAATATGGTTACTAATAGCATGTTCAGCCTCTTTAACTGCTGCAACTATATAATCATCAATATTTATAGTTAACATTTCAGATATATCCCCTAGGCAAACTATATCTGCATCTAAATATAACACTTTATCGACGATATTTTTTAATCTATTTACAACTAATAACCTATTGTATGTTGCACTGGTAATATGCCCATTTGTCGGTAAGTTATTAAAAACCTCTTGGTTAATTCGATATAATTTAACCGTGGTCTTATTATCAGTTACTAATTTATTTAATTTATCCAGATCATTTTGAGTAATGGAACCATAAAATATATGAAATATAAAAGTAATGTTGGGATTATTCTTTACTAACGACAAAATTGTAATTCCCATACATTTTATATATTGTTCATCAACTCCAAAAGCAACATGAAAAGTATTAGTATTTACTGGATCTACAGGTATCGCAGATATAAGTTTTTCATCTAAAATTGTATTATCAAAAGAAGTAATCAAAAAGCTCATCCTTTATCATATTATTCATGCTAAATCTATTCATCTTTAAACTTTAATAAAAATATTTTGCTATAGAATGCTGCTTTACCAATTAGAAAAATTTGAACGTGCAGGAACTAGGGTAATACAAGCGGTATCACCCTCATCAAAGACTATGTAAAACTGCGCCCGACAAGATGGTTTATCACTGACTACCAGTAATATTGACCAACATTAAATAGAGGGTTTAGCAACAACTGTATTAAATAGCTCTAATGCTTTTGCTACAACTTGATCCATATTATAATACCTATATTCAGCTAACCTGCCACAAAATAAAATATTGCTACATTGGGAGGCTTCTTCAGCATATTTGTTATATAATAATTGATTTATTGATCTAGGTACTGGATAGTATTTCTCGTAATTATCATCAGCAGCAATTGGGTATTCATATGCAATAGTAGTCGTATCGCTTTTCTGACCAGTAATATGTTTATACTCAGTTATACGAGTAAACTTATATTCATTAGGATAATTAACCTGACCAACTTCTTGAAACTTTTCTTGTTGTAAGTTCTCATATACAAATTCTAAACTGCGATAAGGAAGAGGCCCATATTTATATTTAAAAAATTCGTCTATTGGACCAGTATAAATAACAAATTTGTGCGGAATAACATCTTTTATGCTATCATATTCAGTCTGCAATAAGACAGATATATTAGGGTGAGAAACAATTTTTTCAAACATCTTTGTATAGCCGTGCTTTGGCACGCCCTGATACTTATCGGTAAAATAACGATTATCCCGATTTACTCGAATAGGTATCCTTGCAGTTACGGAAGAATCTAACTCTCTACAATCGATCCCCCATTGTTTGGCTGTATAACCTTTAAAGAATTTCTCATAGAGTTCTATTCCAACTTTACTGATAACCATCTCTTCTGCATTAGCTGGATGCTCATAATTTATTTTTACTTGATCATAATAAGCTTGCACCTCAGTAGGACCATTGATAGTTAATCCATAAAGATGGTTTAATGTATTCATATTTATGGGAATCGGCAGTTTCATTCCATCTACACTGGCTAGCACATTGTGCTCATAAATTCTCCATTCCGTAAACTGGCTAAGATATTCGTGTACTTGTTCATTATTGGTATGAAAAATATGCGGCCCATACTTATGTATTAGCACTCCATGCTCATCATAGCAATCATAAGCATTTCCCGCAATATGTCCCCGCCGTTCAACAATCAAAACTTTTTTATTAAGTTTTGATGCAATCTGTTCAGCTAAAATACATCCAGCAAACCCTGCACCTACTATAAGAAAATCATACACCAAGCGTCCCCCCCTTTAGCGTAAACGTATTAAAAAATTTATGTTTTACTTAACTGCATCTGCCTCTAATTGCTTAGTCCAATTCCATGCGTGAGAAATTTGTAATTCTAGGCTAGAATAATTAGGCTTCCATCCCAAAGTACTATGTGCTTGCGATGCATCACCAACAAGAATAGCCGGGTCACCTGCTCTTTTTGGTCTTACTATGCTCGGTATATCCTTATTGGTTACGTGGCGTGCTATATTAATTACCTCTTCCACTGAAAAGCCCTTGCCATTACCTAGATTGAAAAAAGCTGAGTCCTTCCCCTGGCTAAGATAATCCAATGCAAGTACGTGCGCATTTGCTAAATCATTAACATGTATATAATCACGTATACATGTACCATCCGGAGTGTCATAATTATCTCCAAATATTTCAATATATTCCCGCTTGCCTGTAGCTACTTCAAGTACTAATGGAATCAAGTGGGTTTCAGGGTGATGGCATTCTCCTATTTCGCCCTCAGGATCAGCACCCGCTGCATTGAAATATCTCAAGGCTACCGAACGCAGTTTATAAGATTTATCAAAATCCTTTAACATTTGCTCGACTATTAATTTACTCTGTCCATAAGGATTGATAGGCTTTTGAGGATGTTGTTCAGTAATGGGCACGTGTTGCGGAACTCCATATGTAGCACAAGTACTTGAAAAAACAAATTTATCAATTTTATTTCTCAGTAACGCTTCAAGAATATTTAATGTACCTACCACATTATTGCGATAGTATTTTAATGGATTTTCCACTGATTCCCCAACATAAGCAAAAGCAGCAAAATGGATAACTGCTTCCGGCTTATATTGCTGTAAAACATAATCTAATCTCTCTTCATCTAAAATATCACCAATTTCAAGGGGACCCCATTTTACTGCCCATTTGTGCCCATATATTAGACTATCATAAGTAATTGGACGATAGCCTGCCAGAGAAAGAGCTTTACAAGTATGGCTTCCGATGTAGCCTGCTCCGCCTGTTACTAAAATATTTTTACTCATCATTAGCTCCTTGAGAGAACTTCAGTATAATATGAAATGGTACGTTTAAGTCCTTCTTCTAGCTGAATAGTCGGTGACCACGCCAATTCTTTCTCTGCTAATGTGATAATGGGCTTTCGTTGCAGTGGATCATCTATAGGTAAAGGCTCGTAAGTAATTTTTGATTTGCTGTCTGTTAGCTGTATTATTTTTTGTGCCAATTCCAGCATAGTAAATTCTCCGGGATTGCCAAGATTTACTGGCCCAGTAAATCCCTTGGAACTATTCATAGTACGAATAATACCTTCAATAAGATCATCAACATAGCAAAAAGAACGAGTTTGCTGACCGTTACCATAAATCGTAATAGGCTGGCCACTTAGCGCTTGAACAATAAAATTACTTACTACTCTTCCATCTTCCGGGTTCATGCGAGGACCATATGTATTAAAAATACGAATCACTTTTATGTCGACATTATGCTGACGGTGATAATCAAAAAATAGAGTTTCAGCACAACGCTTCCCTTCATCATAGCAAGCGCGAGGTCCAATCGGATTAACATTGCCTCTATACTGCTCACTTTGCGGATGTACTTCGGGATCACCATATACCTCACTGGTAGAGGCCTGCAAAATGGTAGCATTCACTCGCTTTGCCAAACCAAGCATATTAATTGCCCCTATAACACTTGTCTTTATAGTCTTTATCGCATTATATTGATAGTGTACAGGTGACGCAGGACACGCCAGATTGTAAATTTGATCTACCTCGATAAATAAAGGGTTGGTAATATCATGTCTTATAAGTTCAAAATTAGGATTCGCAATAAGGTGTCTAACATTTTCCTTCCGCCCCGTAAAGAAATTATCCACACAGACTACATCATGTCCATCACTTAGTAAACGTTCACATAAATGAGAACCAAGAAAACCTGCCCCTCCGGTAACTAAGATCCTCTTATTGCTCATTATGATTACTCCTTCCAATACAATAATATTCAAATCCATTATTCACCATCGAGTGAGGATCATATTGATTCCTGCCGTCAAATATAACTGCATTATTAAGTAATTTTTTCATTTTAATGTAGTCCGGACTGCGGTAGTTATTCCATTCAGTAATTAACAAAAGCGCATCTGCCCCTAATAAGGCGTCATAATGGTTTTCAAAATAAGATATGGACTCATGTGGTCCAAAGGTTTTTTTAGCCACTTCAATAGCGACAGGATCATGTGCCTTAATTTTAGCACCACGTTCTATCAAAGCCTGAATCAATTCAACTGAAGGTGCTTCGCGCATATCGTCCGTTTTAGGCTTAAAGGCAAGGCCCCAAATAGCAAAAGTGTAGTTTGACAAATCATCACCATACTTTTCAACGATCCATTGAGCGAGTAGTTTCTTCTGTTTCTTATTTACTAGTTCTACTGCGTTTAATATATTTGTTTCAACATTTAATTTATCAGCAGTTCTTATCATAGCTTGGACATCTTTAGGAAAACAAGAACCGCCATAACCTATCCCAGGATAAAGAAATGACATTCCTATTCTAGAGTCACTTCCAATTCCTAATCTGACTTTCTCTATGTCAGCTCCTGCACTATCACAAACTCGTGCGATTTCGTTCATAAAGCTAATACGAGTAGCCAGCATGCAATTAGCTGCATATTTAGTAATCTCGGCAGAAGAAACATCCATAACAATCACCGGATGCCCATTTCGAATAAATGGAGCATATAGCTCTTTCATTAATTCTCCAGTTCTAACATTGTCTGTTCCAATAACAATTCTATCAGGTTTCATAAAGTCATCTATTGCTGCGCCTTCTTTCAGAAATTCTGGATTAGACACTACATCAAATTCTATTCCCTCTACGCCACGTTGTTCCAGCTCTGATACGATCCGTTCCTTTACTTTCTTAGCTGTCCCTACAGGTACAGTTGATTTATTTACTATTACTTTATACCCATTAATAATTGCTCCTACTTGTTTTGCTACACTTAAAACATGTGACAAATCTGCTGAGCCATCTTCTCCCGGAGGAGTGCCGACAGCTATAAAGACAAACAGACTATGTTGAATTGCTTCCTCAAAATCAGTCGTAAACTTTAAGCGTCCATCACGATAATTTTTCCTCACTAACTCTTCAAGACCAGGTTCATAGATCGGAATGATTCCTTGGTTTAGGTTATTGATTTTACTTTCATCAATATCTACGCAATATACGTTATGACCAATCTCTGCAAAACACGTTCCTGTTACTAATCCAACATATCCTGTACCAATTACTGCAATATCCATCGCAAACACTCCTAAATAATGTTATAATTTTCACTTTAATTTAGCAGATCCGTCTTCAAAAAACCTCATCTTGACTCAAGATGAGGTTTTTGTTATTCTTTTACCCTGCCCGCAGCGGCTTCTTGCTTACCTACAATTAACGGACCAATATTATTCACCAGATATTTCAAAAACTCCTCACGCAACTCAGGACGTTTAAGCGCAAACTCAACAGTCGCTTCCAGGTAGCCTTGCTTATCACCCACATCATATCTGCGGCCCCAGAAGTTATAGGCGTACACCGGATTAATAGCAGCAAGTCTGCGAAGGGCATCAGTTAATTGAATTTCACCGCCTCTGCCAGGAGCAGTATCTTCCAGCAACTCAAAAATATCCGGTTGGATGATGTACCGCCCCAATATCGCTAACTGGGATGGAGCTTCTTCCATTGCGGGCTTTTCAATTAAGTCGACAGCCTTCCAAATATTATTTTTTACTGGCAATGGTTTGACAATGCCATAGCTTGATACCTTATTGATAGGTACCTCTTGGACACCTAAAATAGTGCCTGGACAATCTTCATATACATCCATCATCTGCTTTAGGCAAGGCACCTGGGCATCAATAATATCATCACCAAGCAATACGGCAAAAGGTTCATTGCCCACAAACTGTTTTGCGCATAACACAGCATGTCCAAGTCCTTTAGCTTCTTTTTGCCGAACATAATGTATAGTTACATTCGATATCTCCTGAACTAAACCTAGCAAATCATATTTGCCTTGACTTTTCAAAGTATGTTCAAGCTCAAAAGCACAATCAAAATGATCTTCAATTGATTTTTTATTTCGGCCCGTTATAATCAGTATCTCTTCAATCCCGGACTGAACAGCTTCTTCCACAATATATTGAATAGCCGGTTTATCGACTATAGGAAGCATTTCCTTAGGCTGAGCTTTCGTTGCCGGAAGAAAGCGTGTCCCTAATCCGGCAGCAGGAATAACCGCCTTGCGAATCTTCTTCTGAATCATAGTACACCTGCCTTATTATCTCATTTGCTAAAATGTATATTTTCTATTTTAATTAGAGATTTCCTGCATGTGACAATACTTCCCATAGCAACACCCTATCTGCTAAGCGCACTATGCAGTCTTCAAAGGATGCTTCCTGGTTGCGCACCAGATTACACAGGTAAACACAAATATATAGTTTTCTTCGATAAAATGAGCAATCTGTCTAAACCCACTAAAAATACTCTTCTCTACATTTACCCCAATTCATTCTAAATTGCCCAATCTCTTCCTATGGTAATTACCATCTGTAATTCGATGGCACCAATCCAAGTTATTTAAATACCAGTCAATTGTTTTCACAATACCGGTTTCGAAGGCTTCTGAAGGTATCCAGCCTAATTCCTTTTTAATTTTAGATGCATTAATTGCATATCGCATATCATGCCCGGGGCGGTCTTTCACAAAAGTAATCTGCTCCCGGTAGGATTTGCCGTCTGCTCTAGGCTTCTTGAAATCCAGAATATCACACAGAGTATGAACAATATCTAGATTGGTCTTCTCGTTGTGACCGCCGATATTGTATTTTTCTCCCGGTGTTCCTTTCTCCAGCACCTGTAGAATAGCTGTACAATGATCTTCTACATACAGCCAGTCCCTGACATTCTGGCCTGTTCCATACACAGGAAGTGCCTTCCCTTCTAATGCATTTAGGAGCATAAGAGGAATCAGTTTTTCTGGAAACTGATAAGGTCCGTAGTTATTAGAGCAATTTGTCATTAACACTGGTAATCCATATGTATGATAATACGCTCGTACAAGGTGATCAGAAGAAGCTTTGGAGGCAGAGTAGGGAGAGTTTGGCGCATACGGTGTCTCCTCGGTGAAATAGCCTATTGGGCCTAAGGAACCATAGACTTCATCTGTCGACACATGGAGAAAGCGAAATCTGCTTTTCACCTCATCCTCACTATCTGCCAAATAATGACGAACGGCTTCCAACAAAGTAAAGGTACCATTAATATTTGTTTGAATAAATTCAGCCGGACCATCAATAGAACGGTCTACATGGGATTCTGCTGCAAAATGTACAATTGCTAACGGCTGTTGTTTCTTAAATAACCTCGTTACAAGCTCTGCATCACATATATCACCATGGACGAATGTGTAGCGGGGATCGCCCTCCGCATCGAGGAGTGAATCAAGATTACCAGCATAGGTAAGCTTATCCAGGACAATAATTTGGATGTCTTGAAGTTGTTTTAAAATCAAATGAACAAAATTACTGCCAATAAACCCGGCACCGCCGGTAACCAATAGCGTTTTCACATAATTCTCCCGTATATTTCTTAACCCTTAGGCCATTACTTTACTGAATATATTTGTAATACCATCTGCAAAGTGCCGCAATCCGTCTTCATCTTCGTTTCCGGCTTAAATCCAACTGCTTGTAGCAGTAAATCTCCTCTGCCATTTTTTCTTCACGATTTATACAAAAGGAAATCAGCCGCTTAATTATCTTAAAGCCTGGTGAGGATGATCTTAGGAATGCGGCCTCTTTTAAAAACATACTGTTATTATTGGAGCAAGGGGCTGATATCTATTCCTATATTATCCTGTAGGTGCGGATAACTTTAGGAGACTATATCCAGTTCAGAGCAGCGTTTATGTCAATCCCAGCTTCAACTGTTCTTAAATTATAGCTATGCTGCCGGGCCAAATATTCAACTACTTTCGTCCCTTTTGGAATGCAGGACCCCGGTGCCGCCAGGAGTATCATAGTCATTACCTTAACATCTCACCGGCACCTTAGCTTGTCATCACCAAGAAAGCAAACTTATTAGAACAAAATATTCAATATTTTAACTCAGGCCTCTGTCTTTTTCAGTTACATGAATCTCCTTAACTTGATGCCATATGCAAACGGCTTCTCGCCACGACGTGCCCAAGCTTTCTACGTTCTTTTTCCATGAATACCTGTCATTTATAAACTTCTGTCCATTTGCTAGATATTTTTTTCTAGCGGCTTCATCGTTAATCAGTAGCTCGATTGCCTTGATATATTCCTGCTTAGTATTGGCTACCAAAACTTCATTTGTTGTAATATCCGCAATTCCCTGCAAAGCAAGATTTGATGCCACTGTAGGTACGCCACAGGCTAAAGCCTCTAAGATTTTGTTTTGCATACCGGTCCCTGAATTTAGCGGATAAACTCCAATCTTAGCTTTGCATAGATAATCGCAAATATCTTCCACGAAACCCGTCACAACAATGTTATTCTCCCCATGCAATTTAATTACCGGATCTGCCGGATCTTTACCTACAATGTATAGCTTGAAGCCAGGGTAGTTTTTAATTACAGTCGGCCACACTTCTTTTGTAAAATAGAGAACGGCTTCAATGTTGGGGAAGTATCTCATATTTCCATGGAATATTAGAAAGTTTTCTTTTTCTGTATCTTTATATTTAGCCAAGTATTCGCGGTTAATATACGTTCCGTTAGGATTAATGCGGATAGGGCATGTGGCAGCAAAATGGGAGTTACTTACATCGTTTTGTGATACTACCGAAGTAACTTGATAGTCTTTGACGATTGTCCGCTCATATCGCTTTAAAAAAAATGCTTCTAAATTAAAAATACCTTTTAAAAATTTGTTTTCCTTTTCTGCCCTTCTTTTCATATTTAAAGACAATACGTCTATCATGTCCATCATTTTGGGGACTGGTTTATCGCGTAATAGTTCGCCAAGTCTCACCGTCTGAATATGGACTAAATCAGGCTGTACCTGATTAAAGATTTTTCCTATCCTTTTCTTAATAAGACTGCTTGTATACATGTTAACCTGCAGCGGTTTTTGATTTATTAATGTTTTAGCTGCATTAAAACAAGCGTTTAGCTTGGTCACTTTGATAAAGAATATTTCTTTGCAATACTGCCTAAGGCGAGCAATTACATCCTTCTTCTCATTGTCATGAGTAATAAATGATACTAAGTATACCTCGTAATTCCCTTCAGGTAAATTGCGTAGCTGCTCAAAAGCGATCAATTGATCACCTTTGTGCGGTGGGTAAGGGGCTCTTGTTGTCACGTATAATATTTTCATTTTACTACCTCATCGCACTTAGAACAGTGATCGGCTAAAATATTTGCAACTTTAGCAGCAGATCTTTCCCAGGTAAAGAGTTTAATCCGGTTTTGCCCCTTTTCTACTAAATGCGCATACAACTGCTCATTAAAGTACAGTTTCTCTACAGCTTCCAACGTCACTCTTTCATCGTTATGCGCTGTAATTATGGCAGCGTTGCCCGCTATTTCAGGCATCGACGTAACATTGGTGGTAACAACTGGTGTGTTGAAAGCCATGGCCTCAAGTATCGGTAAACCAAATCCTTCGTAGTAAGAAAGGAACAGAAAAATATAGGCGTTAATATACAATAAATCCAGTACTTCGCCTGGGACATAATCCAAGAACACAACATTTTTGCATATATCTAATTCCTTGACTCGGTCGTATGCAGCTGAGCAGTGCCAGTTTTTTAAACCGCAGATTACAAGCTGAATATCTAAACCATGCTTTTTTATAAATTTGCCGAATACTTCTATCGTATAAACGGTATTTTTTCGCGGCTCAGTAGCTCCCAGACACAACATATACTTATCGTTAATATTGTAAAAAGTCTTAAATTGATTCCATTGACTAAGGTCTCTGCTGATACCTAAGCTTTTATTACAGCCGTTATAAACAACCTCAATTTTACTATCAATATTCTTTATTTCTGAAACAATATCATCTTTCGCATGGTGACTAATTGTTATAATACGCTCGGCTTTTCTGGCAATTTGCGGCGTATTATATTTGCGATAAATGCGGCCAAGTATTTGATACGAGCTTTTTGAATAAGGCAATACTGTCCTGGGCTTCATATACATTACATCGTGAATAGAAACCACTTGACTGCACGACAAAAATAATGAACCAGTATTATACGGATGCCAGAACAATGTAATATTATCCTGTTTAACTCTTTTCGGCAGAAGAAACTGTTCCCAAATTAAATAATTGGAGCCATTAATTATTACCAATTTATATCCTAGTTCTTCCATCTCGCCCTTTAATTCAACATTAATTTCCCGGTCAAAGTAGAGTATAATTTCACGAGAAACAAACTTCGGCAAGTGCAGCAATATGTTATATAGTACATTGCCCATTCCCCGCCTTTCACCGTTAATCAACCGCGCATCTATACCAATTATCACTATTTACCACTCTCCTTATGGGGAGTGCACTTAAGTGCTGAGACTTCTTCAATGTGCTTAAATAAACTAGCTATACATTTCTCCAGTGGGTATTCGGCAGTAATTTTATTAATGTTTTTTTCTCTCATACTTTGTAGTTTTTCTCGATCTTCGCAAAGCAGTCTAATATTCTTTGCAGCCTCTATTACGTTATCCCGGTCAACAAAAATTCCATTCTCTTTCTCAACGATTAGTTCAGGAATACCGCCAACATTAGTGGTAACTATAGGAAGACCAGTGGCCATAGCCTCTAATATAGTAAGCGGAAGACCTTCATTATTAGAAAAACATAATAATAGATCGGCAAGCCAGTAATATTCACTCACATCGCTCAGTTGCCCAACAAGTTTTACCCGTTTAGCCAAGCCCTTTCCTATAATCGTTCTCTCGATGTTCTCCCTGTCAGGCCCCTCGCCTACTAGTATTAGTTTATAATTGCTGCCTAGTGTTTCAAGAATAGATAAAGCTATAACCTGGCCCTTATTGGGGGTCAACGCCCCTACCATCAAGATAATACGGTCTGTATCTTCAAAGCCTAACTGTCTGCGCAAATCCAGCTTCCTCGTTAGTCCGACCGGATAGTATTTATCCGTATTTACACCATTTCGTACTACAAATACTTTAGGGCTGGACTTAAGCGGGGCTATTGTGTTTTCCGAGACACCTATCAGCCTATCAAACCTCGACAATAAAAATTTGTATAACAGCACCCGTAAATATTGCTTAAGCCTACCATCTTGTGAGTCTACAAGAGATGAGTGCTGGATAGCAATTTTTTTATATTTTGTTGGCAGTAGACTTCCTAGATAAATAGCTCTGTTGCCGTTAAATATGAATACATCATTTGCACTTGTCTTTTGAAGGATCTGCTTCCTTACATCTAGGAACTTAGCATACTCGATATTCTTAATATGGAAAAATTCAACTCTAGAAATCTTCTCTTTACCTTGTTTCTTCCAAGGATGAACGTTTGTAAAAAAATTATACATATATTTGTTATGCCATTGCAAAATATTATATAAATATATTTCTTGGCCACCTATTACATTACTTAAGTTTACTAAGTTAAGCTTCATTTCTTGTCCTTTTCATAATATCATCCATCACTATCATTAGTGCAAATAATAAAAAGGTAAATTTAGAATAATACGAAACAATCGTTAAGCTCATTAGAACATAGCTAATTATTGCTAAGAGTACAAGACAATAACTTCTTAACATAGCCTCTTGCTGCCTTTTAAATTGACAAAAAAGTTTTATTGGAATTAGGCAAAAGATCCCTATGAAGGCCATAATACCTATAACACCATACTCAGCAAACATTTCGGCTAATGTGTTATGTGAGAACATGTGGAAGTCATTGTATAAAACATAATTTCCGACTCCGACACCTTTATACCAATATAGGCTTCCAACCTCGATGGCTTGCGCAACTAATAAACTCCGTTCTTCAAGTGAGTTCCGACCTATGTCTCCAGTGTACACATCCTTGTTAAATATGGTCATAAAATTTTCAAATTGATCTGGCATAAAATATGCTAATGTAACGGAAATAATTATTAGCGCAGCTATTGAATAAATAAAAGTCTTAAGACTTTTATTTACCGAAGTATAAAAGATTATAGTAGTAAATAGCATTAATAGAGCTGATCTTGATCCACTCAAAATAATTCCTAACAAAATTATTAGTGTACAAAAATATTTTAAATTATTTTTTTCACTCTTATATAAGAATATGCTTATAAAAAGTCCAAATAGCATTAACTGTCCAAAATAATTAGGATCTAATAACAAGCCTTGAGCTCTGTGTAGATTACCATATAATATAAAGTTTCTTTCTGATATAAAGCCAAGACCGGTAAAGCTTTGAAAAACACCTAACATTGCATTAAAAAATGTACAAATATTTATTACCTTTAGTGAGAACTGAAGGTTACTCATTGTATTTTGCTTATTTGTGCTAATTATTATTGATGACAAAATAAACATGTATATTATACCTATCAATATACTCTGAACAATTGAAAACGAATACTCTGAGAATTCTCTATTAAATACCAAGCTAAATAAAAGTAAACCGCAAAGAGTAATGGTAGTTCTCAAGCTTAATTTTGACATATAAATTTGTTTTTTGAATAACAAAATTAAACCTAATATTGAAATAACTGGGAATAACATCATTTTGGGTAGAGTAATAACAATGTCTTCTTGATATAAGATAATATCGTTGTATAAAGAGCCTATAAGTAGTAGGATCATTGTTTTTCTAAATGACATGGTATAATACACCTTCTATTGCACTCTGGTTATTAAGTAACCGAACTTTTTCTTTTATTAAATTTTTATCCCAACAATATCGCATACTGAACTCTAGAGCAGATACCACCCCTCGTGGATCATCTATATTTCCTATTATAACGCCTGTATTTTCATCTACCAAATCAACAGCAGCACCAACATACTCAGAAGCGATAACCGGAATACCAAAGCACATAGCTTCATTTACAACCATTCCCCACGGCTCACTCTTACTTATTAACAGCAGTACTTTTGCAATTGTGTATAGTTCTGCTAATTGTTCAGTTTTCATGAAGCCTAAAACAATAAGGCCATCAAGCTTATGGATTTCTTTAAATTGCAGGATTGCCTCTGTCAGTTCTCCGCCACCTACCATTATAAATTTAACATTTTTATCTTCTAAATACACCTCTTTATAAGCTTCTAGCATTAACTGTATATTTTTCCTTTTAATAAATTGACCAACATACAGTATGATAAAATCACTTTCATTTATGCCGTATTTATGCCTGATAACTTCACTTTGCGGCTTTAGTTGCGCATGATAGGAAAAATATTCATCATTATTAACTGCATCAGGGATTATGGTTATTAACTGATCTTCAACCCCGTAATTAGTGATAAACTTCTTGGCCAAAGTTCCGGACACAAAATGATGTTCAGCATTCCTAATGCACCATGCTCTTAACTCTCCTAGAATACCTTGTTTAATTGGTGTAAAAGGCAAAGTTTCATTCCACCAAATATAGTTAACTCCAAGCATCTTGCAGCATACAGCTGCAAGATACGAAGTCAAAGAAGCATCACCGATAATCAACTTTTGGGGTCTACTTAGCAGCAGATAGAATAATATGCTGACTTTTAAATAGATAAACCGATAATCATTCAAACTATTTCTTAATGTAAGTGTTAACCCCCGCAGTCGCTTTATTCTGAACTTGTAGTCACTTGAAGAATCCCATTGCCTATTCTTTTCTTTATCTGCACATATCAAAATGTCTAATCTAACTTTTTCCCCAACTCCATTAAATAAAGGCAATCGATAGGGAGGTATAATATTCGTAAGTATAGCTATTTTTTTTCTCATATTAAACACTTTTCCTAGCCAACATTCTTATGTATTGAAAGATGTAATAAACTGCAATTAAAGGATGGATTCTTAGAGCTGATAGAAAGTGTTTTTTAAAGTACATTATAAAGCCGATATAAGCCCGCTTAGATAGGCCTATCGAACCTGAATCATGCTTATAATATAATGTTTCGATACTCTTAACTACTTTACATTGAGTTCCACTAAGAATCATTCTAGTCCACATATCCCAATCTTGGCAGCTTGGTAAGGATTCATCAAATAACCCGGCGTTTATTATATGCGATTTTTTAACCATTATTGATGGTGAGGGGATAAAACAGCCTTTTAAGATTTCCTTTTTTGCATTTCCTTCGATTACATTTCTATATTGATGAAGCACCTGTCTACTATCATTAACTGCATCTGTCCATGTATAAACAATTCCTAGACGTTCGTCACCGCCAGAAATCAACACAACTTGTTTCTCAAGTTTTGCAGGTAACCACTCGTCATCATCATCAACAAGAGCTATATATTCATATTTTGCTTGCCTGATACCTCGATTCCTAGAATAAGGAGCCCCTTGATTTTGATCATTCCGTAAAAATGTAAACTCTGGGAAACTCTCCTTATAATCTAATACCAGTTGATCATATTCCAGATGATTAGGAGAATTATCATCAACTACGATAATTTCGTAATCACGAAAAGTTTGTTTACGTATTGAATTTAGCAAGCGTCGCAAATAGTCAGTTCTTTTATATGTTGGAATTACAATGCTAACTTTCATACTAAACCGGTCCTTTTATCTAAATTTGAATTCAAGTATTGAGCACCTATTATTATCTTTAAACACCCAGAGTTTTCCATCGGAAGAAAACTCATCGATATCGGTCTCAGTTAATTGGCTTCCAACAATCTCCACCTCATTAATTACTAGCATGTTTTCTCTCTTTTGAAGAGTATCAAACTTAAATAGATAGAGATGCGTAAGCTTTAGCCACGAAAAAACTTTAGTCTCAATTTTTATCAAATCTTCATAGAAACGAAAATCGCGTTTTACAATTCCAATCGGCGACACTACCCATAATGTTTTGTCTTTAAAAAAACTAACTGCCATCCATCTTACAGATTTATTAAGCCATTTTGAAAACGGCAGCGGTATTCCCATAGAACTATATATACTTTTTTGAAATTGTTCACCACCATAACAAGGAGTAATGCTTTTGCCTTTACTTACGATATAGGGTATCGGCATATCGTTCGTCCAATAACCACCAACCGTTGATACTACAGCTTCGTAGTTCTTAGTTACCTGTTTAATGTAATTACTGTCAGAATAGTCCTCTTGCGCTTTATATACCGGAATTGTAGTGTCTAATTCATCAAGGACTGTGCTAGCTTTAGCTATAAAAAATCCCATAAAGGGAAGATAGTCAAAATAGTTGTTATAGGGATACCAGCCGCAATAGCTCGGATCGGTCATATCAACTACTGGAGGAATTTGTTGCTTTATTCCGTTTAGAACTAAAGGAAAGCTGCCGTTACTGTCCTGGTGTTTTTTTAAATAGCCCACGACTTTGTGCAAGTCTCCTAAGATAGCATGGTCATTTGTATACTTATAGGCCAAAGCCAGTATATATACTAACGCACCGTAACCAAAAGACTGTTTTTGTCCTCTCCCAATGTAGTTGGCCTCTCCGTTTGATAAAATAAAAACCCTTATAAATTTTACCCCTAGCATAAAACTATCATAAAAATCCTTTTCCCCGGTTTGCTCATATATTTCTGCAATCATAGCTGTCGAAAAGCAGTGATACTGGAAGGACTTAACCTTTTTTTCATCAAGAATTTGACCTGACCCTAGCTGGAATTTAGCGATTTTTTCTCGAGCTTCTTTGGCGGCTAGTTCTTTGTTTTCTCCTCCACACAACCGAGCCGCACTTCTTAGTAAGGTCCAGTTTGTACATGGGGTATTTTTGAACTGGAGCGGGTAAATAAGCGGCAGCACTTCTTGGTCATGAGAGAGGCGATAATATTGAAGTAATGCATAATTATTAAATTCCCAGTGGAATTGTGAATCGGTTTTATCAATTTTGTTATATGCATTTAAAATTTTATGTTTAACCCCCGGCTCCAATATACCAAGCAATTGCATTAAAGCCAGTGTATAGGTTTCTCCGTAAAAACTCCGACATTCAAATCCACTTTTTTCTTGTAACCATTGCTGTATGAAGACAGCTATATTCATACTGATGATGATTAGATTATCTTTTATTTGCATTCACAAGTAATCTCCTTACAAATTGGATATCTTCACCAAATGAGACCACACTTGCAAAATTGTAGTGATATTTTTTTATTTCTTTAATAATTAATATTAACCATATCATTGCAACTAGTATATTAGCTAAAGCGACACCTGAAGGACCAAGGTAAAATGAACTTAAAAGATAGGATAATATGGTTACAACAAACACAGGAATGAGAACTGATTTAAACAGGGAGTTTACTGATCCTTTAATATTAATATAAGCATTTAAAGGTGATGCAAACGTTTTTACGATAACAAGACCAATAACAATTGGAAGCATATAACTGTAAATAACGTCAACGTTTGATTGGCCTGTCATTAAGTATAAGTATATTTTCCCCAAGAAAACAAACCCAAACACTGTAAGGACGCCTACATATATTGATATTCTAATGAAAGTATTTGTAATATGATTAGCCTGTTCTATATCTTTTGCATGAGAAAGGGCAACACTGTTTTGATAGCCAAAAATCATCGGGACTATATTAGCAACGTTTGCACTATTCAGCGCAATATTATAATCACCAATTGCACTCAAACTAGTAAAAAAAGACAAGAAAAACATATCTGATCGGTAGATAAAGCTTGTTACCACTCCGTTTAGATGGGTCCATAGTGAATATCCTAGCAAGCTTTTTTTAATAAAACCATAATCATAATTGCTAAGATTCATAACTTTGCTATAATTTATCTGCCCTTTGGCATAAATTACCCAAAAAACGATGTATAAAACTGAAACGATACAGTCCTTAATTGCAATGTACTTCAGAGAGGGGAAAACAAACAAACCACAGGTTAGTATGACATTTATTATTGCTCTTGCCATTGCAATTTTTGTAACTACTTTTTGTTTAAAAGTTGATGTAGTGTAAATTAAAATTGGAGCAACTAAAGAATCCGCAATTAAAATTACGGTTACAGATATAATGCTATAAATAAAATTCTGATTATCATGGGTCCCTACAAGAATTATTGCTATCATCCCACTCAATAAGACAAAACAAATACTTTTAACTACGCTAAAGGCGAAGAAGTTTATAAAGTAATTGTCCAGGTTAAGACTATATTTCTTGTGATCTCTAAGGATGATTGCCTCCAGAGAGATGTTTACAAAATTGACAAATACATAGTATCCGACTACTACCCCAACAATCCCATAGTCTTCACGATCAAGTAATCGGACTAGTAAGATAGATAAAATAAGCTGAGATCCGATAACAAAAAACTTTTCAATAAACGATTGAATAATATTACTTATGATTTGATTTTTCATTAATCTCGGTACTTACCTTCCACATTAGTTTTGTTCCCCTAGCTAATCTACACATCGGATAAGCACTTGGATTAAATAGCTTAAGAGGAAAATTGTAATTGTGGGGATTGACCTCGCCTCGATACCAAAGAAAGTTTCTAAGCTTTTTATTCTTCAAAATTAGGTTCGATAAAGGTTGCGGCAATGGTCTGGTTCTAGCCCATCGAGTACAAATTTTTATAACTTCCTTCTCATAAATCTTAGGTAACATCCTCACGTGCACAACCCATTCGTTGTCACTATCTCTAACATACATGACTGGTTCCATTTGAGATGGAACTTTAGAATCCATAATTTTTATCTTAATATCGAATTGATTGCCACTAAGAACAACAACATTCACCGGATATTGGTGATATACATTACTCGCCTTATGGTAAATTTTTTTTCCGGAGATTTGAGCAAATTCAAAGTGTTCTTTCTTAAATCTAAAGCGCATGACGAAATCCATAAAAATGCTTTCCTCATGGCACTGAGCTTCGACAAATCTAGTGACTTGATTTAAACTTTCGATCTTATCCGCTATGTTGAGTTCCCATTTTCCTTCCTTCATCTGTGTAACTATGTTAGCTGTAAAATGATCTAAACTGGAGTCATAGAATTCCTTCAGACATTGATGCCTCCAACCTACACCAGCTTCCAAGGAGAAAAAGGCAGATGAATCTGCTGTTTCAAATCCCCATGGATAAATTATGTTAGTCCCATTTACGTACAATTCACTGATAACATGGTTAGATATTTTCCACATTAAATTCAAGTTCTTCCCTCCTCTCTTATTATTCTAAATACCCTATATGGTCTCACTATACTATAACCTGCCCGAGTACTCAGCTTATAATATAGTGTCGTGCATTGTTATGGAATAGGGATAAACCTACTAATTTCTTGCTTAATATTAACATATGCTAAATTTCTCGCTTAAACTGGTGAACAAAGAAGATGGAGATAGCTATCCGATTTTTTCGATCTGATACATTGCTAAATCAAGTTTAACCTTATTTGATATTACACCTTCAGTACTACTTTTTGTTACCAATATTTTTACCGTCTGGAGCATTATAACTATATCTGTAAGCACATTACACTTCTGTATATAAATTAGATCATAAACAAGTTTATTATACGGCGTAGTGTTATACTTACCATAAACCTGGGCCATTCCAGTAATACCAGGCTTAACATTATGTCGATAAACATATTCAGGAATTTCCTTCTTAAACTGTTCTACAAAAAATGGCCGTTCAGGACGTGGTCCAACAATACTCATGTCTCCTAAAAACACATTGAAGAGCTGCGGTAATTCATCGATCCGGGTCGCGCGTAAAAAACGCCCTAGACTAGTAATGCGCGGATCATTTTCCGCTGCTAGTACTGGACCTGTAATTTTTTCAGCATCCTGACGCATAGTTCTGAATTTGTATACTTTAAACTTCTTTTCGTCGCGTCCTGTACGCACTTGTTTATATAATACGGGTCCGGGACTGTCTAGCTTAATGGCAATAGTTATCAGAATACAAAGCGGCAAAAATAATAGCAGCGCTGCTCCGGTAATAGTCAGATCCAATATACGTTTTAAAGAACGCTGTTCTAAAGTAGGCTTCAAATATTGCGGACGAAATACGGGAATATCATCAAATTTATCAAGTTCAACCCCGCTGCAAAATAGCTCATAAACGTTAGGAATTAAAAATACCTGTTTACCATTCACATGACAAAAATGTACAATATCAGCCTTATCACTTAGGCTTAAGCCAGCACAAACAATAATTAAGTCAATATCCTCCGCCACTTTTTTCCATGGCTCGCTATCACAATCAGTACAAATATACCGTACTTCATAGTTTAACTGTGGTTGGGCATTTAATCGGGCAATCACTCTAACGCATTCAGACTGGCTGCCAATAATTAGTGCATTTTGCGGTATAATCCTGGCACGTTCCATTCTCCAGAATATATATTTCCAAACAGCCAACAGAATAAATTGCAGTATCATAGTAACGATGAGTACGCCCCGTGAATAACTGAACTCACGAAGGAAAAAACTAGCAGCCATCATAATAATAAATAGATTAAATAGCGCTACAGCTAAACTTAGTAGAAGCTCACTATACTTTTTTCGCACCAGCGAAAATAATCCGTTAATATTAAACAAAATCCCGGCTGTAATAATCATTACAGGCAACATATTATAATAACTGCCAGATATCAAACGAGGCGTATTACCATAAAAAACAATCACAACAGCTAAATAGGTTGCTACCAACAACAAACATATGTCGCCTGTCAGTAATACCAATTTTCTAAGCATCGGAAATCTGTTCCTCATGAAATCGCCTCAAATTCAAAAATTTTTCTTACAAAATCGCTTTTTACTTTTTAATTCTCACTATCTACTCGGTTTAACTCTGTCATTAATTGACTTTGAGAATTATGTTCGTGCCTTCTCATTCCCGTAATAATAGTAGTAATAGGAGTGCTCCTCTTCAATCTCAACTCGGTTTAGAATAGCCCCCAGGATATGACCATTCGCTTTAATTAATAGGTCCTTTGCCTTTTGGGCCATCTCGGGGCGGACACTTGTAGAGTCAATGACCAATACGATGCCGTCCACTTTAGCTGCCATAACAGCCGCATCAGTCACTGCAATAGTTGGCGGCGCATCAATCAGTATCATATCGGCCATTTTCTTCAGTTCATCAAGCAACTCTGCCATTTTGGCGGAGCTCAGCAATTCTGAAGGATTAGGCGGAATCGGACCGCTGGGTAAAATACGTAGATTATTAATTTCCGTATCCTGCAGAAAAACTTCTGCCGGACTGTCATCAACTAGAATATTAGTCACGCCCTTGTTGCGTTTACCGAATATCCGATGCTGCACTGGCTTACGAAGGTCGCAGTCAACAAGAATGATGCTACGGCCTGACTGAGCCAGTGCTACGGCAACATTAGCAATTGTAGTAGACTTCCCTTCAGCCGGACCAGAGCTGGTAAACATGATTGTTCGCAATTCGCTGTTTACTTTGGCAAACTGCAGGTTTGTCCGCAAAGTCCGATATGCTTCGGAAATAGGCGATTTGGGATCTTCATGAACAATGAGTTTTCTTTGTGCCATAATAACCTCTCATTCTATTCCCGCACGCTAAGCCCGGCGGTCTTGTTTGTTATTACTGTTAAAAAGCTGCTTTACTTTGTCCATTATGCTGGTATCCTTGTGAACCTCGCTGTCAAATGCAGGTATACTTCCCAATAAGGGAAGATCCAGATAGTGCTGGACATCTTCACTCGTACGGACCGTTTTATTCAGGTATTCCAGCGCAAATGCCAGTCCCACACCGGTAAACAGGCCTAAGATTGCGGCGATAACAGTGTTCAGAAGTTTCTTCGGTTTAATCGGTTTTTCCGGTGCAATTGCTATATCAATAATTTGGACATCGGTCGGTTCCATGACCTCACTGATCCGTGCTTCTTCGTACCGTTTAGCCAGCATTACGTAGATTTCCTGTGAAACACTCGCATCCCGCATGACTTTCACTAAACCTTGCTCCTTAGCGGGCAGTTTGCTGACTTGTTCTTCTCCCTGAGAAATTAGCTTTCGCAAGGCCTGCTGCTGAGCAGTCGATACGGCAACTTCGACCTCAGCCTCTAGTTTGGCCTGTAGGAGCCCCTGATGTACCGGATTAGCCGATGGAGCATCGGCATTAACGACCTTGGCAATCTCAACATTCAGCTTACTGAGCGTTTCTGCAATAGCAGCTTTCGTCGCAATAACCTGTGGATGCTTATCCGTATAGTTTTGCTTTAAGCTGACCAGATTGACTTCCAGCTCAGCCAGCTTTAGCTTATATTGCTGAATAACCGGATTCTCGGCAATAAAGCCCGGTTTTTGTCCTGCCAGCTGACTTTGTGCACTGGCAAGCTTCGCCTTTGCCGTCTCAGCTGAAATTTGATTATCTGCTGACAACTTATCAATTGCAGCCAGCTTCTCAATCAGTGCCTTTGTCTCTTCAGTAGGCGCAGCAATTTTCTGACTCTGCTTGTATTTTTGTAAAGCATTTTCTGCTGTTTCTAGTTCCTTTTTGGACTCCTGCAGCCGCTCACCAATGAATTCCTTGACTTTGGACTGTTCTCCGCGAACAAGGGCGATCATTCTATCTATAAAAGTGTTGACCAGTGTATTTGCAATTAGCTGTGCTTCTGCCGGTGTTCCCGCCTGTACCTTAATATTTAGGATTTCCGTATCTTTTACCGGCTGAGTGGTAATTGTTTTGACGAAGTTTTCATATACCGGAAGTTCTTCCTTATCCTGCTGGGTCTGATCAATAACGGATTGAACTACGGTACGGCTCTTCAAAATCTCCGCATAGGTGGACATGACCTGCTTTGTCCCCATCGGATTCATAGAACCTAAACCGCCAAGCAATGAGTCGGCAAGCCCCTTTGACTGCTTAACTCTAAGAGTGGTTTCGGCCTCATATGTAGGAGGAAGTAAGAAGCTTATAATCAGTGCAATACTTACAAATGCTGAGAAAACCGTGAAAATAAGCCTGCGCCTTTTTCTCAAGATCTTCAATATATCCCGTAAATCAAGTGTATTCTCGTCCACGCTTGTTCCCCCGCTCAAATCTTTCTCTAAAAGTTACTTAGTCTTTTCCTAACCGATCTGCTTGATAAACTGCTGAGAACCACGGCAAAATATCAGTTGCAAAGTTAATCTTACCGTTACTGGTTAAGTACACAACATCGCCTTCGTTTAAAGCAACATTTTGGCTGCTATCGCCATTTTTCAGCAGCTTAAGCAAATTGACTTTTTGCGGCTTGTCCACATTGTCTCTGCGGATAATGAAGATTTCTTTCTTTGCCGCACGCTTTGTATAGCTCCCTGCCATGCCGATAGCATCAAGCAGATTGTGCTGCTTTTCCAGTTCATACATGCCGGGCTTAGTAACCTCTCCCAGTACATACACACGAGTTGTACGGAATTTAGCAATATTTACCGTCACATTCGGATCTATAACATAATTTCCGAGTCTTGCGGCGAGAGCAGTTGTCAATTCTCCTGCAGTCATTCCTTGAACATTCAGTTCACCAGCTAATGGAAAAGATAATTTACCGTCAGGACGTATAATAAGCTCTTCATTTTTTAAATCTTCATAACCCCAGACCCCAACACTAAGTACATCGCCAGGCCCTAGCTTATAGTCATCAGGCTGGGCGGAAACACATGCCACATTCAATGCTAACATGGCCGCTACAATACCTGATGTTACAACCTTCTTCATTCTCTTCCCCCTATATTGTCGAATATTGTTTATTCTATAGTTCTTTTTTTTCCACCGATATCCTTCCTTGCAAAATTGTGGATGATTTGAAACGCCTTTGTAAATAGGAAAAAGCGCCTATTTACAAAGGCGCTCTGTTTGTTTAGCACTTCTTCCCTTTACACTTAAAAGCGAAAGAAACATACTCTTGCAAAGCTTCTTCGAGCGTTTGCATCTGTGCTTGTGTTAAGTTTTCAATCTTTGCTATGCCAACAGCATCACGGATTATTTCATCAATCTGAAAGCTGCGATAGCCTAAATCCTCCAGTTGTTTGATATGTTGGTTCATACGTTCACGCTGCTCTAACATTATGAGACCTTCTTCCGTACAAGCACACAACGTCCTAATAATTAAGGACTTTTGCACCATTTTTTCTGAGTCTCATTATAATTTAAAATTTATTAAGTTTCAAACTTTTTAATCTGCTATTTTCCGACATTTTCGGCAATACAAAAAACGTCCACTGTTTTTCAGTGGACGTTTTTCACCTCATTATACCTAACATTCTTTTCAGTAATCCTGGCTTTTTCATAAATTTGATTTGTTGTACATCTGTTAGCGTGATCTCTTCACTATTGATAATACATAACGGATTCGCAAAAAATATTTGCCGAGTTTTGTCCTCACCAATGCAAGCGAAAGACTTTTCTAATGCATCTGTTAGCCGGGGCGTACGAGACTTTGGACCGTGAGTATCTGATCCAAAAAAATGCACGAGATTGCTATTTAGCAATACTTCTGCCGTCTGCATGGCACGATCACCCATTTTCCCCACTAGGCTGGGCCCATTCACTTGCATAAGTATCCCCTTATTGACCCACTCTACGATCAATTCGGGATTGCGGGCAATTTCCGGATGCCGCTCCGGATGCGCTAAAATGGGGCTGACCCCTCGTGCCTGGAGAGTAAAGAAAAACTCATCCGTATATTGAGGGATATGAGTAGCTGGCAGTTCCACCAGCATATATCTGCCACCGTTGATGCAGTAGGGACCAGGTCCCTTGATCAGGTTTAGAATATCCATATTTAATGCTACTTCGGCACCTGGAACAATAGTAAGGGCTATGTTCTCTCGCTTAAGTTCGCGTCTCAATTCAGCGCACAGCCCTTGAATTTTTGACCACTCCGGTAGCCATTGCCCTTCTATCACATGGGGAGTAGCCGCTATAACCGTTGTACCATTATCTATCGCAATCCGGGCCATTTCTATTGAGTTTTCTATTGTTTTAGCGCCATCATCAATACCAGGGAGTATATGACTGTGTAAATCTATCATGTTTAGTCTCCTGTTCTTTCGAAACTACAACTATATTGCAATCAGCTCATTAGTTAGTATTTAGACTTTTATTATAGCATACAACCATAAAAACAGCATTGGAGTGATACAAATTCCTTCTCACACTTGAAAAAATTATGTTACAATCATAGATGCAATATTAATAGTTTATTAAAAACTTTGAGGAGATATTATGAAAGTCCTGCTTGTTGTGCCCCGGTTAAATATAGGTGGAGCAGAGTCTTATGTTTTTACTCTTGCTACTGGACTGCGGAGTAGAGGAATTGACGTTGTTATCGTGTCCGGCGGTGGTCAATTGGCAAACGCCCTTAAGCAAGCTGGGTTTAAGCATTACTATTGCCCCATTCGTCTTAATCGCTATCTTGCTGGCCATGCGCTCACCTATATTATCCGGCGAGAAGAGATTGACCTTGTTCACGCCAATTCGACCGCAGCTGCTTATGCAGCCGCTATTGCCTGTGAAACAGCAGGCGTACCGTGGGTTATGACCGCTCATGGCGTATTTAGCTCATCAGAGGCAGATCGCGGCATCAGACAGGCGGCCCAGATCATTTGTGTCAGTGATTTTCTTAAAAACTATCTAATTGTAAATTCCAGAGTATCCAGCAGCAGCCTCGTTACGATCTACAACGGCGTCGATTTAGAGATATTTAACTCGGCTAAAGCCAATAAGAATTTACGCATCAATTGGAATTTGAAAAACGATGACTTCGTTGTCGGACTCATCAGCAGAATGGCCACGCGTAATAACAAGGGTCATTATGACATGATTCAGGCAATGGCCACGCAATCCGAGAGTAAGCCTTGGAAACTCCTCGTCATTGGCAAAGGTAAGTCAGCATGGCGTATTAAGCTCAAGGTCTTGCTGAAGGGTTTAAGAAACCGAATCATTTTTGCCGGTCATCAGACAGATGTTCCCAATACAATTGCTGCCTGCGATATATTGATCCTTCCTTCTATACTTGAGACCTTTGGTTTGGTACTTGCTGAAGGAATGGCTATGAAAAAGCCGGTAATTTCCTATGCTGTTGGCGGCACACCGGAAGCGGTCGAACATGGTATAAGCGGTTTTTTGGTCTCCTCCGGAAATGCAAATGAGATGATGGAACTTATTGATAGATTATATCACGATCGTGAATTGGGCAAAACATTGGGGGAAAATGGGTTGAAAAGAGTTGAGACTTTATTCGATAGTAAAAATATGGTAGAGGAAACAATTTCTCTATATAATAAGGTTTTAGGCTCTGAGGTAGACAAACCATGCTCATGATACTAGTAGTACTACTCCTAGCAGGTACTTTTGTAATATACCTGCGGTTTTCGAAACGCGTCCCGATCCTCATGTACCACCGGATAGCAGATATTCCTGGTGACCGCAATTCACTTTCGCCTGCTAAATTTGAGGAGCAGTTGGATTACCTATCAGCCTGGGGTTTTCATACGGTTTCCCTTCAGGATGTCCATAGTTATTACACCCAGGGTAAAGAACTCCCACCAAAACCTGTTGTACTAACCTTCGATGATGGCTATGAAGATAATTTTTCTGTTGCTTTGCCTTTACTTACTGCCCGAAATATGAAAGCTACTGTCTTCCCCATTTCTGACTGGATAGGCCAGCCCAATAACTGGGAAAACTTTGGAAAACCTCCGGCTGTTACAATGAATTGGGAGCAGTTGCAGAACTGGTTAAATGCCGGTATGGAAATTGGTTCCCATACCGTTAGCCACCCCTTTTTATCTCAGTTGCCGGGAGACGCTTTGCATACGGAGTTAACCCAAAGCAAAGAAGTTCTTTTATCGCGTTTTAGCCTGCCGGGAGATTTTTTATGCTATCCTTATGGTAACTATAGTGACCAGGTTATCACAGCTGCTAAAGAAGCCCAATATAAAGGAGCTTTAGCGATATACGATAAAGCTCCTTTGTGGAATCTAGACCTATATGCCTTGCCACGCATTCCAGTTTCCTCACGGCAGCCTTTATGGGAATTTGCTATCAAGGTTTCCTGGCTGCATTCGATACTTATTTTCTTTAGAAAAGCAGAAGTGTTTATAAAAAGACGACTTAGAAAGAAACGTCAATGAGCCAGCAGTTTACCTGCTGGCTCTCTTTTTGACAGCTTCCAGTACTTCGTCCACTGTTATATTGGTCATACACTCGTTATTCTTGTCGCATTTACGCTGCCAACAACCGCAGCACTCAATAGCAGCTGTAAGTACGGTGTTTTCTCCACTGTAAGGACCATTGCGTACCGGATCTGTTGGCCCAAACATGGTTACAACCGGTGTGCCCACTGCAACAGCAAGATGCATGGGCCCAGTGTCACCACCAACAAAGACACTAGCATTTCGAATAACAAAAGCAAGCTGCTTCAGCGTAGTTTGTCCAACTAAATCAATAAGCGGGCCTTTGGCTGCAGCTATGATCTCATCGGCAAGTTTCCGGTCCCCTGGGCCACCTATAATAACAGAGGTAAACCCATCAGTGTTTAACTGATCAGCCAGTTCTGCATAGGAGCGAGTTGGCCAGCACTTAGTTGGCCAGTTCGTTCCCGGCGCCAGAGCCACGAAGCGGGTATTCTCTGTAATACCTGCTTTTTTCATGCTCTGCTGTGCAGCAGCCGCTTCCTGCTCTGTAATCGTAATCGTGAATTGCCCCTGTTCAACCTTGCAGCCCAACGCACGGGCTACATCCAAATAACGCTCCACAATGTGCCCATTTTGATGTTCGCCGCATATGGGTGTACTGATTGCATGACTTAGCTCTCGCATGTTACAGTAACCATACCGCTCGGCGGCACTGCTTAGCCAGGCTATGGCTGCGCTTTTGAATAAACCTTGCAAATCCAGCACTACATCGAACTTCCGGGATTTCAATTGCCGTGATAATTCTGGAGCATTCGCTAGCAGCCCTGACAGTGATTTAAACTTCGGCTTATCGAATATGATAATTTCGTCTATAGCGGGGTTGTTCGTCAGCAAATCATACGCTGGCTTCTCTACTACCCAGGTTATGCGCGCCTGTGGATATTGTTGTTTTAAAGCATGTGCCACTGGCAGTGCATGGATGACATCGCCGATGGCACTGAGCTTGACGATAAGAATGTTTTTGTATTGTTTATTAGGGGAGATTGCCACGTCGCTTCGCTCCTCGCAATGACAAGTAGGTTACTGGCTAAATGATGAGATTGCCACGTCGCTATGCTCCTCGCAATGACAATGGCTAGATTGTTTCACTTATTTTCTTGATAATGTTTGAAGATGAGCGTCCAACTACTTCGGGGATTAATATCGTTTTACCACCATTGGCGGCAACTATTTTCGCTTCTGGAATATCCTCGATGCAGTAGTCGCCGCCCTTGACGTAGATGTCAGGTTTAACCTCGCTGATCAAGTCTTCGGCAGTGCGCTCATCAAAAATAACCACGTAGTCTACCGCTGCCAAAGCACCCATTACTTCCGCCCGGTCGTCCTGGTGGTTGACTGGACGGGTAGGTCCTTTTAACTCCTGCACTGACCGGTCACTGTTAAGGCCGACGATCAGGCAGTCACCTAGTTTTCTCGCTTCAGCCAGATAGCGGACATGACCGGCATGGATAATATCGAAGCAGCCGTTGGTAAACACAAGTGTTTTACCAGCGGCTTTACTATTGCGTACAACCTCTGCAATTTGGTCGTGGTTAATGAGCTTCATAGTGCCCTCCCAGAACTTCCTGCAATTCTTTTGGCGTAGCGGTTGCCGTTCCAGGCTTTCTGACGACAATACCGGCAGCAAAGTTGGCTAGGCAGGCAGCTTCTTTATAAGCTGCCCCTGCTGCAACTGCCAGAATCATTGCGGCAACAACTGTATCACCCGCACCGGTAACATCATAGACCTCGCTCACATTTGTTACTGGAATATGGGTCACTTTGCCAGACCTTTCAAAAAGCGTCATGCCATCAGGCCCTTGGGTAATCAGCACCGCTTCCGCCTGCAAATCTGCCAGAATACTTTTCCCCGCCTCAAGCAAGGCTTGCGCATCAAGTGCTTTCAGCCCGACTGCAGCAGCAGCTTCCGATTCATTCTGTTTCACAAGAGTGACGCCTTTATATTCCATCACCTTATAACGGGAGTCCACGATGGATGGTTTGCAGTGCAGCCTGCAAGCCTCAATCGCTGCTTGCAGAACTGCCTGGGTTACGGTAACACCACCGTAGTCACTTAACACGACCGCATCCATTTGCGGAATGAATTGCTGTATATAGTCGATCATTTGTTTTTCAATCTCTGGTGACAATTCGGCTTTGTTCTCCCGGTCAATGCGAACTACCTGCTGGCGTACTGTGGCCTGTCCTCCAGCCATCACGCGCGTCTTGGTAATAGTTGGTCGTGAGCTATCCGGTATAAAACCTGTTGTTACCACGCCCTTGGAACCTAAAACCTTAGTAAGCTCCTGGCCGGGGGAATCATTACCCACTATACCTACGGCGTATACCTTACCACCTAGTGTGGCGGTATTGTGCACAGCATTAGCAGCGCCGCCTGGAACAACATTTTCGGCAGTATGTTCCAGAATGAGGACAGGCGCCTCCCGGGAAATCCGGGAAATGCGCCCTTCTAAATATACATCAGCAATCATGTCGCCAATGAGCATGATTTTTTTATTTTGCATCTTCGTTACTATTTGCAACAAATTATCTCGCATCTATTTTCATCCTCGCTTACCATTTCACCGCATCTACTTTGACCCGTACTTCACTCCGTTTAGCCCTGTAAGTGATATCCGCCTCAAAGCAATGCAGATTCCGTCTCCAGGTATAGTCTATATCTTGCGTACTGCCGTGCTCCAGGTCATAGCGCACTTTAACACCAAGACCATTCAAACGGTCTACTTGGTACATAAACCCGATTCTTCCTTCTTTGGCAACATCGATTCGGTCAAACTCGTATGGTGTAGTACCGATATTGCTGCTATAGCTATATCCTAGCCATGTATCCAGTCGGCTATTAGGTTTCATCTCCAAATTAGAGTCGAAGCGGAAAACACTATTATTCGAGTCATTGTAGCCATAAAAGTTCCGGTCAAAGCCAGTACCCAGATTAAGGGTGGTTTTCGAACCAAGTACAATGGGATCATTAGACAGATACATACTAAATCCAGTATGAGTGCCTCTGACTACTCCTTCGTTCCATTGTCCCCATCCGGCAGAAGCCCCCAGAGTCAGCGAACTCGACCCCAATCGCTGAGAGTTTAGCTGCACTGACAACTCCGGCTCTTTTTTGATCCACTCATGATCACCATTTTCTTCATTGCCATAGCCAAGTTTAGCTGTAAAATTGCTGTTGCGGCTAATTAGTCCATACATGGGTTTGAAATTTACTTTGCTGTAGTAATCAAGGTCTGCAAAGACAGCCAACCGTGGGCTGAAGGGGACTTCAATGTGCTGCTCAATACCGATGCCGTTATCTGAAGAATAGCTTGGTTTAGGAAAGGCAAAGCCAGTTCCCTCCCCTTCTTTCAGGGATGATTGGTATCTGGGCAGGGAAAAAATCACCGTATTCTTAATCCAAAATTTAGCATTGTAAGCAATCATTTTGTCGCCAGGCCATATTTCGACCCGGTCGGCACTGATATGGTAATCCGGCACCTCTGCAGGACAGCCAGTAACCGTTCCGTTATTCATAGTGGTATGCACAGGAGAAGTAGTAATCGCCTTACTAGTAATATGCAGTCTCTCAATTGTGCCCTTGCTTGATTGCATGCTGCCGCTATGGTTAGCAAGGTTATAGTGCATACCAGTAGTGGTTAGCTCCATCCCTGGCCGTGTAATCAGCGCTTCACCATCAGTCCAAACTTCATTTTTCTGCGTATTACCATTCAAAAGTTGAGCTTCTACTTTATCGTCATTTTGTTTGATTTGCACATTTCCCTTAGCATATAGATCTCCGCTAGAATCACTAAAATACAATTCATCAGCCTCTACCACAATTGGAGCTTTTGCAGCAGAAGAATTTGTCGTCGGCTTATTAGGTGCCGCTTGGACCGTTGCTGTTCCAAACACAAATATAAGAGCTAATAAGCCAATCATCACTTTTTTCGAGTTATTCATATATTGCTCCCTCTAGTCTAAACTTACAATGTACCTATCTTACTAATTATTCGCTGCTTGTCCGCTTTTTCCTGCACTATTCTACATAGTAAAGAAAGGCAGATATGCAAAATAGCGCCAGACATGGTAACATGCTGGCGCTATTATTTCCAGTTATTTCACTTTTAAACCATAAACACTGGCTTCGGCTTTCGTCTGAATATAGAGCTCTGCCCCGACAGGTATGGTTACATCCTTGCCATGAATAAAGGCGCCGCCGACAACACCAACAGGGCCTAATACGATCAGACCGGCAACAGTAGCTCCCGCTGCCTTAGCTAAGGATTTCGTCTCTTCTTTGGCCTTATCACCTAGAAAAGTCTGTACCTCTGTTCCGTCAAAAGCCTGCAGGGTATCAAAGCTCAGGTCTAGCTTCGCATCCCGTCCAAAATTTCTTGCTTGCTGTACTTTCAGTATCTTGCCTTCCCCAACTGCCCCCTTGGCAATCACCAGTACCCCATTGACATAGACGTCTTCAGAAGCCTCAAAAGTAAAAGCATCGCCTTCCCGGTTTTGACGTGTATCTAGGGGCGTGATCATTTTAATTCGCACAAGCGTATCTGGAAATAGTGTTACTTCATTCATTTCAGGTGATTGGGTAAAAGCAATATTGGATACTTTTGTTATGCGCTTATCCAGGGCCCCAGGTGCAGGCGCTCCAATCAGCAATTGCTCCAATTGCTCTAACTTTTGCTTGGCTGGTACTGCCGTCTGATTGTGACTGATTGCCCATTCAACAGCATTTAAACGGGTAATTAAAGAGGGAGCGGTCAGTGTATTTTCCTTCGAATAGGTATAGAGCTTGTCCGCTTTTCCCATTAAAGCTTCTTTGGTTTCAGAACCGTAAATTTCTTTTTCCAGCCTGGTAAGACGTTCCGATAAGGAACCGGTTTGATCAGTACCATATAAAACTTGCTCCACTGCTTTGGTTTTATCCACAATTGTTAATTCTGCATTTTGAGCAAACACAGGTGTACCAGCTAATACCAGTACTGCAAGCGTACCGGAGATCCATTTGCGTAACATAAAATCCCTCCCAGGTTATTATCTCAGACATAGGCCGTTGATAAAGCCCCATCTACGTTGTCAGACCTGCGGGAGCTCGCTCGCCGTACCCGCGCTATACTGTCTTCGCTCGCTTCCTCGGCCTTCCTAGCATCTGGAGCTTTCTGAACGGCCTGGAGTTGGTTCTTTTAACGGACGATACATCTTTTAAATATATTCGTGACGAAAAAAAAAAAATCCTGCCAGTAGCTGGCAGGATGAATAACTTATTAGATTTTTACGTCAATCAAGGCAGATAAGCCTACGCCTTGGACACGGGAGAATTTAGTTGGATTCTTGCTGTCAATTGGAATTAAGACTTTGGCACGGAACTGTTTGCCATTGAAGTTGCCTTCTGCCTGCAGAACAGCCTGCACCTGATCCACCAGTTCAGCCGGTCCCATGACCTGGGCTGCACCAATATAGCCACCACTACCAATTGTAATAATCGGCACTACCTTAGTAGCATAGTCATGCTCGCCACCACTTTGGAAGGTAAGAGTATTAATGAACTTATTGAGTGGTTCAGAAAACTTATCAATTACGAAACCTATACCACCAACCTTTAGTATGTCACCAAGACTAAAAGCCTGCGTAACAGGAACGACTGCGACTGACAGGAGGCAAAAGAGCACTAAACCGATAACAAAAGTTTTTTTTGATTTCATATGTATCCCCCTTCTTAATACCATTATACATAAGAATAAGGATAAGCACAACAAGGAAATGACTGGTCAGTCGGATATAAAGATAAGAAACTCCCATGCGTACGCATGGGAGTTAACAATATTAGAACTTAATGCTAACTGTGGTACGGAAAGAAGTATTCTTTTCCGAGCTGTCCTGTACGCCCTTCATATCGCGCAGGAAGAGTTTTACAGTGGTATCTTTATTGTACTTGTAGTTGTAACCATAGTACATACCCTTCCAGCCAGATTCATAATCAGTCCAGTTATTCATGTCTGCATTAGTTTCAATTTTGTAATTTATAGCATAGAAGGTATTCTTAGCATCTGGTGAGTAAGATACGCCTATACCATAAGCACTATTTTCAGTATCGGCATTAGATTTACCATATTCAGCAAAGTAGGATGCTTTGCCTTGATCATATCCAGCATTTAGTGCCCAATGATTAGTATCTTTAATAGTAGAGTCCTTATAATCGTACTTCGCTAAGGTTCCACCTAAAGTCCAGTTTTGAGCAGGGCTGTAAGATCCGGAAAGTGCAAACAGCTTATTTTCTTTATTGCTTAATTTTCTATCTTCTTTTACCGCAATTACTTTCAAATCAGTTACACCGGACTTACCAGTTACAGTGATACCATCAGCAAACATATATTTGCCAAGATAAGGGCTGGTATTGTAGAAAATAGCGGTCGAGCCAACACTTGCATCCTGGCGGCCTAATTTATAGCTAAATCCGTTTGTATCTTTGAAGATAAAACCAAACTGATCAATTGCTGCTGTGTTTTCTCCACTTGTTGCATCAGATGAGAAATCTGCGCCAATTGTGGCATGTTGAGCAGCAAAGCGAGCAAAGAAATCCACATTCTTGCCAACATTAGTAGTTGCATTCAAGATAACGGTTGACTTAAAGCCATCTTCATTATCAGGAACCAGATTACCATCATCATCTTTCACATTATCCCAGGTATTGTAGCGATACTGATGCTCAAACTTCCCATCAAATACTATTGGAGCGGCGAGTACACTACCAGCGGTAGTAAGAACGAAGGCGGCTGCCAATGCAGCGGAAAGGGCTTTCTTCTTCATTTTTGTTTTCCCCCTTGGTTTTTTAAATAATTATAATGAATTCACCAAGGCTGGTTTTGCTCATGAGTAAGTGTCCACGTTTCCTTATTCCGATCAAATCCAGCCATCTCTATACTAAGAAATCCCGCCGCGACTAAGTAGTGCACATCCTTGTTGCGACAGGATAACCGAAAGAGAATGTATAGTAATTTCTAGGAATAATACAAAACTCCTGCTTATTGTTTGCGTTTTGTTAAAAAAAATTTAACAACTTGTTAACATTCTACCATTACGTATTTTTATGAAGTACAATTGCATCCTGAAGAGTCACATTTAGGAATATATTGTAAATAATAGTATATTTTCGTTATATACTTCTTACTGCTTTACTTGCAGGATTTTAATAATAAAAAAACAGGCTCCCAATTGGGAGCCTGTTTTCAAAAACTGATTAGAACCAGAATTCAGCGCGGGCATAAGTGAATGCCGGACGGTCAATTTTACCATTATAGGACTCAAGATCTTCGTAAGTTACAGTAGTGACAAAGTTTTTCGAGAATGCATAGTTCACACCATAACCAAGACCTTTAACGCCATTATTACGAGTGAATTGATCGTTAATTCCTTCAAATACAGGGATGCTAGTCAAAGTGTAGTCAAGGGCATCTGCACCGTATTTTTTGTAGTTAACGAAGAGACCGAAGGATTTCGGTACTGCTCTGTTGGCGCCTTTGTAGCCCAGTTGAGCATTCCATGCATGGTCATCAGCATTTGCAGCTAAGTCTGCTTCGTTCGTTACATACTCACCAGTTAAGCTAAAGTTTTTATTTAATTGCGCTTTAGCACCTAAGCTGTATACTTCATATGCGTATTTGCTAGTGTTGCTGTAATATACCGAGCCAATTGCCTGGAAGCTTTTGCTTGGAGTATAAGTGATATTCGCAGTAGTAACCATGATATCACTATTACCAGCTTTGTTATTTTTTGCTTGAGTATTGTAAGCAGGAACTGTTACATTTGCAGTACCATTCCAAGCATAAGTACTAGCGGTGTAAGTTCCTAACTTGCTGGAAATGTCGCCATAACCTACAAGAGCTTTTACTTTATCGCCACCGAAAGCAACTTTTACTGAATCATATCCGCCGGTAGGAGCGGAAACCAGGCCATAGCCCAAATTCAAAAGTTGACGGCCAAGCAGAACATCGGCACCATTAGCAACATTTTTGAAAGTGAAGTAGCCATAGTCCAGATATATAGGATCGTTGTTGCCATTAGCAACATCAGTATTGTTAGTGTTTTGTGCAGACAGACGGCCATTGAAAGCTACATTATCATTTACATTGCCATCAACATACAGACGGAAACGTTGTTGGGTGTATGTTTTCGTAGCAGCTTTACCAGCTTCATTTAGTAATTTACCATTCTCGTCTACGGAACCATTTTCGAAGCCGCGAATACGGGAGTCAGCAGAAATCTTTACAGTAGGAGCAGTTTTTTCTAATTTTTTCACGCGAACGCCCAGGTTATCCAATTCTTCGCTGAATTCAGCGGAAAGTTTGTTCAGAAGAGCTTTTTGCTCAGCGTTAGCTTTTTCTTCTTTTGCAAGAGCTTTAGCTACGATTTGAGCCATTTCATAACGGGTGATGTTTTTGTCGCCACGGAAAGTTCCGTCGCCATAACCATCAACGATACCAGCTTGAGCCAATTTGCTTACAGCGTCATAAGCCCAATGTTTTGCAGGAACGTCAACGAAAGGATTAGCAGCGAAAGCGCTAGTTACGCCAAGAGCGAAAGTAACCGCAAGAGCAGCAGCAATTTTCTTTTTCATTTAGAATAGCCCCCTTAGATTTTTTTATTTTTTTGATCTATCGATGAGCCTAAGAAGGGTTTCCATTCGAGTGTCCATGTTTCCTCAGAACGTGTTTTCCTTTTTCAGCTCATACCCTATTCATGATCCCGCATAACAACCCGAGCGCTTATAAGGTGTGCACCCCTCGCCGCCTCTCTGTTTGTCAGGCAGTCCCATGATTAGAATCATATGGTTGGAATAATATCCCATAACAATCTTCTAGGTAATATATTCAACATGAGGAAGAGTATTCCTGCCAAAAATTTGTCGATTTATAAAAATTATTTCAGATAATTTATTTTTTCCATGTAAGCTTGTTAACTTTGTAAACTGAAATGGGGTAAATGATGAGATTACAAAGCCCTTTAGGAGGGCTGGATACTATGAAGCTACAAGATGAGATTGCCACGTCGCTGCGCTCCTCGCAATGACAGTTAGGCTGTGAGTCACCGAGTCTTGACTAGCTGTAGTTAATGGTGCATCCCACAGGGGAGCTATCTACCACTAATAGCAGTAAGCCTGCTCCTCGTCTCTCTGCCAATAAGCCTAAACGTTGTGAAAGGCTAGGTAAGCAAAAGACGAGATTGCCGCGTCGCTGCGCTCCTCGCAATGACAGACGGGCTGGGAGTCATTGTCTTTGCTAGCTATAGTTAACTGTGCACCCCGCAGGGGAACTTATCACGCCCAAACGCCAGAAGCCCGTTCCCCCTCAGTTCCCATTGCCACTCAGCCTAGGCCGTCGAGAAGGCTCCAGATGCTAGGCGGAGCGAGGACGTGAGTGAAGACAGTACAGCGGCGGTACGGCAAACGAACGCCCGCAGCGACAACAACGCAGATGGGGCCTTATCGGCGGCCGCCCCCGAAATAACGGTGGGCTAGGATTATGGCGACGTATCCATCCACCGGCTCTGGCGGCACCTGCATAGAAACCGGTATCAACCGTTTCAGCCCCTTTGGCGGGTTATGCTTCCAATAGAGATGGCGTGCTTCTTCTGTAGAATGCTTTTCGTCGACAAGCTTGACGATTAATGGCCTGTCCTCAATCCGAGCACTAAGCAGCTCAACTTCAGCCTGCTTATGAGCTGTTCCGTCACCGAGAATAACGGTGGTTGTATCATATTGGTCAGCCAGCTTACGTACGCAGTTTACCAGGTTTGTCGTTTCTACGACCTGTTGGAGAACAGCGCCTTCCTTGTTATGGACAACGGCAATGCCACATTTTTCTCTGCCTGGGTCGACAGCTATAATATATTGACTCATTAGTCATCCCTTCTTTGCTTATTATATTCTTTCTAAGGAAGTTTATTCCTTTCCTGACAAAAAAAATAGGAGGAATTTTCCTCCGTGTAGTCAAGAAAAGTTTAGGCGGCAAAGATGAGATTGCCACGTCGCTGCGCTCCTCGCAATGACAGATGGGCTGGAATTAGGTCATTTTAAATAATCGGCCGACAACAAACAAGAAAAAATATACACCAGTAAACTTTTCACTGGTGTATCAGTCGCCACTTTTAAGCTGTAAGGACGTGTTTGCCGTCTTTAATCACGACTTGACCGTCAATTGTCAACGTTGGGTTCAACAATATCCCATCCAGATGAAGCGGTATCTGGCAGGTGCCGCCAAAGCCAAAGTTATTGCCAAGGGCGATATGGACTGTTCCCATTACTTTTTCATCTTCCAGAACACGTCCTGAAAGAATAGCCTGATCATTGGTTCCGATTCCAAGTTCAGCAATGTTCCGGGCCTCCTTGCCGTATTCATCAAGCGTCGCTTCGAGCTTTCGCCCTTCCTGGCCGCCTTCGATTTTACTGACATAGCCCTTTTCTACCGTCAATTTAATGGGAGTTTCCAAAACACCGATACCAGCCATGGCACCATCGATAACGAAAATGCCTTCTGTGGTTCCTTCGACCGGTGCTATGTACGCTTCACCGGCCGGCAGGTTGCCAAGATCACCGGGCGCGTGGTTAATACCTGTATCAGGATGACCGTCCCGGCCTGCAATGGACAGCGTGAGGTTAGTTCCGGCAGGCGTAGAAATATGAACATGGCTGCCCTTGCTGAGCAAATCGGCAAATAATGTGCTCAGTTTGGCAATGCGCTGATAATCAGCATTCAAGGTCCGCTGCATAATGTCTTCCGTAATTCCCGGCAGCGTGGCGATACGAACGCCCTTTTTACTGGCTTCTTTACGCGCCTGTGTATGGGAGAAGGAACGCGACGTGGCCCCAAGCACGACATCAGCCTGCAGCATGGCTGCCGCAATAGCTGCCGGCGGTTCGGCACCGTCATTTTTGCGAGGCACCATTTCCATATACAGCGCTTCCGCTCCAGCCTCCACTGCTTTTTCCCACAAAGCCTGACCTACACTGCGGGTAGGCATGTCGGTTATAACCAGCACTGTTTCCCCCGGCTTAACCGCCATACATTGGCGGATTGCAATATCCGCGCTGTTACCCAATCGGGTTGTCATCGCCATCCCCCCTATTACGCTTCTTCAGGCAGGCGCAAAACATATTTGCGGGATTTGCCCTGTCCCTGTTCACTAATGATTCCCCGGTCAATCATCCGGTCTAAGACCGCACCGGCAGCAGCATCGGTATCTGCTACTTCGAGCTTATACCCCTGCAGTTGATTGCCTACGCTAAGCCCTGCAATCGCTTTCGCAATTTCTTTGCGAGTTGCGCCCTGAGGACGCTCTGTCAGGCAAAGCTGAATTTGCCGTTCAATAACCTGCCCCATGCGCTGGTGCAGCTGCCGGGGAGCTCTGCGCGCTTTGCGATAGCCCCAGACGTATAGGATAGCACCCATAACAGCAAATCCTAATGTACCCATTACAAAAACTTCGCCTGACATGACGTAATTCCTCCCCTGACCGTACTATTCAGTCCACTAACACAATTAATTTTCTGCCTAACAGCATGCGCAGGAAGACGATCAACCGTTCCAAAACAGGTTCAGCCTGCTCGCCAAATTCCTCACCCATCAACCGGGCAATATCAGCAACTGTATATTCACCGTTACAATGGCGCCAGACAAAAGCACCATAAGCATCAAGCTTGATATACGTTTGCTGCGGCGTCCGAAAGAACCGGGAACACAGTTTGCTCAGCCAGTGGTTATGATACACAACCAGCTGCTGCTCATCCGCTATTGCTGCCACATGCTCACGACCGGCTGGGCGCTTTATCATGAGATTATTTTGCCGCTTGGTCATTATTCATTTTCCTTATTCCATTTGAAGCTCAGGCAGTGTCGCAGGAAGCCAATAGCCAATATCACGAATATGCCCATCGACACCTCATTGACAAAACCGCCCCACTTCATGCCTAAGGACATATCAACATTTTCATATACCAACAGTGCCAATACAACTCCCATCAAAGAATCGCCGGCAATCAAACCGGAGGCAAGCAGAATGCCTTCTTCGGTCCGCTTTTTAAGCTCTTCAACGTGCTTCACTGTTTTAGTCAGAAGCAAGCTGAGCAAGCCGCCGACAGCAATTGCTGCATTCAAATGGATTGGCAAATACATACCTACGGCAAATGCCAAGACGGAGATACCTAATAGCTCAGCAACCACTGCTACGAAAGCACCGATACCAACTAGAGCCCATGGCAGCGAGCCATCAATAACGCCTTTTACAACAAGGGACATTAAGGTAGCCTGCGGTGCAGCCAGTTCTTTGGTACCGAAACCATAAGCACTGTTCAGCATCATCAGTGTCCAGCCGATAACGGCAGCTGAAGCTACTACGCCGATAAGTAATGCATATTGCTGCCGGTAAGGTGTTGCACCAATTAAAAAAGCTGTTTTCAAGTCTTGTGAAGTGTCGCCAGCCATGGCAATAGAGATGCAGACAAGAGCACCGATGCTCAAAGCCGCCAACATCCCTTCCGTACCAGTATAACCCATGGCTTTTAAGAGGACGCTGACCAGAATCAGTGTGCCAATGGTCATACCAGAGACCGGATTGCTGGAAGATCCGATTAAACCAACAATGCGCGACGACACGGTAGTGAAGAAAAAGCCGAATACTACTACCATAATAGCGCCGATTACGCCCATATGCAGCTGTGGCAGGAAAGCGCAGGCAAGGAAAATAATCACCGTTCCGATTAGGATCGACATGACAGGCATGTCTTTTTGTGTTCTGAGACTGTCGTTAGCAGCTGCAGCGCCGCCTTTTGTCAGTCCGCTCATTGAGGCTTTAAAAGAACTAATGATGGTAGGCATGGACTTCAGCAGGCTGAACATACCGCCCACTGCCACGCCGCCAGCTCCAATATAGCGAATGTATTTACTCCACAATGCCCAGTGATCCATTTCTGAAATGGGTGTTGTTGCCGGAAAAACCGGTATTGTCAGCCCACTGCCGAAATAGGAAATCAAAGGCATCAGTACCAGCCAGCTGAGAATACTGCCGGCAAACATCGTGAAGGCTGCTCGCGGCCCTATAATAAAGCCGACGCCCATTAGTGCAGGCAATACGTCAAAGCCGATTGCTGCTCCCTTTAAACCGGGGATGGCCCATTCAGGATTTTCTTCCCAAATGCCTAAAGCACCCATCAGAAACTTATAGCCTGCCCCAATACCAATACCGGCAAATACCGTTTTGGCACCAGTACCTCCCTGGTCACCGACAACAAGTACTTCGGCACAGGCTGTACCTTCAGGGTAAGGTAAATTGGCATGTTCGTCAACAATTAAATAGCGACGCAGCGGGATCATCAGCAGAACTCCCAGTGAACCGCCAAGTAAAGCCATTATGGTCATGGTCATCATGTCCGGCGCATAGCCCCATAAGAAAAATGCCGGCACAGTAAAAATCATACCGGCTGCTACTGCTTCGCCGGAAGAGGCAATTGATTGGGCTACTGTGTTTTCCAGAACAGTTCCCCGTTTAAAGACACCCTTTAACAGCCCCATGGAAATAACGGCTGCCGGAATAGTGGCACTTACCGTCATCCCCGCCTTAAGACCGAGATAGGCGTTGGCCATGCCGAAGATAATTGCCAATACTGCCCCCATGATAATTGCGGTTGCCGTAAACTCCGGGATAACTTTGTCGGCAGCCACGTAAGGAGCGTACTCCCGCCCTGACACATTCAGATAATCGAGGCGGCGTTCTTCACTGCTCATAAAATCCTCCCCTTTAAATAAAAAATGATAACTACTCAGACTTATCTTACTGCTAAACATTTGTGCACCGCATTAGCACTGTAGCACAAAAAAAATCACCAATCACTGTCCGAATGTGACAATGGGTGATTTCCTTTGCAAGACAAGCCTGTCCGTTAGCGCTGCATGAGCGGCCGGATTTTCAAGGCTAATTGCAAGTTGAACCGGACTTCCGCATCATCCAGATCAACTCCCAATATTTCCTGAATCCGTTCCAGACGGTACTTCATGCTGTTGCGATGAAGAAAAAGTCCCTGCGCCGCCTTAAAGACATTGCCATTGGCAGTAAAATATTGTTCCAGTGTCTTTACTAAATCATGCCGGACACTGGGCTCCACCTGATCAAGCTTGCCGATAACCGCCTGATAGTAGGCTTTGACCTCAGGCATATCCCGAACTTTTGTCAGGAACTGATATACACCTAATTCGTCAAAGTAATACACACAGCCGATTCGGTTAAGCTTGCGGCCAATCTCTAAAGCCTCTTTTGCTTCTCCGTAAGCCTCTGGCAGCAATCGATAGTCCCGGCAAGGTCGGCTGACGCCCAGGGCGATCTCCAATTCGGGGGAAAATACATGCAGTTCATGGCGGATTAGTTCAATGCGTTTCGCTATCGTCTCACTACTTGCCTCTGTCATCAGCGGGCACAAAATAGTGATGCCGCTTTGCTTGCCCACTACCAACAGGTCGCTTTGCCTGGCTGTGAGCTGAGTAGTCAGCATTGCAATGCCCCATTGCTTAGCAGCAGCATCATCCTGCTCTTCATTCGCTAAAGGGTGTTGTGTGAATTTTATTGGACTCCGGATTTCAAGCTGAACAGCAAGCCAGGTTTTATTCAGATCCAACTGCAAGGCTGCCGCCTGCTCCAGGACAGCCTGCCCTTCCTGTACGCTGCCCTCAAGAATACCAGAGAGAAAGTCATTGCGCCGCCGTCTTACGACTTCCCCCTCAGCCAGCTGCTTATAGATAGCCACTGCCGTTACATTAGCAGCCTGAACCAATACCTGCCAGTCTTGCTCACACAACCTGTGCTGATCCTCCAGCATCGCAATATAACCGAGTATCTCACCGTTGATTAAAACCGGGACAATAACCCAGGCTTGCTGCCCCAGATTACTGAACAACACCTCAGCCCGCTCGGCTTTTTTTCTGCAGCGAATTTTATCAATGAAACCAGTTCGCTTTAAGTTGTATAAGTATTTATCTATTATTTTGCCGGCATATACTTTAGGATTGCGCCCTTTATACGGCTTATCGAGATACGCATACGACAAGAGAGAAAAATCCCGGTCTGCTACAATAATCGTATTAGCTACCAGACTAACAATCGTTTGCGCAATTTGCTGCAGTTCAGCACCAGTATAGGCCAGTTCTGCAAGCCGTTTCTGAATTTCTTGAGAACGGCGAATTTCTTTGCCTTGCTGAAAAAACACCTGTTCCAAACCTTCTTTAATAACTGCCGCAAAACTGCTGCCCTCAGGTAAGACAATAACCGGGAATCCCAGCCGGTTCGCTGTCGTCAGAATTTCAGCCGGCACCTCTTTTATATAGCGACCTACCTGCAAAACAATACCTGCTGCGCCTTTTTCCTCAAGCTGCTCAATCAGCGTTTCCTGCAGCTTCTCAGAGCTCTGAAATACAAAGCCGCTGGTCAAATACAGTCCCCGTGATTTTAGACCGCTGTCATCAGGACTGTCCAGTACATCAATATATTCAACTTCCCGTGTCAGTCCCTGTTCGCCAGCGCTGACTTTAGCCAAGCGCAAGGCTGGCAATTTTAACAGATCGGCTATCACAACAGCCATTTTTTATCATCTCCGCCACTACATACTCGGATGCATTAGCTTGTATTTTACTATAAATGCAATACTTTATTTGTCCTTGTTCTTCTCGAAGGAACAAAATCCCTGCTCCAAGTCATTAGAAAAGACTTGGCTTGCACCAAGTCCTTTAGGACGCAGGTGGAAGCAGATAAAAAAACAGGGCGCGATTGCTCGCGCCCTGACAGGTATGCTTAAGAGATTATTAGAATTTAACGTTAACGTAAGCGTTAGTATGAGCGTCCAGGTTGTCAAAGTCTTGGTGTTTAACAGTCAACACTGCATTTTTGCCAAGAGCTCTGTCATATTGGTATTCCATGCCTTTGAGGGCAACAGATCCGAAGGTGTTGATATCGCTTGTGATATTGGAGTATGCATTTACGATACCGGCATCAACATCTCTGTGCATTACAGAAAGACCAACTTTGTCAAATTTCACACCATAAGCTTGTGCTTTCAGGTCGTCTTGTTTGAAGTATTCAGCTACGGCACTTACGTTTTTAGCAAGACCGAAGGTAGCGTTAGCACCATATACTTCAGTATCTTGAGAATCGTTTTTCAGGTAATCGGCAGTTACTTTAGCGCCTAAGATATCATGTTTGTATTCTGCACCATAGAAACGATCTTTGTTGCTGCTGGAATCTTTGAAGTTACCGGCAAACAATTTCAGGTCGCCAGCTTTAGTTGCAATGGCATTACCTTGCGTATCCATAAGGAAACCGGAACCAAGTTTCACGTCTTGACGACCAATAGTAGTGTTTAGGCCAAGTGCATTGAAGGAAACGTTGGCAGTGTCAAGCTTGATACCGCTGTTGCTGTCGTCATAAGCAATGTTACCGCTAGTTACGCGGGCATTGAACTTCATGTCGTCATTGATTTTGCCATCAAAGCTTACACGGGCACGGAAGTCAGTGTTGTCACTGTTGTCTTCAACAGCGCCATAACGGACACGAGCGTCACCGGAGATTTTAACCATTTTGTCCATTTGGTCTTGCAGACCGTCAACTTTTACACCAAGAGTAGTCAGTTCAGTACCGAACTCTTTGGAGAGTTTATCAAGAGTTTCTTTTTGATCAGCGTTTACACTCTTAGTCATTGCTTTTGCAATGATTTGAGCCATTTCATAACGGGTAACGGTTTTGTCGCCACGGAAAGTTCCGTCGCCATAACCATCAACTACACCAGCTTGAGCAAGTTTGTTTACAGCGTCATAAGCCCAGTGTTTAGCAGGAACGTCAGCAAAAGGATTAGCGAAGGCAGGAACCGCGAAGGCCACAGTTAAAGCAGTGGTAACAGCGACTTTTAAAAGTCTTTTTTTCACGATGGAATCCCCCTTAAGTGTTTTGTTTTTTTCGCGGGTGTTTTCACCAGCATGCCGATTGGTTTGTCTTTCTCCGCCAGGGGGTGTCGACGGGAGTATCCACGTTTCCTCCACTCTACTTCCCTTCCGGCAGAAAGGTTCTTATCCTCTCTTTATGCCCCTGCCGCTTTTCGCAGGTGTTTGTCTTACTGTTTACATAATTCTACGTTTCTTATTAAAGTCCTGCTTAATGAGTACTTGTAGTTTTTGGTAAAACCTTTATTATTAAGCACTGACTAATTAGTCACGTAGTTTCAAAAAAATATGCTTGTTAACATATTATCTTGATAGCTATGTAATTCTACAAAAGGGGGGAGAATCCTTCTTTTAGAAACTGGTACTTTATGTTAAGTGCTGATCTCCTTTTGTCATCGCCACAAACGGACCAAAAAGGCTAGGCCTACTCTTCCAATTGCCTTGGCAAAGCGCCAGCTTACTAAAATTCGTAAACTCGCGATTGCTCAAACAGTACGAATTTCTTAACGTAAGCTGGCGCTTTGCCATCCTTCGGACCGGCTATTTCCAGAAAGGCCGAAGAGAACGAAAACAGAGATCGAAATAAGCAAGCCTCATGTCTCCTCCGTTCTTTGTTTTCGTATCCCCTGACCCTTATAAAAATTGCCGACCTGCAGGGTGGAAGCAGACCTTTCTTGCGTAAAGAAATTCCGACTGTTTGAGCGCAGCGAGTTTCGGAATTTTAGCAGGGAAGGTCTGCTTCCAAGGCCATTTTTATACAGGTCTTGATTTTTTGGTACTTTTGCATCAAGGCAAAAGCACAGAGCCGTTTACTTCTCCTCTTAATAAAGATGCCAGAGCTACACGCATCTATTTATCGACAAAGATAACGCCTAGAGAAATGCCCGGGTTCGTCCTTTTGTCATCGAAACAAAAAGGACCAAAAATTCTAGGCCTGTCTTCCAATTGCCTTGGAGAATTACCAGCTTACTAAAATTCGTAAACTCGCTTTGCTCAAACAGCACGAATTTCTTAACGTAAGCTGGCAATTCTCCATCCTGCGGACCTGCTATTTCCAGAAGGGCCAAAAAGAACGAAGACAAGAACTGAGGAAAGCGAGGCTTCCAAAGAAAAAGGGGACTGTCCCCATTTCCTAAATAAAAAAGACTCCAGCAGAAAGTCCTGCTGGAGTCCTACACCCTACTTATTGAATTGCTCTTACGCGAATTGTAATTTTTAATGGTCCAGCAGTGTGAATATCATCAGTTGTGACTGCCGCAATTTCTACTTTGCTGTTAAACCGTTTTACTTTATTGATTGTCTCAAAGAGCTGCGATCCGCTCATAGCACCTACTGTGCCTTGGATAGGATCGGGCAGTATCCCCTCTTTAATTGCTTCCGCATTTACTTTTTGCAGAAAAAGCAGTACTGCTTCTTCTGCCTGCTTGTTATTTTTACCGGCATCGAATACTTCCGAGTATACAACAGCACCGGTGTCATAGACTAATTTATTGGGATAAAGGTCAATGCGGCTAATGGTTGGTTCCCCATAGATGGTATTACCAGCCGCAGTGATTCGCACAATGATGCTTCCCGGTGTAGACGAAATCAGTGACGCTGCCTGCTGATAATCATTTTTAGCTACCCAGAGCATTTCCAAATCGCTTTGAACACCTAGTTTATCGGTAATACTGCGATTTGTACCATAAATGATCTGGCTGAGCGCCTGTTCTGTCTGTTCCTGGGGCAGGCCGCCCTGCATAACCGTAGTCGACAACACTTCTCCGGCCCGGAAGATCACGACGCCCTCGCGTACTACTTCAATCCCCTTTTTCAGGTTAACGGCCAATTCATTTAAGCGGTCAACATCACTTTGTAAGGAAACCTTGGCTTCATTTAAGGAAGCAACCCGTTTATCTAATTCTGTTTTGGTCGTTTGAAGTGCAGCAATTTCTTTTGTCGCTTTTGTTAAATCACCTTTGGCTGTTGTATAGTCCTTTTGAACCTTCGATAAGGCAGCAATGGTTCTATCCCGTTCATCCGTTACTTGCGACAGTTCATCAGTGATTTCAGCTAATTGCCGTGCCGATTCCTTGACCTTGGCATCTAACGTTGAAAACTCGGCGATCTTTGCCTGCAAAGCTGCCCGGCTGGTTTCCAGTTCGCTGTTTTTGACCGTAACCTCCTGGGAGAGACGAATCAGCTCGGTCTTGAGCGCTTCCATGCCAAAGAGGGCAGTCCGTACATCCCGTGAGGTAAGTGACAATATTCCCAGCGTTGAAGCAGCAATTAGAATCCCTGTCACAATGGTGACAATTATCGAGGTGTGTTTAGGCCGGAGGCCAAACATACTTAGTTTCTTTTTTCCTACTTTGGTACCTAGTTTATCGCCGATATAGGCAATTGCACCGCCCATGACGGCAAGGATAGCAATAAGCGCGAGGCCGTACATAGTCTTCCCTCCTTTCTGGAGAAGTGATGATCTTATTTTTTATTGGGAAGCTCGACGAATCAGATAGATACCAACAATCATGCCAATGATGTTCGGAATCCAGGCGGCTATGAAAGCCGGCATGGCACCGCCCTGGCCAAGAGCTGTCGTAATTGTCATAAAGGAGTAGTAAATGAAGATAATGATAATACTAAGACCAAGGCCGATTGAGGAGCTTGACCGGTGTGGCTGCAGTCCCAGCGGCGTACCAATCAGAGCAAAGACAAAGCTCGCTACCGGAATGGTGATGCGTTGATGAAGCTCGATCTCATATTTACTTGTTTTCACATATTCAGCCTGCAGAATCTTAATCTGCTGCTTGAGTTCCTTTATTGTCATTTCTTCCGGCTTCTTTTGCTCACGGCTGATAGCTGTCGGCGTTTTGTTAATCGGCATTACCTGCTGTTCAAACTTCATGGTACGCTCTAAGCCGCCTTCACCGGAAAGATCATAGATAATCCCTGAATACATGACCCACTGGTTGTTCTGCCACAATGCCTTTTCGGCATTTTCCACTCTTACCAGTTTTTCATCCTGAAACTCCTGAATTGTCACTGCCTGCATAGTGCTGGTAGCCTCATCAAATTTACGGGCATAAGTTAGGCGCTGGATAGAACCTTCCTTCACATCCTTGATGACTATATGCTCTTCCGACTTCGGCGAATTATTGCGTTCTATTTCATAGCGAAGTACGTTCTGATAAGCAGCATTGGCCTTAGGCACTACTAACTCATTAAAAGTAACTGCCATTAGACTGACTAGCAAAGCAACAACAAACACAGGCGCTGCCAACCGGTAAAAGCTTAAGCCCCCCGAACGCATTGCCGTAATTTCACTGGAGCCGGATAACCGGCCAAAGGATAACAGCGAAGCCAGCAGCATGGACATGGGAAATGTCAGCACGATGATGGACGGCAGACTGAGAAAAAAGAGCTTTGTTACGGATGTCAGCGATGCGCCGTATTTGGCAATATACTGGGCAATCCGGAATAAGGTTGAAGTACCGATAAACACGCTGGAAAAAGCGCAGATACCGAAGATGAAAGGGCCAAGCAGCTCTTTTACTATATATTTATCTAAAATGCGCATGAAGTTCTCCTACTCTGAAGTAATAAATCGCACCGACATGTCCCAGAATTATAAGGTAAACTTGTCTCCGAGATAAAACTTACGGGCAATTTCACTGTTAGCAATAGTTGCACTGTCGCCGGAGATAAGGATTTGCCCTTCATTTAAAATATATGCTTTATCAACAATACTAAGTGTTTCGCGAACATTGTGGTCCGTAATCAGGACACCGATGCCTCTGTCCCTAAGATAGCTGATAATACTCTGGATATCGGCTACCGCAATGGGGTCAACACCGGCAAAAGGTTCATCAAGCAAAATGAAGGTCGGATCGGTGGCCAGACAGCGGGCGATTTCTACCCGGCGCCGTTCGCCTCCCGACAATTCAGAGCCTTTACGCTTGCGAACATGAGTGACATGAAACTCCTCCAGGAGACCTTCCATTTTTGCGTTGCGCTCTGCTTCGGTCAGCGAAGTAGTCTCCAAAATTGCCATGAGATTATCCTCTACCGAAAGTTTGCGAAAGATAGAAGCCTCTTGTGGCAGATAACCGATACCATAGCGGGACCGCTGGTACATGGGCATATTCGTTATATCTTCGCCATTTACGGATATATGTCCGGAATTAGGCCGTTCAAGCCCTACTATCATATAAAAAGTCGTCGTCTTACCGGCACCATTCGGACCTAAGAGTCCAACAATCTGCCCTTTTTCAACCCTGAGGCTTACACCATTCACTACATTGCGTTCTTTAAAGGTTTTCACCAGATCTTTTGTTTCAATATACATAGAGATAACCTCTGCTCTAAAAGTATGGGGGTTTATAACCTACTGAGGAGTAATGACAAGCTTTGTGCGGCCCTGTGCGTTCAGCGCCTTTTCACCAAGCAGAATGGTCAGTGTATTCCCGGTCAGCGTATTGCCCTGCTGGACAGCACGGGCATTGCCGGATAATACGATCCTGCCTGGCTCCCCGTTACCACTGGTATAGGCAGCCTGATCAGCGGTTGCATCTACTTGATGCGTATCGCTGACGATGTGAACACCGCCGGTACCGACAGCCCGGTTCTCACTTATCCAGCTTTCCAGTTGTGGCGCAGTCATAACTGCATCACTTGTTGTTAAGCGAGCGCCACCGGACAGTAATGCATAGCTTTTATCAGAGTAGTAATCAAGCTGCGTACCTGTTAAGCGCTGATCTTCTTTTATCAGCACTACATCGCCGGTAGCAGTCATATGATTGCCGTCAAGCGACTGTACTTCGTCAGCCGTCAGGGTAGCCTGATCCTGCACTACCTTCACGCCGCCGCTCAGCACTGTTTCACCCGTATTGGCATTGTAACGGACGGCATACCCAGTCATGACCGCTTTATCGCGAACAATCCGCACGCCACCTTGAGCAACTGCGACTCCCTGAACCGAGTCATACTCAATGGTATCGGCCGTTAGTTCAACAGGAGAATTGCTGCCTGCCGCATAAGGATTAGCCACCCCCAATGAACAGAAAATAGCGAGCATGTAAATCATTAGTTTCTTTTTCATTGGGCTTTCCCTCCCCGTAGTACCTTGGCGTTACCGGTTATTTTAAATTTCGTCAATGTTGTATCGCTCTCCAAGTTATCACCGCTCAATACTGTGCCCTGCTGGGTTACCGCTACTCCACCGGAGCCAAAGATCCGGCTTTGCTGCGAAATATAACGCAGCTGGGCAGCCTCTAAGCGTGCTCCATCGCTGGCAGTAGCTACAATCTGACCTTCCATAATAATATCCTTTGTTGTGGCATCTAAGGTCCCCCTAAGAGCAGCCATCTCCAGTTTACCACCGGAAGGCTGATAAAAAATGCCTTTCAGGTTATGCAGTGTTACTTGCTTGGTCGCTGCATCAACTTCTATATTTTCGGCACTAAGCTCCCACAAACGTTTTCCATCCCGCTCTTCAACAATCGAGCTGCCGGAAAACGTCACATTTGCCGGTAAGCTGTTTGTTGTCTCTGCTGGCGGAACTTTAGGCGGCAATGGCTCGTCTTTGACGAAATACCACACCCCGGCAGCCAGAAACAATACAAAACAGGCGATAGCCAGATATGTGGTTTTCTTCAAATTGCTTCACCTGCCATCGGAGGAGATTTCGGCACCTCGTGATTTTCAATTTTGGTATTCCATCGTTTCTGGAACCATAACCACTCATCGGGATAGGTACGAATAACCTCTTCTGTTATTTGGGTCATTTTCAAAGTGAGCTCATAGATATCACGGTCTTCATTTCCTGTATCCTGATAATAAAACGGCTCATACAGCAAAACCCGATGACCGCCTTCAGGCTGCCGGACAATGAATGCCGGCACAATCGGAGACTTGAAGCGCTTAGCAAAAACAGCCGGTCCCATAGGAGTTGATGCCAGCTTGCCAAGGAAAGGTAAGGCAATCCCGCTTGTTCCGGCATCCTGATCTGCTAAGAAACCGAGAATTTTACCTTTTTTCAGAGCTTTAGCCGCTCCAACTAATTCAGAGCTGCCCCGGGCAAAAACTTCTATACCGGCATTTTCCCGGTATTCGTTTAGGATACGTGTATGCTGGTCATTAGGCTGTCTTTTAATAACTGTGGTCAACGGAAAGCCTTCCATCGCCAGAACTGCTCCCAGCCACTCCCAGTTGCCGATATGAGCGGTAAGCAGGACAACCCCTTTGTCCTCTTTCAGGGCAGCATCCAGGTAATGCCGGTTTTCAATGGTAATATATTGTTTCGCTTTAGCCGGAGTAAGTGACGGCATATACATCACTTCGAGGAAAGTTTGTCCTAGTTTGACAAACAGCCTGTCGATGATACGTTCCGCTTCTTCCTTGCTAATATGAAGACTCTCTATCATCTGTTCCAGAGCCCGCTTACGCTGTCTGCCGGCAACACGGGCATATACCGGTCCCAGCATCCGTCCCAGAAAAAGAACGGTACGATACGGCAGCAGGCTGATCAGGCGGCTGAACATTTTCAGCATATGATATTGCCATTCATTATTAGAAAATATCACGATAGATACTCCTCTCTACTAGGGCGGCCTACTTATTGCTGGGCATCTTGTTGGCCCGGGCGCAAGTATGCCTCTACTATGGCTTCCCATTTGCCCTGGGATTTCAAAATCAGCTCAATGACTTCACGGACAGCGCCGCGCCCGCCTTCACGGTTGGTAATAAAATGAGCTCGTTCTTTTACATCAGGTACGGCATTCGCAACCGTGCAAGCCAGGCCTACCTGGCTCATAACAGCAAGATCATTGAGATCATCGCCTACGTAAGCCACTTGCTCCGGTGAAAGAGCATGCTTGCTAAGCAATTCGTGAAAGGCCTGTACCTTGTCCATAGCGCCTTGATACACATCACCTATTTTGAGTTCTAGTCCGCGGCGGCGGACCATTTCCGTTTCCCGTCCGGTAATAATGGCCGTCTTGAGCCCAGCCTTATGAGCGGCGGTGATTCCCAAGCCATCCTGAGTATGAAAAACTTTCATTCCTTCTCCCTCAGGGCCAAAGACAAGCTGGCCATTGGTTAACACGCCATCTACATCTAAAATGAGCAGGGCAATATGTTTTGCCCGAGCTTCATATTCCATTATACCACTCCTTGGCGTAATAAGTCAGTAAGGTGAATGATTCCAATTGCACGAAACTGATCATCCACTACCGGCAATACTGTAATGGGACGGGGCTTATTTTTTTCCATGAGATTAAGCGCTTGAGCCGCCAACTTGTCTTTGGTAATGGTTCGCGGGGTTTTTGTCATGATCGCATCAACTGGTCTATCGAGGAAATCATGCCCATTTTCAAGGCCTCGCCGGATGTCTCCATCGGTAACAATTCCCAGCAATTTTCCTTCCTTATCGACCACTGAAGTGACACCTAATCCCTTGGCAGTCATAACAAACAATGCCTCTTTTACCAATCGATTGGCCACAACGACAGGATTATCTTCACCGGTATGCATTACATTATCTACCGTTAACAACAGTTTTCTTCCTAAAGAGCCGCCAGGATGAAAGAGTGCAAAATCCTCAGGCGTAAATTTCCGGCTCGATAAAAGAGCAACCGCCAGGGCATCTCCCATGGCAAGCGCAGCTGTTGTACTGGCAGTTGGCGCAAGTCCCATCGGGCAGGCTTCTTTTGCCACCGCTACATCCAAAAACACATCGGCATTTTGGGCCAGCGTCGATTGTTCCCGGCCAGCCATTGCGATAATCCGGGCGCCAATTCGCCGGATTGCAGGCAAAATACCAATTACTTCTGCTGTCTCACCGCTGTTGGACAAAGCTAATACGATGTCTTCACTCGTCACCATCCCAAGATCTCCATGGATACCTTCTGCCGGGTGAAGAAAAAAGGATGGTGTGCCTGTGCTGGCCAGTGTGGCAGCTATCTTTTTGCCAATCAGGCCTGATTTGCCCATGCCGGTAACAATCACTCTGCCCCGACCTTCTAGTATCAGTTGAACGGCAGCAGTAAACTGCCCGTTAATGCGCGGAATGAGTGCTTCAATTGCCGCTGCTTCTGCAGCAAGTACCTGTCGGGCTTGTTCAATAATCATAGCTGCTCCTCCTCTCGTGAATCGCTTTTCTGCAAGATGAGATCGCCACGTCATTGCATTCCTCGCGATGACACCTAACTTGTGTCATTGCGAATGGAACGCAGTGCAATGTGGCAATCTCATATTTTGTATGACTGATGAAGCTTACTTATGTTTTCTCACAATCTGATCAAGAGCAATTAAGTCCTTCAGTAGGTCTTCCAGCTGGTTTATATATAACATATTGGGCCCGTCCGACAACGCCTCAGCCGGGTTATCGTGAACTTCCATAAACAGCATGTCTACACCGGATGCCACTGCCGCACGGGCAAGATTAGCGACAAATTCCCGCTGTCCGGTAGAGGTGGTGCCGGCACCGCCGGGCAGTTGAACACTGTGGGTTGCATCAAATACAACGGGATATCCCAGTGATCGCATGATCGGCAAAGAGCGCATATCCACTACCAGGTTATTGTAGCCGAAGCTAAAGCCCCGCTCGGTAAGCAGAATTTTTTCATTCTTGGCTTCCTGTACTTTAGAGATCACGTTTTTCATATCCAATGGAGCCAGAAACTGACCTTTTTTTACATTTACAACGCGGCCGGTAAGCGCTGCTTCATATACTAAATCCGTCTGGCGGCAGAGAAAAGCCGGTATTTGCAGAATATCCAATACCTCTGCAGCAGCTTCCACTTGGGTAACATCATGAATATCGCTGACAACCGGAACAGCCAGTTCTTTTTTAATATGAGCTAAAACGGCCAGCCCCTCTTTAAGTCCGGGACCGCGAAAAGAGTTAAAGGACGAACGGTTCGCTTTATCAAAAGATGCTTTAAAAATATAAGGCATGCCAAGTCTTTCGCAAATCGCCTTGACAGCTTTACCGATTTCCAGTGTACGCTCTGCATCTTCAATGACGCAAGGACCAGCAATCAGTGCGATAGGCTGTTGCCCACCTACTGTAAATGATCCAATCGCTACGTTTTTCATGAGTTAGCCTCCTTCTATTCGTGTTTTATTTATTTAACAGCTGATTCACTTTCTCCAGATCTTCGGGAGTATCTACTCCGATAGACTGGAAGTCAGTCTTCAATACTTTGATGCGATGACCATATTCAAGCGCCCGCAATTGTTCCAGTGATTCGGTCCGTTCCAATGGCGTCGGTTTAAGTGTAGCAAAGGCAAGTAGAAAGTCCCGGCGATATGCGTAAATGCCGATATGTTTATATACCGGCATTTCTTCCACTTTAACCCGTGGAAACGGAATAAGTGACCGCGAGAAATAAAGCGCATAACCCTGTAAGTCAGTAACAACTTTAACGGCATTAGGGTTGCCATACTCACTTTCGTCCATCACACTAGCCAGCGTTGCCATTACAAGGTCCGGTTCCTCATCGAAAGCAGCAGCCAGCATATCAATAATCTCTGGCGCTATCAGCGGTTCATCGCCTTGAACGTTAATGATAATGTCATAATCAGCATGTGCTCTGGCTACTTCCGCCAGCCGGTCTGTACCGGTCGGATGTTCTGGTGAGGTAAGCATCCCTTTGCCGCCAAAAGCCTGTACGGCCTCATAGACCAGCTCATGGTCTGTCGCCACGAGTACTGCCTGGGGCCGCTTGGCCTGACTGGCACGTTCATATACATGCTGAATCATCGGTTTACCGGCAATCATTGCCAGTGGTTTGCCGGGCAGGCGGGTAGATGCATACCTGGCAGGAATGACACAAAGAAATTTCATCAATGCACCTCTATTTCAGCGTTTCTTCAATCAATTGCATAAATTCTTCGTAGCCGTCCAGAAAGCGCACTTCGATTCCAAGAACATATACCGGAAGCGGCCGGTGAGAATGAATAAATTCCGCTGGTATTTTAACGGCATCTTTTTCTGTTGTAACCAAAGCGTTAGCGCCTTTTTTCACAGCTCGCTCCATCGCCCACTGCATTTCAGACATTGTGTAGTGATGATGATCGGGAAAGCGCAGTGAATCGATGACGTTGACCTCAATATCAGCAATTGTCTGCTCAAAAGAGGAAGGATTACCAATAGCGGAAATAGCGACTACAGACTGTCCCCGGACGTTCTCCAGGGCAATACCACAATCGCGAACTCCTTTATACCAGCTTTCAATCTCAATAAACCAGCGTGGCCGGTGGATACTTTCCACAATCAACGCTTTATCGTTGTATTGGATTAAGGTATCCCGGATGGAATCGCGGGCATTATCTGTCGTCTGATCAACCTTGGTAAGCAGAAAGGCGTGAGCACGGTTGAGATTAGTTAAGGGCTCGCGCAGTGTCCCCCTTGGAAGCAAGAAGTTGTTCCCAAAGCGGTTTAGCGAGTCAATGAGCACAATATCGAGATCCCTGGCCAGTTGCCAGTGCTGATAGGCATCATCGAGGATGATGACCTGCGCATTCAGCTGCTTAACGGCATATTCGCCGCTTACGGCCCGCTCTTTGCCAATAACAACCGGTACTCCAGGCAGGCTCTTGGCTAACAGATAGGCTTCATCGCCCGCTTCAGCAGCCGTCATATATATTTTTTGCCCGTCAGACACTAAACCAACATCCTCTTGCCAGGCAGCGCGATAGCCTCTGTTGAGAATGACTACCCGGTAGCCCATGTCGCGTATTAAAGTAGCGAGTCGCTGCGCAGTTGGTGTTTTTCCGGTCCCACCGACAGTAATATTCCCCAGACTGATCACATAGCAGGGCAATTTATGCTGCTCCAGGATACCCAAGCGATACATGGAAAGCTTGACATTGACACCAAGAGCATATACGGACGAAAAAAGGCGCAGGAACAGTAACAATATGGTTGGCAGCAAGCCTCGCCGCTCACCGTGAATGACCCGATATAAATATGTTTGTATAGTTTCGCGTAGGCGCATGTGCAGTTCCGCCTTCTATAAGTTATTCGCTTTTTTTTCTAAAAGCATTTTCAATTGAAGGGTGTTTTTACGGGCAGCTCCGCGATTTTCTTCAATAATTGCCCGGGCATTTTTACTCATAGTTGTACTAAGCTCCCTATCTTGCAAAATAGCCAGCAGCTTGTCTGTCAGCAAGACCGGATCTTTTGCTGTAATACAGGCCTTACGGTCTGATAACAGGGCGTAAATATCTTTAAAGTTAAACATGTGAGGTCCTACAATGATTGGCTTTCCATGGGCAGCCGGCTCCAATATATTGTGGCCGCCTTGCGGAATCAGACTGCCGCCGACAAAAACAACATCAGCAATGCTGTACACCCGCCCCAATTCGCCGATCGTATCAAGAATCACTACATTATGACCGACAGCAGTTTCTTTGTGCAGCAGACTTCGCCTAATAGCTTTGTTCCCATAACCAGCTGCCATACTTACTAACTCATCGGCTCGCTGAATATCGCGCGGTGCAATGACCATTCCCGCTTGGGGAAAGCTCTTTCGCACTTCACTGAATGAGGAAAACAGACTTTCTTCTTCGCCTTTATGCGTACTCCCGGCAACGATAATGGGAGTATGCCTATCAAAGCTATATTGGCTGATAAGCTGCTGCTGTTCTTCTTCACTAACATCAGTATAGGTTTGGTCATACTTGGTATTACCAGTAACCATTACTCGCTGAGGATCAGCTCCCAGCTTGATGATATACTGTGCGTCAATGGATGACTGCATGCAAAACTTAACAACAGTTTGCAGCATATCTTTGAGCACACTGCCGAGATAGCGATAATTACCAAAGCTTTTGTCACCAATACGACCGTTGACCATCATCACTGGTATCCCTGACTGCCGGGAAGCCTTCAAGAAGTTTGGCCACAGCTCGGTTTCTACAAGTAGAAACGCCTGTGGAGCAATTTTCTTAACCACACGGCAGCTCAGCCAGGGCAAATCAAGCGGAAAAAAGATCACTCCATCAGCCTCAGGAATAATCCGTTTGGCCATGTCATATCCGCTTGCCGTTACCACTGAGATCACGACTACGCTATCGGGCATTTCTTTTTTAATTTCCTTAACCATGGGGCTGGTGGCTACAATTTCACCAACAGAAGCTGCATGAAGCCAAATAGCATTTTTATTGGCTACTTTAGCTACTGTTTCGGCTGGCAGCCAGCCAAAGCTTTGCTTCAGCCGCTCGCCGAAACCAGCTTCCCGGATCAGCCGGTACAGGAAGACTGGTGCAGCCAGTATTACCAGAACCAAAGCCAACAGGTTATACAACAAATGCATATTCATCCCTACTTTTCGGTTCTGTTCTCACTCTTCTCTGAATTGCACCTGATACAAGGTACTGTATAGACCGCCTAAAGCCAGCAGTTCGCTGTGCGTTCCCTGCTCAACAAGACGCCCTTTGTCCAGTACCACAATCATATCGGCCCGTTGAACGGTAGACAAACGATGAGCAATAACAAAGGAAGTCCTGCCAATCATTAGTTTATCCAAAGCCTGCTGCACTAATTTCTCGCTTTCTGTATCAAGTGCAGAAGTAGCTTCATCCAGAATCAAAATACGTGGATCTTTTAAAATGGCCCTGGCAATTGAAATACGCTGTCTTTGACCGCCAGAGAGTTTTGCGCCCCGTTCGCCAATATGCGTTTGGTATTGATCAGGCATTCTATCAATAAAGTTATGCGCATTGGCAGCCTTAGCAGCAGCAATCACTTCTTCGTGAGTAGCATCCAGACGACCATAGAGAATGTTATCATAAACAGTACCATTAAACAGTACCGTTTCCTGCGGCACAATCCCTATTTGCTGACGAAGCGACTGCATGGTGACAGTACGAATATCCTTACCATCTACCAGAATACTCCCCTCTGTAGCCTCATAAAAGCGTGGCAGCAGATTAGCAATTGTTGTTTTTCCTGCTCCGCTTGGTCCGACAATCGCGATAGTTTGGCCCGGTTTTACTTCCAGCGATACATCGCGCAGTGCATATTGACCGGGACTATAAGCAAAACTTAGGTGCTCAAGTGCAACGTGGCCTTCGATAGCCGGTAGTGCCACAGCACCGGGCATATCTTTAATATCCGGTTCCGTATCTAAGATATCAAAAACCCGCTCAGCCGCAGCCAGCGACTTTTGGATATTACCATAAACCCGGCTTAACCGTTTGACCGGATTTGCCAAATTAACGACATAAATTAAAAAAGCAATTAAGGCGCCAGAGGTTAAATTGCCATCGATGACTTCCATGCCGCCATACCAAATAATCACCGTTACACCGATAGCGCTGAGAAACTCAATGACTGGTGTTAAGGTGGCCAGTAATTGAGAAGTTTTCATTTGGGCGCGAAAGTTATAAAAATTTTCCTGTTTAAAGCGATCTGTTTCATAGTCTTCCCTGGCGAAGGATTTTATGACACGAATACCGGAGATCGTCTCCTGCAAGATAGCAGTAATATCCGCCGCCCGTTCCTGCAGTACCCGGCCTGCCTTGCGCAGCTTTTTCCCGAATGTGTTAATTGCCTGCAGCACCAAAGGCATCGTAATTAACGTCAGCAAGGATAATTTCCAATGAAGGAAAAACATCGCTCCCAGTGAGCCAATCAAAATCATTGCTTCTGTAACCAACTCAACCATACTTTCTACAAGTGCAGCCTGCAATGCGGACACATCATTCGTTACCGAACTCATAATAGCGCCTGTCTGACGTTTATCAAAATAGGTGAGTGATAAGCGCTGCAATTGCCGGTAAACTGCTTCCCGGATATCGATAATTACCCGCTGTCCAATATAGGACATTAAGTAGGTTTGTCCAAAAAAGAAAATCCCTCTTAAAAAGAAGATGATCAATATCCCGATGGCAATGATATTCAGCATCGCCATATCTTTATTAATCAGGACCTGATCAATTACGTCCTTAATAATCCAGGGTACCGCTAAGTTGCCGCCAGCTGCCAGGATAATACAGGCAATTGCAGCAATCAAACGTCCCATATAGGGTCGGACATAGCTGATGAGGCGTTTATACGTGTTCATTCTGAGCTACCTCCAAAATCACCTGCGCCACCCGGTTAACTGCCCCTGTTTCGCCAAGTTTTTCCCTCACTTCTGTCAAGTCAGCCATAGCCTGCTCACGGACAGCCTTGTCTGTCAATAAGGCAATTGACTGCCTGGCAATATTAGCTGGAGTCACTTCACTTTGCAGTAGTTCCGGCATAATACGGCGGCCTGCAATAATATTAGGCAAGCCGATATCCGGAATCTTAACAAGCAGTTTACCAAGAACATACGTTAATGTAGCCAGCCGGTACACAATTACGGTAGGCACCTTCATTAGTGATGTCTCCAGCGTAGCTGTTCCCGAAGAGGCAATCGCCAAGTCACAAACATTCATTAAATCATAATTATTTCCAATTGTTACGGTTACGGGAACCTTGTATTTATCGATGATGTTTTGCAGCATTTCCCGGGAAATTGTCGAAGCCACCGGCAGAAAAAATTGACAGTTTGGTACTTGTTCGACAATTTTTTCCCCTGCAGCAAGCATGTCCGGCAGCAAGCTGGTAATCTCCTGCTGGCGGCTGCCTGGCATAAGCAGAATGTGATACTGGTCAGACTGGGCGTTAAAATGCCGCAGTGCCTCATCACGCTCCATCGCGGGCTTAACAATATCCAGCAGGGGGTGTCCGACAAAGGTAACCTTAGCCCCCGCCTCGCGGTAAACGTCAGCTTCAAAAGGAAATATAGCTGCTACCCGTTCCACAATTTGCGCCAATTCTTTCGCTCTGCCTTTTCCCCAGGCCCAGGCAGACGGGCTAATATAAGAAACGACAGGAATACCTTTTTGCTGCGCAACTTTTGCCAGCCGGACATTAAAACCCGGATAGTCAATTATTACCAACACATCAGGCCGTTCCTGTTCCATATAATCGCTGAGAAAATCACGCAGTTTGAAAAGTCTGCGTAAATTTTTGACCACTTCGACAAATCCGATAACACCTAGGTCAGCAATATCGTAAATAATGTCTACCCCGGCATCCCGCATCGCCTGACCGCCCATCCCGACTAACTGCACATCAGGCTGCAGAAGTTTCAGAGCGTTGGCAACACTGGCGCCATGCAAATCACCTGAGGCTTCACCGACAGAGATCATAATTTTCATATAAACAGGCCTCCTGGTTTGGATGTGGGAGGATGACAAAAAAGGGGGGCCATTCGCAGACCTCCCTTTCTTTATTCTACCATGGCTACAATCGCTATATTGTTATTGTCGGCTAAAGCAAGCACATTATGCTTATCAATCAACAGTGTTTTTCCTGCTTCAATGACCAAGGCTGATGCTTTTGCTTCAATCATCGCCTGCAGTGTCTCCACACCTACAGCCGGCACATCAAAGCGCAAATCCTGGTTCGGCTTAGCAACCTTAGCGACTGTAATACCGCCCCGGCCAAGCTGACCGCCTCTCCGGATACAGGCATCGGTACCCTCTATTGCTTCGACTGCCATAACCGCTCTATTCTTTACAACTACTGTCTGTCCAATATCCAGCCCGCCGATCGCTTTCGCCATCGCGAAACCAAATTGCATATCTGCTGTTTCTGCCTCTGTCGGCTGGCGCTTGCTGAGCACTCCGGCAGCAGGCATTAGCTGACGAATAAACGCAGTCTGATCTAGCACGCCTATGCCTGCTGCAGCTAACTCACGAACCAATGCAAGCATGATGGTATCATCACTTTGATCAGGCAATTGTACCAGCAATTTTTTCATGCGGTCATCTAAAGCGACTGCACCGGCAAACAGCAGTTCTTTCGTCACTTTACCGATCATGGTAACCTGCGTTACCTCAGCCTGCTTTAAGGTTTCGATAATCTTCGTTAATTCGCCGGCACTGATCGTATGCACAATATCTGCAGCATCAGCCAGATCCGCCTCTACTCCCGGGACAACAGCAATAGCAGTCACGGCAAAGCCCATGCCGCGAGCGGCACGGGCAAATTCTACCGGTAATCTGCCGACGCCGGCCAATAAGCCAATTTTTTGCATCTGAATCACCTATACTTTAGAATACCCTTTTGTATGATATTTTACTTAAGGTAATCTTATATTTTAATCAGCACTGTCTTTGCGGCTGCGGCAGATGCCACGTTCGGCATTACGCAGAAAACGCAGTAAATGCTCCACTTCTTCACAGGATTCCAACTCCTGTTCCATTACAGCAATAGCTTGCGCCAGATTGAGACCGGAGCGGTACAAAATCTTATACGCTTTTTTAAGATTGCGGCGAGTTTGTTCACTTAAGCCCGAACGGGATAACCCAACATTGTTCAGACCGGCAACTTTAGCCGGATGTCCGTCAACAATTACAAAGGGAGGAACATCCTGGACCACTTTTGATGCGCCGCCAATCATCGCATTACGGCCAATTTTAACAAATTGGTGAACGCCGGCTAAACCGCCGATAACTGCGCGATCTTCTACAATAACATGACCGGCAAGGGTGGCAGCGTTAGACATGACTACGTGGTTGCCGACAATACAGTTATGAGCCACATGCGTATAGGCCATCAACAGACAGTTGGAACCAATTCGTGTTTCTTCCCCTTCGCCGGTTGCCCGGTTAACAGTGGCAAATTCACGAATTTTGGTATTGTCACCAATAAACACATAACTTTTTTCACCGCGGAATTTCAAGTCCTGCGGTTCCCCTCCAATAGAGGCACTAGGATAAATGACACAGTTTTTACCAATACTTGTCCAGCCGTCAACGACGACGTGAGCACCGATTTTAGTACCGTCTCCAATAAGCACATTTTCGCCAATTACGGCGTAAGGGCCAATCTCCACATCCTTACCCAAACGGGCAGCAGGATGGATGACGGCTGTTTCGTGTATTTTACGAATTGATATAACAACCGCTTCTGGTTTCATGAGAATTTCACTCCTTGCTACTACAGCTAATTTTATCTTTGGCGCAGCCTGCCATCTGCCTAACACAAGAGCTGCAGAACTGCAAAAATCGAAATAAACGATGGTCTCATAGATTCTTTTTATATAATCCGACTATCCAGTCGAATATTCACGGTGTTTTTTTTGCTAAATTCGACTGTTTTTTCGCTTTTTAGGCTAATATCTTTATTTATTACCATGCAACGGCCTATTTACGCCTCTTTTTGTGGCAATAAGGCAAAAAGGAATTCTCCTTCTGCAACTAATTGATCATCCACATAGGCTTCGCCCCAAACTTTACCCATAGAGCCTCGCAATTTAATAATTTCTCCCACTAAACGAAGCTGGTCGCCAGGCACTACGGGACGACGAAATTTAACGCGATCAATACCGGCAAAAACAGCGAGCTTACCACGGTATTCTTTCGGATAAAGCAGCGCAATACCACCAACCTGGGCCATTGCTTCAATAAGCAGTACTCCGGGCATAACCGGTTCACTTGGAAAATGACCTAAGAAAAAATTCTCATTAATGGTCACATTCTTTATTCCTACAGCTCTTTTCAACGGTTCTAACTCAATAATACGATCTACCAATAGCATTGGATACCGATGGGCAATAATTTGTTGTATTTCAGTTACTGACAACACCATGAATGCATTCTCCTCCTCAACTATACGCTTGCAAGTATTTCTTTAGCCAGTGCCGTATTTAGCGCATGACTTGATTTAACTGCAATCACATGACCGCTCACTCTACCGGCAAGGGCCAGGTCACCAACAATATCTAATATCTTATGCCGAACCAGCTCGTCAGGAAAGCGCAGCGGCGTTAGTGCTTTCTCATGATCATATACCACCGCATTGTCCAGACTGCCACCCAAAGCCAGCCCCTGAGCCTGTAACGCCTCTACTTCATGCATAAACCCAATCGTACGGGCCGGCGCCAATTCACGGATAAAATTATCCGGTGTAATTTCGTAATCACCAAATTGTACGCCTAACTGAGGGTGTGGATTGATAGAAGTGAAGGTAATCCGAAACCCCTCGTAAGGTAATATGGTGATAAATTTATCATCCTGGCGGACTGTTATAGCCTGGGTAACGGCAATCCTAGGGCGCTTAGCAGTTTGCTCCACTATGCCGGCCTCTTCAATGAGGCGAATAAACGGCAGGGAACTGCCATCCGCTACCGGCGGTTCGACAGCTGTAATTTCGATCAGGCAGTTATCCACCTTCATCGCATAAAAAGCGGCCAGAAGATGTTCTACGGTAAAGACCTTGGCTGTTCCTGCTTCTAATGTGGTGGCCCGCATGGCAGCCGTTACATTAGAGGCTATAGCTGCGACGCGAGGCGCTCCGGGTAAATCTACCCTGGCAAATACAATCCCCGTATTTACAGGCGCAGCCTTCAAGGTAATGGTGACATCTTGGCCGGAATGAAGTCCAATACCGGTGTATGTTACCGTGGCGGCCACGGTTGTCTGGTACTCAGTCATGAGGTTCCTCCTTGCGATAACTCTCATCTATTCTACAAAAAAATACCTCTTCCTGCAAGCATAATCGTATAACAGAATCGAAAAGTGCAGACTTTTCGTGCAATACGCTAAAAACAGCTGCTTATTCAATGCGCTTGCCCGCTAAAGTCTGAGCGCCAGTATTCATCTGATAGGCAATTAGTTCTTTGTATTGCTGGCCAATCCGGGAGACGGGATTGACAAATACCTCTGACGGCATTCCCACCTCCACGATATTCCCTTTGTCCATAAGAACAATTCTGTCAGCTACATGCAGCGCAAAAGACAATTCATGGGTAACCACAATCATCGTACTGGCCCGGTATTTGGCCAGCTCCTCCATAACTACTAATACTTCGCGCACCAAAATAGGGTCAAGTGAAGCTGTCGGCTCGTCCCACAACATTAGTTCCGGTTCAAAAGCAAGAGCCCGGGCTATTCCCACCCGCTGCTGCTGGCCGCCTGACAATTCACTCGGCTTATGGTCGATATGATTTTCCAGACCAACCTTGACTATTGCTTCCATCGCTTTGCTGCGGGCTGTTTCCCGGTCCATCCCACCCATAACTAAGCCCAGCATAACATTATCCAAAGCGCTCAGCCTACTGATCAGGTTAAAATGCTGAAAAACAAAACCAATCCGTTTGCGGATATCCCGTAATTCATCACCGTTTAAGCGAAGAATATCAACTCCATCAAACACTACGGAACCTTTTTCCGGCTCTATAAGACGGTTAATGGAACGAATCGTTGTTGATTTCCCGCAGCCCGATGGTCCCATTAGAACAATGGTTTCGCCCTTATCTACGTCAAGGCTGATACCGTTAACGGCAATTAATTGTCCAAATTCTTTAACCAAGTTATCAATCTTCAGCATCGTCCCGGCTCCTTTCTAGCTTTGTCACGGGGACGGTTCCGTTGACACATTTTGCAGTGTGTCAACGGAACCGTCCCCGTGACATTTATCTCTTGTACAGGCTTATCATAGCAAAGATCTTTCAGCGAAATTTCAATTTGCGGTTATTCAGCTTCTGCATAAGACCCGGCCGTCCGCTGGGAATGACGATCTCACGCATAACCTCATCAAAAGATAAGCCAAGGGCTTCACCGGCTACTACTTCTTCTGTAGAAACAGGACTGATTTTTTCTGTATTGTTCGCTACGATCAGTCCTAGCACCGCGCCAATCACCGGCACCCCAATCCAGGGTAGATAGGGAATACCACCGCCCGCTAATACAAACATGGCTGTGAGCATTGCCGCTCCCATAAACATGCCATAGCGCCGCTCAGGGGCAGTAAAAGTAAGGGTGAAACGGGTCCAGAATTTTCGCCAGCCTTTGGCTGGTAGTTTTACAGCCAGACGCTTACTGCGTATAACCGTCATGACGGCTGTATGATCAAGTACCAGAAAAAGTACGGTAGCAATGATGGCTGTCATACCTGCCAGGATTGCTTTAACCTGGCTGAGAATCTGCATGACTTCGGCCCGCGTATTGGGCTCAATAACACCTAGTGATGTCGAATAAAGTGATGCATCATTGTGGCCCGCATCGCGTTGAACGATGGGCGCTACTGCCTCGGTACTGATATTGTTAGTAGTCAGCACCTGAATGCGGGCACCAGGAATGACTTGTCCGGCAATAAACTGGTCCAACAGCGCCACTGAGTGACTAATATCTTCATCTTTCAAGTTCGGTACTGAAGCCGCCATATATTGCAGCTGTGCTGTAATCAGCGGTACATCCAGTTTTTGCACTTCTGTCAGACGGCCGCTGATATTGGTTAAATTTGTCCGGGCACCAGCAGCGTCAAAGGCTTTTAAGTTATTGAGTGTGCTCTGTCCATTTGTCACAATATTATCGATGGCAGAGCGCGCCTGCCTGCCCTGAGCAGCTACATTATCGAGTGCTCCAAGTCCGCTTTTCAGCGTGTCCAGATTTTGCTGTGTAGCCGTCAGTCCTGCAATGCTATTATTTACATCAGGACTAATCAACCTGACTACCTGGAGACTATTAATCATAGACCCCATCGCTCTGCTTGAGCTGTCCAGCTGCGTTTGAATTCCTCTTGTATCTAAGTTGGCCAATGCACCGGTAGCCGCTTGAATAGTAGCACCTGCTACCGAGAGACTGCCCAAGGTCTGCTCCATGGCGGTAACTGTACTGCTGTAGTTATTTAAGGCAGACAGTGTTATCGCGCTCATATTTTGAGCATCCTGGGCAAAGGCGGGAATTTGGGTTACCAGCTTAGTTGTCTCTGAAAGAGCCCCGCCTAATTGTTGGCGGGGATTGGTATAAGCCGCAGTACCAGCCAGTCCTGCTACCACTTCTTTATCCAGTTTGTAGCCTTGTAGGTTGGTCAATTGGCTGGCATCGCCCTGCGTAACAGCCCCTTCGGCTGTTCCGTCAGCACGAACACCCGTTACTAGAACAACTACATTGTTTTTTTGCACTGCGCTGCCTGCTGCCGGAGTTGTATCAGCGGTGCCCTGAAATATAACAACATCCCCTTGGGCCAAACGCATACCCGGGGCTGGAGTAATCGTAATTCGCGAGGCATAAGCAAGTAAAAATCGCTTTAATTCTAGCATTGTACTTACCATGTAGGCCATATCGTCATTCTTACTATCAACAGAAACGTTGCTGGCATACTCGAGTTTTAATTCATTTTTCATATCATTGGCGATGGTCTCACCCAGACGAATTGGATTAGCCGGTTCACTGCCAACAGGAAACGTAATTTCAATAACCTGGTACTGGTTTAATACTGCTTTAATCTCAGTATTAACTGCAGGCGCTTTTTCTAATGATAATAAGACAACTCCAATTGATGCACCGTCACGAAAAACGAATCGCACACCCTCCATTTGCTGAATCCGTTCTATTAACGTATCTTTAGCCCCTTCCGGAACCCCCCGAATCGTCAATCGCGGTTCCGTCATCACGCCAACGCTGCCGCCCCCGGGAATACTGCCAAAGGTTTTTCCTAGTTCTTCAAAAGTCTTTTTTGTTTTAAACTCTTCAGGTAAAGCAATGAATAAATTCGTTTTACCGGTCACAGTAGGACCTTCTTTAAACTTGGCTCCAGGAAAAACTTCATTCATAATCTTGTTAATCTGTGTAGTTGCGTCATCCTTCATTTCTTCCCGGACTTGGATGATTAGGTCATATTCGCCATATTCACCAACCAAGCCTGACAGGGCGCCGGAAAAATACGAGTTAGCCGCCAGTGACAGCGTGCTTGCCAAAACTGAGCCGACAAAAATACTTACCAGCAATAATACTGCTAAGTCTCGTGTGAAAGAATTTTTGACCAGATTCTTCATGAACGCCACACTATCACCTCATTTCGTACACTGTATTATAGCACATCTATCACTTTTATGTCCATATGTATATACTTTTTTGTATATTTTGTATATACTTTTTCTTTTGAAAGTTGCTATTAAGGAAGCAGAAGAACCGTCCCCTTGCTTCCTTATAGAAAAAGCCACGCGCTGCCGAAGCATTGCGTGGTTTTTTCACGATTGAGTATATTTTGTTTTCCAGCGGTTGTGCAGCCAGAACCAATCACCGGGATAAGTGCGCACATGGCTTTCAATAATAGCATTCAGCTTGGTTGTCACAGTAAGGAGATCTTGCTCACGGTCACTGGTTTTGGCAGCCCAAACCGGCGGGTGAATGATTACTGCATGAGTGCCATCTGACTGGCGGGTAATAAAGGCTGGTACAATGGGTGCCCCCTTCATCCTGGCTAAGGCTGCCGGCCCCTGAGGAGTGGACGCCAGCCTGCCGAAAAAAGTGACTGGCAAACCATCGGAATGGGCATCCTGATCCATCAATAGACCAATTATTTTTCCTTCTGCCAGCAGGCGTGCCATCTCGAGAACACTGGATTTATAGGTTACATGCATTCCTGCCAGAGTACGGTATTCATTGATGAATTGATCTGCTCCGGCACTCGTCTGCTTCTGGACAACTGCAACCAGGGGGAATTCGTAAAAAGCCAAAGCAGCCCCCAGCAGTTCCCAGTTACCGCTATGTGCAGTAGCTAAAACCGCGCCTTTGCCATGTTCTAAAGCGGTCTGCAAATGCTCTGCTCCATTAATCGTAACCATGCTTCTAACCTTATCACGGGTTAATTCAGGAAAACACAGCACCTCTGTCATCATCGGGCCAAAGCGATAAACACTTTGCTGAACAATAGAGGCAGCAGCATGTTCATCTGCTGCAAGGCCACTTTCCAATACATTGTTAATCGCCATTTGCTTACGCTGCCTGGGTACTGCCAGCCAGCAGAATCTCCCGATTGCACTGGCAGTGAGACTGCGCAGCGAGGCTGGCAGCAGGCAAACAAATTTACTTAATGCTTTAATCATAAGATACATAATGGTGTCCTCATTTCAGCAAGGGTAAATTAGTGCGTAAAGCTCAAACCAACATAGAAATCGCTATGACGCCAGCCGGCATCTAATTTCATGCCTGGTACGATCGACATACGGGCTCCGTAATTCATCCGGCTGCCGTCATATTCGGCAATTAGCGTAGTAGCAGGAAAGGCATTGTTTCCAGTAATCACACTGACAGGATTAATGGTTTTTTCAATAGCGCCAAAGAAGCCATCATAGCGTCCATTGCCCACACCAGCATGAATCCGAAAGCCGAAAGGCAGCGCTTTGCTGGCAGCAGCATAAGTGGTACGGCCATTTTTGTCACCAATGTCTTCTACACCTACTGACAAACCAGGAGTTAATACTGTTTCAGGCACTAATGCAAATTTAGCATTTAGAAGTGTATCATTGTCATGATTATCATAACGGAATCCGGCTACCCCGACCTCTAAGTTGCGGGCTAAATTAAGATTGAATACGCCTACTCCGCCATCTTTCAGATTGTAATAACCGATGCTAAACTCTCCATCCTGTAATACATCAGCCGTCGGATTATTAATTAAGCCTGTTGAGCCATTAATCGATGGTGCGGCAAAGGCCGTAACGCTAGTCAATATCATTGTACAAATTGCAGCAAACATTGTTTTTCTAAGCAAAGTTAGTTCCTCCTCATAGCAAATTCGTATAGCAAAATTAGTATACGTATCTATCATATTCTCTGCCTGTTTGTCGAATCCTGCCGAAAACAAGCTAGTAATATCTGTAATGAAGGCCTTGAGCCTATTTCCCCTGCTTTTCCAGCGCTGCCAGACGCAGCTCCAGATCACGTACTTTCTTCAGTAAGTCCGGCACTTTGCCGGCAGCAGCTTCCGTTCGCAGCCATTCCCGGTGCGGGCGTGCGGGAAAACCAGCATAGAAGACTTTTTCCGGTATGTCACTAATGGGAGCACTCCGGGCGGCAAAAACCGAATGATCGCCGATGGTAATATGTCCCGCGCAGCCTGATTGGCCCGCAAAAGTGACATTATTGCCAATGCGGGTACTGCCAGCAATGCCTGTCTGGGCAACAAAAAAGCAATTTTCACCAACAGTTACATTATGCGCTAAATGGACAAGATTATCAATTTTTGTTCCCGCTCTCACCAGCGTGCTGCCGGTTGTTGCCCGGTCGATTGTCGTACAAGCTCCAATTTCCACGTCATCTTCAATGACAACATTACCAACCTGGGGAACTTTGGTATGTTTGCCGCCGACGGTAACAAAACCAAAGCCGTCACTGCCAATAACAGCATTGCTGTGAATGATAACACGGCTGCCGATATAACAGCCTTCTCTAACGGAAACTCCTGGGTAAAGCAGGCAGTCACTGCCTACTTGTGTGTCGGCACCGATATAAGTATGGGGATAAATTACCGTGTTATTGCCAATAGATACATTGTCGGCTATAACAGCATGCGGTAAGATTGCAACATTTTCACCAAGTGTTACATTGTCTCCTAGCACTGCAGCGGGGTGAACTCCCCGGGCAACTGCTACAGGCGGAGTAAACACCGAAAGCAGCGTAGTAAAAGCCAAACGGGGGTTGGCGACACGTATAGCCGGTTTATCAAAATCTGTAATTGTTTCAGGAATAATAACAGCTGCCGCTGCCGAGGATACTGCTTTCTCCAAATGAGGCGGCACCGCAAACGTAATATCTCCCGGGCCGGCTTCGGCAATATTGGTAACGCCGCTAATAACCATTGAGGCATCACCTGTTGGTAAGCCATTCACTAAGTCGGCAATTTCTTGTAAAGTTAGCTGCAAGTGAAACACTCCTATATTATTTTTAAAAGAAGGAAATCCAGACGAAAAGATGAGATCACCGTACTATTTTACGGTAATCTCATTTTTCACCACTTGATGGTTCTATAAGCAAGTTACTGCATTTTCTTTAATACATCTTCCGTAATGTCAGTACCGCCTTGAGCGACCCCATTTTTATACAGGACTACACCCATTTTCTTTTCCTGGGCTACTTGTTCAAGGGCCTGTTTAATGGTGCTGTCAATTTGGCCTTCCAGATCCTGTTTTGTTTTAAGAAACTCAGCATAGGCTGCTTCCTGACGTTTTTGGTACTCTTCAGCACTAATGCTTGCTTTGTCTTTCTCCAGTTGATCACTTAATTCTTTACCGCGGACATTCAGCTGATCCTGAAATTGCTTGACCTTCGGGCTGTCAGACATTACTTTATTGACATCCAATACACCAACCGCAGTTTGCCCCGAACCGGAACAACCGCCTAATAGCGTCGCAGCAGCAATCATAAACACCGCTAGCACAAGCAATCTAACTCTTTTTTGCATCATCATCTTACAAATCCTCCCAATCGTACATTATTGCCTAGTTGAGGCCTTTTTCATAGCTTTCTCAACAATCCGGGCCAATTATACCAGCCCAAATTATTTCTTGATTTCAGCAATAACTGCATCGGTAATATCAACAGCAGAAACATTCACTTTATATACACCCAAAACAGCTTCCAAACCACGTTCAGCGGCTATTTTTGCGGTTTTATCCTGTATATCTTTGATAATAGAATCCTGCAGCACAGTAATCTCCTGGCTTTTGAGCGCCGCTTTCTGTTCGGTTTCCGTTCTGCCCTGTCCTGCTTGCGACTGGAGCGGAGCAGGTTGCATACGGGCAGCAATTTCCGCACTTTTTGCAGTTGCTTGCTGCTGTAGTGCTGTATTCACTTCATTTGCATAAGCGGAAAGTTCTTTTTCAGCAGCCGCTTTTTCCGGAGCCATGGCCGCCTCTAACTGACCGGATAATTCTTTCTCTTTTGCAGAAAGCTTAGCTGAACGTTCCCCTTGCAGTTGTTCCATTTGTTTTTGCAGAGCTTCCATTTCTTCTTTGCTAAGTTGTACTGTTTTTAACTTCAATTGAAGACTAAAAATCTGACTTTGGTAGGTCTCATCAATTTCTTTGGTATAAGCATCGAATTGCCCCGCTAAATCGCGTCTTACCTGGTCTGCCTTTTGATTGAGACGGACACTGATTTCATTTTGCTTAGCTGCCACTTTGCTGTTAAATTCCTGTCCTAAGGCCTCATTAAGTCCTTGCAAAGCGCCATCAGGCATAGCGTTATCCTGGGCTTGTCCCTGAGCTGCAGCTTGTTTTTCCACCGACGCCTGAGCCGCCAGCGTATTATATTCCTTTTGGAGACGCTGATAGTCAGCATATTTGGGGTGAGCCTGGACTGCTTTATCTACATTCAGAATACCCACTTGCGGTACTGCCGTTGTTTTTGTTTCGGGAGTTGATTTTGTTCCACAACCGGCTGCCAGCAGCGTTACTGTCAGCAGGGCTGAGAGGAACACGATCTTGGCACGATTGATGTTCACCAAAACCACCTCTTTTCTAGTAGAAGAGCCGAGACAGCATCGCTACCGCCCGGCCCTGCATCATTTCACCTACAACTATTTCAGTTTTTTGCTTACTTCATCAGTAATGTCGGTGCCGCCATAGACTACATTGCCTTTTTCCAGCACAACCGACAGACCTTTAGCTTCTGCTACCGATTTAACAGCTGCCGTTACTTTATCCATGAGAGCACCTTTTAACTCTTGCTCTTTCAGCATCAAACGCTGTTGCAGCTGATTGGCATAGTCTTGCTTCTCTTTGTCATTCATTGTCGCTGTTTTCGCGTCAAAATCCTGCTTGAGGGTTTGGTACTCTGCCTGCATGGCTTCATTTACTTTTTTTACTTCCGGATTATCATCACCTAACAGTGTTTGGTAGTTGACAATACCGATATTCGATGAGGGGGCTGCACTTGCAGTATGCGTTACTCCTGTTTGGGTGAGCGCAATGCTTGCTACGCCTAATATGAACATTGCAGCAATAGCCAAAGCAATAACCTTTACTTTACGTTTGTCTTTGAACATGAAGAATTCCCTTCTTTCTGCACTTGGCAATTTTGTCCTATTTCATTATAACAGGGACCTGATCCTTATTCAAGACTATAAATGACCGATCAGTCGGAGCCAATTTTCATGCTCGCCGACTACATATTCAGCACTTAAAAAGTCATGAATTTTATAGCGAAGGCCGATCTCGTCACCTTCCGTAGAGGAGGCGTGCTCCAGCCGGAGTGACCAGTCAGAGCCGAAATTTTGATTGATCCAGAGGATATTATCCTTATCGGATATATCGTACTTCATACCGGCATAGGTGGTTGTTCCAATTCTATGGCTCCACCCCGGATAAAACTTCCAGGAGACGGAGGAAGGAATGAATTCTACCTCGGCAAATAACTCATCGGCCGAATTGATAAATTTACCGGCATGCAGTTTGATGGCCGTATTGTCGTCCTCACGCCCCATATCGACATACCCTTCCAAAGTCAGTCGATATTTGGTCGTCTCTGCTTTTAGCTGAATTTGCGTTTGCTTACCAGCTATAACTTCAGGCGTAAGCGTTAAGCCATACTCTTTCGCGACCGGGTGGTCTCTTACCACTTCAGCGAGACGGGTATTAAAATATGCGCTGTGGCGTTCGACAAAGGCCACCGGCAAGCCATTCATCATTTTAGCTGCTTCCTCTACTGCCGGTTTCGCTTTCCACAGCAATACATTCGGTATGGTTCTGGACCTCAGCGTTACTCGCGTATCCTGTACTACCGGACCTTGTGGCGCCAGTGATAATTTCACTGTTGTTTGAGTACCCGAGATAATGTCAAAATTGGAACGAAACTCCGGCAATTGGGCAGTAAGCAGCTCGCGAATCACCGTTTTGGAAACTCCGCCTGCCCAATCCAATGAATCAATCGGCAAACCTACCAGAACACCGGCAAGCATCTCTTCCAGATCACCCATATCCTTGGTAATAAGACCGGCTACTTCCGGTGATAAATTGCCGAAATCCATTTCTAAATGAACGTCGCGCACAACGTCCCCCCAGGGAGTGATGGTAACGGCAATCTGGGTAGTGCGGCCAGGAGAAATATGAACTTCCTCTACTGAATAGCCTACTAGCACCCTGCCAATCACATCACTGACAATGCGCTCATAGGCATCTTTGCCTGCGGCGATTTCAGCAACACTGCGGCCGGTGAAAACATGGTTCCCCACTGTAGCCACACTGGCTTCCATCCGCTTGGCAATGCGTGCAGGCGGTTTGCCCTCTGGGGAAGTGATCGAAACGGTAACTATTTCAACCGTATCGGCAGCCGCATAAGCAAAAGAGCCCAGCGGCATATGCAGGACAAAAGCAACAAGTACTAGTACAGGCATTAGCATAAATTGGCGTCTTATGTGCATGCACCTCCCTCAGGGAAACCTAGTATCTTGACCAAGTTAAATCTTAGCTTAGCCAGCGTATCTTTTTTCGTACTGCTGCGTTGTCGTCGCCTTACATATTCCCGATATGCGCGGACTCCTCCGCCTTGCATCGCAAAAAAAATCTACACTGTCTAATTCTAATTCACAACTTTGCCAAGACACTAGCCTAGCTTTTGCAGCAAGAGTCAGGTACTGCTACCTGACTCTTGCCTGCTATGAGTATTAGAATTGTCCACCAAAGCTGAAGTGCGTTTTACCGCCTTCACCACCCTGGGCATAGTCAAGCCGGATCGGACCAATCGGCGTGGTAATACGTAGCCCCACACCGACGCTTGCTTCCAGATCATTCAGTTTGTAGCCTTCACCATCCCAGGCATTACCGACATCAGTAAAGACAACGCCCTGCACTTTCTTGGCTACCGGGAAACGGTATTCTGCTGTAGCAGCAAGCATTTTGTCGCCTTTAAATTCATCATCTTCATAGCCGCGCAGTGTATCAGCTCCACCAACTGCAAAACGGCCCGAATCAGGCATGTGACCGTCGGCGTAACCGGCTGTCAGGCGAAGTGCAACAACTTGCTCTTTACCTACTTTCAGATATTGACGGGCTTCGGCCGTATATTTGTTGTAATTAAAGTCGCCGCCTAGCGCCTTACCGGCAAACTCAGCTGACAGAGAGTAACGTTTTCCTTCGGTAGCATTAAAGACATTGTCACGAGAGTCAAATACACGGGTAAGAGTAACACTTCGGGTCAGACCGAAGTTCTTACCAATATAGTCTTCTTCAACATAGGGTGAGTCTTTACTGTAGTCTTTACCCTCAACCGCTTCTTTCCACTCATCTTTGCGGTTTTTGAATGTTATATAGTTTTGCATATATTCACCGCTAGGACGCCCCAGCGTGATATCCCAGCCCTTACGCTCTTTGTCATAGCTGGATACCAAATCCCCATGCTCATAATCACTGTATTCATTGGTCATATCATAAACGGTAAAGCCGAGGGAAGTTTGTTTGTCATCGAGCCATGGTTTCGTATAGCCAAACTCATAATTCTTATTGCCGCCATTACCGCCGAACTCCCAGTGAACTTTAACTTTGTCACCAGTGCCGCGGAAGTTGTTATCACCTAATTCAATGATACCCACCATACCGTCGGCTTTCGAGTAACCGGCACCAATCGAGAATGTCCCTGTTTTCTGCTCGACTACGCTGGTTTCCAGCACTACGGCATTCGGTTCTTTACCAGGGTTAAGCTTCATGTTGACATCTTCGAAGTAGCCCAGGTTGTACACCTTTTGCATACTGCGACGGGCATCCTTAACGTTAAAGGCCTCTCCCGTCTTCAGCTTAACTTCACGGGTAATAACATTGGTTTTGGTCTTATCATTGCCTTTGACAGTAATACCTTCCAGTACACCTTCATTGACGCTGATGGTCAGCACACCACCTGTACCCATGGCAACATCATTGACTTTTGCCAAAATGAAGCCTTGGTCATGGTAGTACTGCTCAACGGCTCTCATATTATCATTAAGGGTCTTCGCATTCAAAACCGTACCCGGTTGAATGGTCAGCAGCTCTTTAATCTTCTCGTTGGAAACTTTGGTATTGCCTTTGATCACAATCTCTTTTAACTGGGGGTTTTCCATTACGGTATACACGACTTGAATGCCTTCAGGAACCTCAGTGAAATTGGCGACAACGTCGAAAAAGTATCCCAGCTCATAAATAGACTGCAAATCCTGCTTTACTGTTTCCGGATCAGCTTTATCGCCTACTTTTGTCTTAACAGCAGCAAGTACAGCATTCTCACCTACTGTCGACATCCCGGTAATTTTCACAGCAGTTACTGTTTTACCGGCAATATCTGCAGCAGAAGCGGGAGCAAAACCGGTTAAGCTAACCGATAGACCCAAAATAGCCGCTAGCAGCAATTGTCTATAGCGTTTCTTATTACTAGTACTCATGGACTACCTCCTATTTCATTTACTGGCCGCGCAAGGACTTGCCTGCTGCTCTGATCAGCTGCTGCATTTCGTCCGGAGCCAGCCGGACTTCTTTAGTCTGACTGGTTTCGGTTGATACGGGCCTGTTTATCGTTGCAGTTACAGGTGTTTTACTGCTCTGGGCTGCTTCCGGCTCATGAACAGGCTGTCTAGCCGGAACGGCAGTAACAGGAATCAGGGATGCAGCCGTGACCGGCGATAGAGATCGTTCTGTTTCCAGTACCATCGGCTTGTCTATCGTCACAATACGTTCGCTGGCAGCTACCGGAACAGGCTCTACAGAAACATCCTGCCTATCCCACCAATAGAAGCCGCCTGCAGCAAGGAGAACAGCCAAAGAGACCGCCAGACCTTGCTTAAGCACCGGATATTTCCAGCGCCAACGCCCGGAACGGTTCACTTCCCGCACCCGCTGCAATTCTGCCTGAGCCAGCAGCAGGTTAAGTTCACCCCGTACATCGGAATCCTTGTCAAACGAGTCTTCAGCCCGGTCAAGCCATGCTTTTGCTGACTTAAGGTGCCGGGAGATATGGTTTTTGGAATCTGCCATTTCACCACCCCTATTATAACCACAATTCTATAATCCTGGGAAGAGTCCAGATTATGGTCACGCCTGTTCAGTGAAAATGAGGCGAATTTAAGGAATATACGAAATTAGGTCCTGTTTTCTCCAGGATTCGACTTCTTCTCTTATTTAAACTCCTGCATCATGCGGGAAAGCATGCCTCTGACCCGGCGAATACCCTGCTTTTGCAAACGATAGACATGAGATAGGCTAAGATTGAGTTTATCCGCCAGCTCTTTAGGCTGCTGATCATCAAGATAAACACCACTTAGCACAACCTGCTCCCGTTCAGGCAAACGCCCCACAGCCGAGCGCAGTTGCTCCAGCAAATAGTTATGCTCAGCCTGATCAGACACAGCGACAGCCGTATCCACCAGTGTATCGCCAAGAGTGGCCTTCTCGGTATCAACCGGACTATCCATATATACCCAGTTGAGTTTGCCTTCCCGTTCCAAATAGTTTAAAATACGGCCCCGGATACGATGAGTAGCAAAAAGACTAAAGGCAACTCCCCGGTCTGGCTGAAAGTTTTCCGCAGCCTCAATAAGGCCGACTGTCCCCTCCTGCACCAGATCCATCATTACGGCCTGGTTGCCGCGCCATCGCATAACCGTTTTGAAAACCAGAGGCTGGTAATGCTCAATCAGCTGACTCCGGCAAGTCAAATCACCGTCTACTTTATAGCCCTGCCAAAGGTTCTGCTCCTTTTCGGGAGTTAACAGCTCCACTTTTTTTAATTCAGCAACATAATGTTCAAACAGCATTACCTCTCACCTCTCTAGAAGGTAAATCGCGCCTCTAAGCCAAACAGGTTACGATCCTTGTTATCACGGGATGCCGTGACACTAAACCGCCGGCTCAGATCATAACGGAAGCCCATACTTCTCTCATCGTGATCAACACCCATGGTATAACTGAGCATCAGCCGGTCCGTAATATACTTACCTACTTCCAGATTATATACTTCCCGGTCAATTGTGTGGTCTTTTTTATTGTCATCAGGAGCAAGAGTCCCCCGGACAACGCGGAACTCATCAATACCGAACGCCTTGCGGAAAGCCCCTTCCATCTCGGAAATAAACCGCATCTGCAATCCTGCATCCAGAAGACCGACGATTTCATCCCGTCCTAAGCCGCTATCCCGGCCGTCATTACCATTTTTATTATCAAAGTAATGGCTTCTGAGTGTCAGAAGTGACAAGATCTCCTGCTGGCTCATCTGCGGCTCGGCAGTCAGTTTCATTTCCATTTCCTGAACCGGTCCAGTTATTGCCAGATTGATTGTTGTTTGTTCCAGACGTGTAGAAGCGTCCAATCGCAAAACCGGCATAAAAGAACCAACTTGCGTGAAATCAGCCACAGCATCTTTAATTTTAAACGATGTCCGCAAATAGCTTACCGTTCCCCTGACGGCACTGATCCGTCCTGAGGTTGACGGCCGCTGCGTACTGCCACCAAATTTCACTTTACCTTCAGCCATAATGTCATACAAATAACTATTATACAACCGAACGCGTTTTCCCGCAACAACCTCCAGGTCAAGAGCCACATTCAGATCGCTAGCCTCCAGATCCGGAATCAGCGGTATATCAATTGTTGCATTCTCAAATAACAGGTTTCCTGCCACTAGCGGACGGCCCCTTCTATTTGTGGTCAATTGCAGTTTCCCTTGCAGCGGACCCTTAAAATACTTATGCTCCACCCCTAAGCGTTCAAGCGTAAGCACCACATCATAATCCGTCAAAGTCAGTCCCTGCCAGCCGATCTGCCCGGTGAGATTGTAAGATCCTCCCCCCATTGACCCGTTGAAGGCTTTAATATTCATTGTATCACCTTCGAACTGAATATCAACCGCCACTTTTTGGATGGGCTGACCGAGCGACTTAAATTTAATGGTACCATCCTGAACTAAAAATTGTCCGGTAACAGTCGGTTCAAACAAGGTTCCACCGATTTTCAGCTGCCCCTTTGTATCGCCCACTGCCCAGGATACTTCATTAGTCAGCATTGGTAAAATGCTTAAGTTTGCTTTATCAAGCGTAACGGTCAGATTCATTTGATCTACAGCCGAGGCCTTGGCCCGGCCTTCTTTATTGAGAGCCGCAATGGGAACAAGTCCGTACGCGCTAGCCTTATATGGACCTTTTAACAGCATCACCTGATTGACATGAATGCTGCCTTTATTCACTGTGAACAGCCCGTAAAGTTCATCAAAACTGGCATTAGCTACTTTTCCATCATTAATTTGCAACGATATGGCCATCTGAGGATCCTGAGTCTGACCGGTTACTTCGGCACTAAAGGTTAATTTGCCGCTTGTCGCGACAGTAGAGTCCAGCCATGCTGTCAGCAACCCGGCATCAATGTCCCTGCCGCCGATTTCCAGGTTAGCCGGACCATTGAGATTAGCTGTACCACGTGCTACCAGTATGCCGCTGCCTTGCTTGGCAGAAAATGTATTGATTGTTACAACTTCATTTTTCAGAGCAATATCCATCTCAATATTATCAAGGGGATAATTTTTCACTTTGCCTGCCAGCAGGTTGCCCTGCACCGCAATATCCGGTTTATCGAGCGTCCCGCCAATTACAATGCTGCCATTTAGCTTGCCGTCAATTTCTTTCACCGGCGAATTCAGCATCGTAAGCAGACTCCCCAGTTGGCCGTTTTCCACTGTGACTGTTCCATAAATGGTATCACTCGCCAGCTCCATACCGCCGGTAAAAGCAAAAGCCCCCTCATTTTGCTTGAATCCAAAATGACTAATGTGAATGCGGTTACCGTCGGAGTAAACGGTTCCGTTAATACCGGTTATCTCCTGCCGGTTAAGCACCAGTTTATCTGCCGTGAGCTGTCCTTCAAAAGCGGGTGAGGCTACCGTTCCGCCAAGATGTCCTACAAAGCTTGCTTTGCCGGACATTGGATACCCAGCTGTATGGCTGAGTTTTGCTAATTCAATATCTTTTGCTGCCAGGTTAAAATTCAGTTGTTGATCTGCAGAGATCGTACCTGCCAGTTGTACTTCGGTATTGAGGGACTGAAGCACAACATTTTCGAGGCTGATAACACCCTGGTGCCGCTGGTAGCGCCCTTCAATACTAGAAATCAGCTGCCCACGGAAGCTGCCGTCATACAGTCTGAAATGCCCCTGAGCATTTAGGTCCGCAAGCGAACCAGTCAACACCACTTCATTATCTACATTACCCGTTAATTGCTCACCAGGCATTAGCATCGCAATAAGCGTTTCGGCTCGGGCCGCTTTGGTAACAAGCACCAGGTTAACAGGATGATCGCCGCTTAATTCAACCGTTCCAGCCAAATTATGGGTCGTATTTCGATTGACAATTGTCGCTTGTTCAATCTTCAGCTGATCGGGGGTTAGCAGTAACGTACCCGCTGCAGACGAGAAAGGCTGCTGCAGTACCTGACCGTCTCTTGCTTTAAAATCAACAGTAAGGACCGGATGACTCAGACTGCCTCCTGCAGTGCCTTCAAAATCAAGCGTCCCACTCATGTCGGCTGATGTTTGAGCACCAATAAGACCAAGCGGAATTGACCGCCCCAGCAGAGTAAGCGCCAGCTGTTCATCCTGCATGCTTCCCTTAGCTGTTATTTTGGCCTGTCCGGCCGTAATATTCAAATAATCAATAATAGCCGATTTACCTGACCAGCTAAAGCCAGTGGCCACCTCATCAATAGCAAGCGCATTCCAGCGCCCCTGCTTGATGACTGCCGTGCCGCTAATAGCAGGCTGGGAAAAGTCCTCTCCGTCCAACATTACATCAAAATCGGCACGACCTGCTGCCTGTACCGGGACTCCCGGTACTTGTGAACTGTCAATACCAGTTCCCCGCACCCGTCCCTGATAACGCCGGGTAGCGGTATCCAGCTGCCCCTCCAGCGTAACGGCACCGCCCAGTGTTTTACCGGCAGAGCGCTTAAGCGTGAGCAAGCCGTCAGACAAAAGCACACTGCCTTTAGCCTCTTCAACCGTTACACCGGCAATGGACCCCTTTTCCAGCACGATCTCACCCTGTACCTCGGGATTTGTTGCCAGACCGCGGACGGTAGCCTGAACAGCAAATTTTCCGCTCACTGGCAGGGATTTATCAAAAGCAGTCGGATCAATACCGGCAGATTGAACCGCCAAATCGAGTACCGGCTCGGAAGTATCCAGGGTAATACGGCCATGTCCCTGTACCGGCTGTTCGTTGACCGTGCCGGAAGCCTGATAAAGATATAAATTCTGGTGGGTAAACGTCAGGCTCGCCTCACCATTTTTGACGGAGATTCCCGAGGCATCAACCGCCAGCTTGTGAACTTGCGCCTCTCCGGCATATGCAAGCACACCTTGCTCCTGCCGCACCGTTGCCGTCACATTCTCAAGCTGTCCGCTATGAACAACAATCGAATGATCCGCCGGCAGCATCGGCTTAAGAGTAGTCAGATCCAGCCCACTGACTTTTAACCGGGCAAACAGGCTGTCCTTGCTTTTCACCGAGCCTTCTGCGACGATCGGCTCCCCCTGAAAAGTCCCTGCGACAGAAAAAGCAACAGCCGGTTTATGTATGAAATTAAAAGATCCGTTTATGTCAGCAACCGTATAGGTTACACCGTCATGCAAGAGATGGATCTGGCCGTTTGTTAATTTTATTAAACCAGCAAAGGACATTTCCTGATTATTCTGGTTTTTCAGCAATTGCTCTATATTCCAAAGTCCGTTGCTTTGCCTGACGAGAAATAAACCCGGTTCGCTTAACTCCACTTCCTTAATGGCTGCTAATGCCACTTCTCCCTGCAAGGCAGCCCATAAATCGAACCTGGCCGTTACTTTTGCGGCAGAAGCAACAATTTGTCCTTGATTGTCCTGAATAACAGCGTCATAAAGAACTGCTGATCGAAAAGAAGTAATCTCCAGGCGTTTAAACGTTACTTGACCATTCAGCATTTTATTCATTTCTTCAACAAGCGCGTTCTGCGCCCTGCCAAGTACATTTTCACTTTGGCTAGTCCAGAAAGCAGCGCCAATGGTCACAACGATTGCAAGTAATAGCAGCCAAGCCTTATAACGCATGTTCCGCCTCCTACACAAAGATATTAAATTAAATTCGACGCTGTTTGAGGATGTCCTTGTCCCTAATTCTGGAAACTATTCTGTCGCTTTTATTGTCTCCGGTAAATCCTGGTCTATACAGCAATAACTGGAAGATAACATACAGAATTCAAAGGTATTTCAAATTAAAAATAGCCGGAAAATTTCCGGCTATTCACGTTATTTTACAGGTATTCCCATGGCCTTATCCAGCTTCGCTTTGCTGGTATTGTAGTCATAAAGAGCTTGAATATTATTTGTTTTCGCCTGGGTAAGTGCCAGCTGCGCATCAATTACATCCAGATTGGTACCTACACCGGCGCTATAGCGGACTTGAGCAATCTTGAAATCTTCTTCGGCTTTATCTACCGCTACTTTGCTTGTCTCAATGCGTTTTTCCGCTTCTTTCATATTGAGAAATGCCTGCCGTACTTCAAGTTGAACGCTGTCGCGGGACTGGCGGGCTTGCTCGGTTGCTTTGTCCAACCCTGCATCTGCTTGTTTTACTTTGGATTTGGCCAATCCCGAGTCAAACAGTTTGTAGCTGGCGGTTACACTGGCACCCCAATTATCATTGTCTGTTCCCGGTAAGTCTTTGTCATACCAGTCGGTATAGCCGGTTAAGGAAACTGTTGGTTTTTTATCGGCACCGGCAATTTTAATTTGTTGTTTAGCAACTGCCACATTGGCATCAGCCTGGGCTACCTCCGGCCGGTTGGCAAGAGAATAGGTAATGCTGTCATTCAGCGTTTGATTATTGGCCACATAAGCCAATGCGGACTGTTTAGGATTTATTTGCGTTTCAAGCGGTAAGCCAGTGACGTTGTTAAAGCTGGCTACTGCCAGTTCAAGATTATTTTTTGCGATAATCAACTTTTGATCGGCATCGGCCAGTTCAACTTCAGAGCGCAGCATGTCTGATTTGGCTACAGTGCCTACATCATATTGAGCCTGGACATTTTTCAAATGTGCGGTTAAGCCATCAACTGATTCCTGGGCAACTTTCACTAAATTGGCGGTTTGTAAAATGTTGAAATAACCGGTAGTTGCGTCCAGTTTTATTTGCTGTTTAGCTTTTTCTATGCCGAGGTCAGCCGACTTTAAGCCTAATTTAGCAGCTTCAATGGAGCCTTCTACTTTGCCGCCAGTATAGAGTGGCAAGGTCAATGCTATTTTGTTATCATAGTTTTCTTTGTTACCATTAAGTTTGGTAGCATTAGAATCAGTGTATGATCCGGTAAAATTATAATTTACCGATGGCTTTTTGCCTGCCTTGGCTTCACTTACCGCCCAGTCAGCCTTTTCTCTTTCCGATTCGGAAATTTTAATATCCGAATTATTCTGAAGTGCCAAAGCGACAGCTTCATCCAGTGTCAGTTCTACCGGAGCGGCCCATGCAGCTGCTGTGCTAAGTATAAAAACGCCACCAGCTAAAGCAGCAGTAAGGCGCTTTTTCCAATTTTTCTGTTTGATCATGTACTATTCCCCCTACAAAATGACTAATTAGTCAGCAGTCTATTTCCATTATATGTCCAATCATTTTTCAGTGTCAATCAAAAAGTATGTCTAAGGCCAACGTAACTCCCTGTCTCGCCCTCACGATCGGGTTTCGTCCTTTGGCCAACGACGAAGATATCGGGCGCTAACTGGAACTCTGTTCGCAGCTTATAACGCACATCATTGGGATCATATACATCCACCGACAGTCTGAGAGGGCCACTGGTATTAGCATCAAAGCCAATCCCTGCCTTACCTTCCATAATACCGGCACGGCTGGCAAAAGAACCATTTGTCTTGCCAACCTGCAAGTTAAGTTTCTCATTCTCTCCGATATGAGTTACACCAACAACGGCAAAGTCTTTTGGTGAAGTACTGATTTTAACATCAGCATTGCTCTGGTATTTGCCGCTGTCTGTATTATAGAGTAATTCAGCGTTGACTTCTGTTTCAATATCACTTACCGAATTTAACATTTTGTTTGCCTTTTCCGATGCTTCCCGTGCATTTTTCAACGTATCTTTGATGTTCCGGGAGCTTTCCGGATCAGTCACTACTCCTTCCAGAGATGCAGCCATTTTTTCGACACGGGAACTAGTTGTCTTCAAATTGCTGATCATTTCCCGTAAGTCAGCAGCCGTCTGACCGTTGTTATCGATATTGGTCATCATGTTGTCCACTCTGCCGGCAACATCGCGCAGCGACTGCGACATCGCTGCCAGATTCGTAATCATGGTGTGCGTGTCCTGTTCATTGGACTCTGCCATACGGGCAAGAGAGGCACTTAAGCGATTTAGGTTGGCAGTAATCTCCTTTGAATTGAGCATGGAATCTTTGAGAGCCGCCTTCACTTTGTCATCACCGATAACTTCATTCAACGACTGTACCAGTTTTTGAATATCCGCTAAGACTTTATCAGCATTGGTGATAAGAGTGTCCAGTCCCTGGGGCTCCTCGCCTTTCACAAGAGCATTAGGGCCAATAAAACCAGAGCTTTTAGGCGGTGGAGCTATATTAATAAACTTCTCCCCTAACAAGCCGTCAGTACCAATGGTAAAATGAGAGCCTTCAGGAATTTTTGTGTCAGGGTTAATAATCAGCAGGACCTTGACTCCCTCCGGAATAATTTGCACCTGCTGTACCCGACCCACATCTACTCCGGCATACCGGACAACATTGCCCTCTTTTAACCCGCCTACATGGCTAAAGACAGCCTGAACAGGATATCCTTTATCGCCAAAGCTGAAACCTCCAATATGCACTACCATAAAGCCAAGCAAGAGGAGAGCAATCAGCGTTACTGCACCGACCTTTGCTTCTGTTGACATATTCATGCTTTTTGCCTCCTTTTGACCGGTAATCCCGGCGATTTCCAGCCGTGAATAAATTGCTGCACTTTCGGATTAACCGATTGTTGAAATTCTTCCGGCGTCCCCACTTCAATAATCTGACCGTCATAGATCATAGCAATCCGGTCGGCTACAGTGAAGGCAGAGTTCATATCATGCGTCACTACGACTGATGTAACTCCCAGCATCCGTTTTGTACTGCTAATCAATCTGTCAATCGCACTGGATTTAACCGGATCAAGTCCGGCAGTGGGTTCGTCATATAACACAATTTTGGGATTAAGGGCAATAGCCCGGGCTAGACTGACTCTTTTTTTCATACCGCCTGACAGTTCATTCGGCATAACATTTTCCTGTCCCCACAGCCCCACCATACGCAATTTGCGTCTGACTACTGAAGAAATTTCCTCTTCAGTCAAATCGGTATGCTGCCGTAACCCAAATGCTACATTTTCCCCTACCGTCATCGAGTCAAACAATGCCGAATATTGAAAGACCATCCCCATGTGGCGGCGAAGCTCATTTAATTGGTCTTCGCTCATAGCAGTGACTTCCTGGTCATTAATCCATACTTGACCACTGGTAGGACGCAGCAAACCGATGATCAGGCGCAGCAGTGTACTCTTACCTGAACCGCTTGGTCCGATAATAACCATTGTCTCTTTTTCGGCAATTTCCAGATTAATATTGTCTAGGACTTTTTTGCCGCCAAAATTCATATGAATGTTGCTTAATTTAATCATGTTCCACCTCTTCGGCAGGTTACTATCGGTATAGTACCAATGATAAGAAATAATTGCTGATAAAAATAAGAATAATGGAGGTTACTACTGAACCGGTAGTGGCTTTCCCCACTCCTTCAGCCCCTGCAGCCGTTGTCAGGCCTTTATAGCAGCCAATTATGGCAATAATGGCACCAAAAAACATGGATTTAACCATTCCGCCCGTTATGTCATTAATCACAGTAAATACTTTAATAGACTGTAAATACGTAAAAGAACCGATACCAGCATGGAGAGTAGCTACTAGGTAGCCGCCGATTGTGCCAATTAAGTCGGCAAATACGACTAATATAGGCATCATGAGCGCACACGCTACCAGCCGGGGCACCACCAGATATGCAACGGGATTAGTGGCCATAACGCGCAAGGCATCAATCTGTTCTGTGACTTTCATGGAACCGATTTCCGCTGTTATCGCCGCTCCCACACGTCCGGCAACGACTACCCCCGTAAGCACCGGTGCCAATTCCCGGCCCATAGCAATCGATACGACGCCTCCTACCGAAGACTGAGCACCATATTTAATAAATTCCTGGGCACTCTGCAACGTCATGACCATACCGGTAAACAGCATTGTCAACATTACAATAGGCAGTGAGTCTACGCCTAAGTGCGACATCTGTTGCAGGCAATGCCGGACGTTTAGTCGCCGCAAATGCATGAGCGCTTCAACAAACAGCAAGACAACGCGGCCCATTCTTTCCATTTGTACCAGTACCATGTGCCCCAATTGTTCCAGCAATGCTATGATCATTTTTGCTCCCCCTATCCGCTGCAGCACATAGCGGCAATACATTACTATTTCATTTACTTGGTTTTATTCCATACTTTACGGACAATTCCCTGCTAAACCCCTTTTTTCGGAGCTGGTGGATTTTACCCTGCAAAAGTGGGGCTATTAAGGCAGCTCCACTTTTGCTTCTCTGATGTTATTAAGATGCAAATATTAGTATAATATTTCGGTTTCTTTGTTAAGAGAGAAATACAACGGCTCAATACGGTTCGTTCTTGGTTCTAACGTTCTTATCGGCCCTTCTGGAGATAGCCGTTCCGCAGGATGGAGAATTGCCAGCTTACGTTAAGAAATTCGTGCTGTTTGAGCGAAGTGAGTTTACGAATTTTAGTAAGTTGGTAATTCTCCAAGGCTATTGGAAGACAGGCCTAGAATTTTTGGTCCTTTTGTTTCGATGACAAAAGGACGAACCCAGGCATTATCCATGGAGTTACATTGCCGTAAAGCTGTTATAATACTGGCTTCTTTGTTAAGAGGGAAATATAACGGTTCTGTACTTTTACCTTGATGCAAAAGTACCAAAAGATCAAGACCTGTACAAAAATGGCCTTGGAAGCAGACCTCCTTGCTAAAATTCCGAAACTCGCTGCGCTCAAACAATCGGAATTTCTATACGCAAGAAGATCTGCTTCCACCCTGCGGGGCGGCAATTTTTGTAACGGTCGGGAGATACGAACACAAAGAACGGAGAGGATACGAGATTCACGTTCGCATGCCAAGAGATAAAAAAAGGCTGCAGCACTAATTTCTTAGTGCTACAGCCCCTTACTTACTTACTTTTTTTCGTCAGTTACAATTTGCAGCATTACCTGAGTATCGCTCTCAATGATATAGTCAGTTGTGGTAAAATACTTGTTTTTACTGTCGCCGCTTTTTTTAGCAAGCTGGGAAAGCTGAGGCTCCAGTTCAACTGCCGGCTTCTTCACCTTGCCAGTCTGAGGCATCATGCCGCCTTCGGCAAGACCTTCAAAATTCATATCCATCACTTCTACTACCAGATCATTATTGCGATCCCGGTTTGCCAGTTCGGCAACCGTCTCAGCGAAGGACTGTTGCTTCCTGGTTAACTTAATCAGCTCACTGTCCATTCCCTGCCCTTTTAAAATGTAAAGGAGAGGGACCATCCCACCGCCCCGGACCTCCAAGGTCAATGGGCCTGCTGGCTGATTCTTCGGAACAACGAAATTCACTACTCGCGTAATGGGTTCGCCCCTAAATGGTTTCAATTTTACAGTGATTGGTACAGTATCCCCCGGGCGGGCAGCAGCCACAGCAGCTCTTGCCTCGGTAATCGCGGCTGTCTTGCGTTCGCTGTCGATACCGACATTGACTTTTACGTCAATAATATCAACCGGATTATACTGGTTGCTTAAGAGCATAGTAAGCGCCTCATGGAGCTCAGCGATTGCCAATTCACCAATATTTCCGGCAGTATAAAACATGTTCTCCCGTTTTAATGACTCTACAGGCGCCTGATTGCCGGTAATCTCAAAACTTACCCGGGCCGTACCTGCTCCTACCCGGTCAAGAGTCTTATCAATCACACTGAAAACAGTGCTTGCCGCAAGCACAGGCGTCAATTGTTCATCCTGTACAATCTGAACGGCAGCATCCCGGCTGTTGCCGGTATTCGTATCATGCACCATGATCCGCATAGGCACAATTACCGGATACCGTCCGGTAACCCCTGCGACACCAGCTCCACGGTCCTGGTTAATAATCCCGACCATTTGTCCCGTAGTGCCTACTTTAAATGAATTCTCCAGACCACTAACTGTGGTATAGATCTGTGCATTCGTCATGAAGAGATTGGTATTTCCTTTTTTCATGAAAGGATGGCCAAAAGCCAGAACTTTATCTCCTTCCACATAGGTCACCGTTCCCAAAGCACCCAGACTGACATCGCCCCTTACCAGCTCAACACCAACAGCACTGCCTGGCTGCAAAGGCTCCGGGGCATTCTCTTCTGATCCTGCGCCTACAGCATAGGGAACAAAATTAAGAGGTTTTAGTTTTTCTTTCAACATATTCATGGCTTGATCACTAAATCCGGCAGCCATCAGCGGCGTTGCCACCGGCTCTAGCTCTTCCGATACCTGCTGTACAAAAGGAACATTGGAAGGAGCGGTTATATCCCATATTTTCATCATATCCTGAATAGGAGTAACCATGCCCACCTTGTGGTCGGTAAGTGACCAGCCATAGGCAACAGCTCCGACAAGTTTGCCGTCAATGTAGACAGGACTGCCGCTCATCCCTTGCGCAATGCCGCCAGTACGATCAATCAAATCTCCGTATACACGTACAAGAATAAGATCGCCCGACGGTCCCTTATCCTTCATGATACCGAGCACTTCTACACCAAATTCTTCGATTTTACTGCCTGTTACTACTGTTTTGGCAATGCCATGCATCCCTGTCTTAACCTGATCCACAGGCATTATGTCGGCAGCAAAAACAGCCGCTGCCGGTAATAAAAACAACAGCGCCAGTATTCCTGTGAGCAACCGGCGCCAAATAAGTACAATTGACAATCCACTCATCCTCTCTATTTTTGAGCCGCTTCAATACGAACGACCAAATCCCCTTGACGGATGATATCACCAGGCTTTACAAGCACTTCCTTAACAACTCCATCTGTTGTAGCACGTGCCGCTGGAATGGGCCCCGTGAGAGTACCAACAACAACAAGTACCGTTCCTTCCTGCACAGTTGCACCCGGATTAACAACGCTCAGTACATGACCGGACAGAACGCTGCGGTGATCTACTGTTTGACCGGCAGCCATAACCCAAGCTGTAACAGATATAACTAAAATCAGCGTTACTAATAAAATACTTCTTTTACTGGGAAGCATACTATCACCTCCATGCTATACCTTTATTATAATCTTTTTGCACTAATTAGCAAGCGTAGCCGAAATAACGGCAAGGGCATTCCCCACCTTGCGTTCCCGGCCATCGGAGGGAATGTTGACTACCTTGTCATTAATTACCATCTCACTAGAGCCGCCACCATCGAGATTCATTGCATCAACAGCTCCTAGCTCCTGCATAAACAGTGCCAGTTCCAAAAGCGACATACCAACGCTAGCCGTTTGGCGGCCATCAATTACTACTAAGAGAATATGCCCCTCTTTCGTAACTCCTATTGCCGTACGGGGAGCACGCCCGCCTGCCACATCAGCACCAAATTCCTCAAGCTTGGTAGTAAGGAATACACTGTTATTATGAACGAGCATGGGGCCAGCACCAATCGCATGTACCGTCTTATCCCATTCTTCGCCCAGCGTATGCTTAACCGTTACAGCATCCCCCTGTTTTAAAGCAGCTAGTGCCTTCATTGCCTTCCCATGAGCAGACAACACTACCGTATTGGCCGACAGCGGCGTATTCGAGCTGCTTACAGTCGTAACGATGCCATTACTTATTATGTATTCGATACCAAAGCCGTTTGTACCTGTTGCCTCATTATAATATCCATTATATACAATTAACTCATCCTGTCCTCGCTCACGGTTAATCCCATTAATGGGTACCTGACTGCCATCAGGCAATTGAACAAATCCGTGATAAGCGACTTGCTCCATCAGCACAGATTTGTCAGCCATAATACCCAGAGCAGTTCTCGCTAGTTCTGGAGTGCTGACAAGTGTCCCATTTACTTTCATTAGTCCAATAATCTCGCCGGACAGACTAAAATACGAACCATTAACCGCGGCAATTGCCTTACTACTCCGAGCCATAGAGCTGACCGAATCAAGTCCGCTCACCAGTCCGTTCGATAAGACTGGCTGCAGCACAAATCCCGCCTGGGGACTCACATCCAAAATATGTGCGCTGACCGGACCTGCTGAACGGGCCTTGAACCAGGAAGTATACGCTACGCCTGGTGCAATTTGAGTCTGCACCTTTTGCTCAACAAACCGGGTAACATCAATAACAAGCCGGTTTGGGTTGACTAAAGTAAAGACCTTGTGCAGTACTGCTTCTTTTAAATTGACCACAATTTGAAGCTTACCGCCATCTCCCTGAACCAGCCGGATTGTGGATACAAGCGAATTGTTGACAAGCACCTGAGGCAGCCCGGTTTTATTAGCCGTTGATGGTAAATCAATAATCAGCCGCAATGGGTCTTCTTCTACTTTTACCTTGTAATCCGGAAAAGCTGTCATATCCAGCACAATCCGCGATTGACCGGGCGCTTGGCTGAACCGGACTTTAAGCACTGCCGGTGCCTCAGCAGCGGCAGGAGCCGGAGCCGCAAAAGCAATATAAGGCATCAACAGCAAAGCAATTAGAACAATACTGATACTACGGAAAGCACGCATGACAAAACCTCCTAGAATGATGAACAAAAGCCAGACACTCTTTCGGTGCCTGGCTTTTCATTTGTTTGAATTCAGCGAAACTACTTAACTACTTATCCAGCTGTGCACCCTGCAGGGGAGCTTAGCACCACCAGCATCAACAAGCCCATTTCTCGTCTCCCATTGGCACAAACTGCAAGGAGGCTAAAGATGAGATTGCCACGTCGCTTTGCTCCTCGCAATGACAATATGAGCCTAGCACCTTTAGCCTTCCCCCCGTGCACCCCGCAGGGGAGTTTAGCACCACCAACGGTAACAAGCCCGTTTTTCTCGTCTCCCATTGGCACAAGCTGCAAGGAGGCTAAAGATGAGATTGCCACGTCGCTTTGCTCCTCACAATGACAAGGTGGAGCCTAGTACCTTTAGCCCTACCCCCATGCATCCCGCAGGGGAGCTTGTCACACCCAAACGCCAGAGGCCCCCATTCCCCTCGTCCCCATTGCCGACAAGCTTAGGCCGTCGAGAAGGCTCCAG
>NZ_DALZUO010000005.1:0-194689 GCF_032013335.1 Anaerospora sp. | reverse complement strand
ACAGCCGGTAAATTATTTGGAATCTTTATTGGCATACCTTCCGCTCCTTTGTGTTCATCTAGTTATACTATAATGGCACTTCTTCAGACTGATAGAGCTTAATAACGGTCTTATCCGCCAGGAGAGGAAGTGATTGCTGGCGCCACAGGCTGATATGGGGTGTTTGCTGGTGCTGTTCAAGCGCTTTTTTATCAGTCCATCTTTCAACAAACATACAATTAGCAGCATTATAAGGATCTTCCAGTAATTCATAGCTGATACACTCCGATTCTGCCCTGGTAGCAGTAATTAGTGCTTGCGCAAATGTAAAGAGCTCCGCCTTCTTTTCTGGCTTAATCGTCAATTCGGCTATCACAATCAGCATAACTTCATTCACACTCCTATATGTAACATATTTTACTATTAAAAGCAAAAACCTGCAAAGTGAACTTTTAGTTTACAGTATTCGAGGTGTTTTCGTTAGTTAATGGCAGATACCACCGCCAGCCAGCTAAGCAAGTGCCGGTCAATCCGATTATACCAGTTACTAGAAAACCCGCCGCCAGTCCAAAATTACTGCTTAACACTCCGGCCAATACGGGTCCGCCAAACATTCCCAATCCATAAATAGCCTGAAAAACTCCCATTGCTGTTGATCTCTTATCAGTCGCAAAGTTTTTAATACTTAATCCCATCAATAAGGGAAATACCAGACCACGGCCAAACCCCCCCAGCGCCTGGCTAAAATATAGCAACTCCAGACTGCTTATGAACGGAATAACAGCACACGTAGCAGACATAATAAACATCCCAGCTACTAAGGTCGCCCGTTCACCAAAATGCTTTCTGAAAAAAGAGCCACTCATTGCGGAAGAAAAAATAGAGGGAACCATAGTTATTGTCGTAAGCAGTCCCAGTTCAAAACTGCTCGCACCTAAAACTAACGCCGCCATTGGTAAAAATCCGAAAACGGTTACATAGGTAACAATTTGCAATATGACAGCCAGCGCTGATAAGCGAAGCAGGTTTTTGTCATGCAAAGCCTCCTGTAAGACTAAAGTATTGACCTTCTTTGGTTTCAGGCGCTTATCTTGTACGAATAAACTTAGAATAATTCCAATACCGCCAAATACTGCACTTAAGATAAAAGGAGCTTCCATTCCCATGGATTGAGCGACATATCCGCCGGCAAGCATTGCTGCCACTTGCCCCAGATTATTCACTGCATTAATAAAGCCAATTGCTTTTGGAGCCTCACTTCCCGGAAAATAGCTGGCATAAAGTACGGTATAATCCACCCAGGTAGAGGCAGCTGCTCCTGCTAATGCCCGGAACAGAAGCAAAGCTCCCACCGTCGGCACCAGCCACATTCCCATACCGCTTAAGGCTGCAACCAGTATCCCACCTATGACGAAAGTCTTGCGGCTGCCCCAGGCATCGGATATTACTCCCATCGGAATACGCAATATTAGCTGTGTAAATCCATAAGACCCGATAATCAGTCCAACCATGTCATACGATGCTCCCAGCTGTTTCGCATAAGGTCCCAGCGTTGGCACATAGGTATACATGGAAAACCAGAAAAAACCGGTAACTATCAACATAATTCGTTTAGACCAAGTATCCATTAGCACCTCACGCATGATATATACTAACTGCTACTTTCTGCATTGTTAAAATCATCCCTTTCTTTTTGCAATAAAAACAATATAAAGGACATACACTATGATCTCACCAGCTTTTTGGCAGGAAAAGCAGCTTGTCCAGCGAAACATTTCAATAGTAAAAAGGAGGAATGTAATATGAATTCTACTTTTCGTATCGTCCTAGGCAACACGGAGCGTTCAGCTGAAGAAGTCATTTCCTTTTTTCGTCATCATGTTGATGATTTAGCCGGTCTGCAAATGAAAGCTGCTGAAACTACGCCTCAGCGGGTAGGTCAATTAATCATTGATGTTCAGGCACCAACTGACGCTTTAGATACCGGTAAGCTCCGGAAAGTTCTTAATGAAACCGGCGAATGCATGTTTCAGGTTGATTCCATTGAAAAAGTATGAGGTAAGACACCAGCATACGCTTAATTAACCCGGCATTATGCCGGGTTTTTTGCTGCCTAGCATCAAATAAATAGTCCATCTTAGAAAAAATATCCAAATAAGGATTATTTTAGAGGATATTGTCAAAAAAGCTTTAATTATATAACTGTTTTGCGCATATTTATCTGTTCACTAGGAGGACTTTATGACAACCACATTACACACCACACATGCAGCACAAGTATTAAAAAAATGCCCTACTGGTATTCAAGGCTTAGACGATGTAACTTTTGGCGGGCTGCCACTGGGACGAACAGCACTCGTCTGCGGCGCAGCAGGTTGCGGAAAGACCCTGCTTGCAATGCAGTTTTTGGTTAATGGTGCACTGTTATATGATGAGCCTGGTATTTTCATGTCTTTTGAAGAAAATGAGAGCGAGTTGACGGAAAACTTCGCTTCTCTAGGGGTAGATCTAAACAAGCTGGTTGCACAAAACAAAATAAGCTTAGATTATGTGCATTTAGATAAAAATGAGATTGCTGAAGCCGGTGACTACGATTTGGATGGCCTATTTATCCGTCTGGATTATGCAATACAAGCCATTGGCGCAAAGCGCGTAGTCCTTGATACCATAGAAGCTCTCTTTTCCGGCTTAGCTAATACCACTATTTTACGTGCCGAGCTGCGCCGCCTTTTCCGCTGGTTAAAAGAAAGAGGTGTAACGGCAATTGTTACTGGGGAGAGAGGAAATGGTACGCTTACCCGTCACGGTATTGAAGAATATGTCTCTGATTGCGTTATCCTGCTTGAACATAAGGTTATAGATCAAATATCGACCCGGCGGCTGCGTATAGCCAAATATCGCGGCTCAGCCCATGGAACGAATGAGTATCCTTTCTTAATTGATGAGCAAGGCATTTGTCTAATGCCAATTACCTCTGTAGGCTTAAACGCTATAGCATCAACGGAACGGATTTCCTCAGGCATCAAGCGGCTTGATACTATGCTTGGCGGTCACGGTTTTTATGTTGGCTCAAGTATATTAATTTCCGGCACTGCCGGCACAGGCAAAACCTCACTTGCTGCCAGTGCTGCGCATGCAGCATGCCGTCAGGGAAGACGCTGTCTGTATTTTGCCTTTGAAGAATCCCGCAGTCAAATTGTCCGCAATATGAATTCTATCGGTATCGACCTGGAGCAATGGACTGATCAGGGTTTATTGGAAATTCAGGCCTCCCGCCCTACACTGTTCGGTTTGGAAATGCATCTCGTCAACATGTACAAAAAAGTTAATGAATCTAAACCACAGCTTGTTATCTTAGACCCCATATCAAATCTCACTGCAGCTGGAAATTTTTCTGATGTGAAGCTCATGCTGACGCGCATGCTTGATTTCCTAAAAATCCAAAACATTACCGCTCTTTTTCTGGACCTTTCCAGTTTCGATCAAACTGATAAGACGGACATCGGCATATCCTCACTGACAGATACCTGGATTGCTTTGCAAAATATTGAGACGAATGGCGAGCGAAACCGGGTATTATATCTGCTTAAATCACGAGGTATGGCTCACTCTAACCAAATTCGTGAGTTTGTTCTGACAGATCAGGGTATTGAACTGCTGGATGTCTATACCGGGCCGGAAGGAGTCCTAACCGGCTCTGCCAGATACGCCCAAGAGGAAAAGGAGCTTACACAACGGCTTCTGAGGGAACAGGAAATCGAACGAAAACGCCGTGAAGTTGAGCGGAAGCACCAGCAAATGTTATCGACAATTGCCGATCTGCAAACAAACTTTGAATCAGAAAAAGAAGAATTAGAAAAAATTATCGCCTTGGAAGGAGCTCATTTGCGATCTCAAGATAGCAACAAGCTCCACTTAGCAAAATTAAGAAATGCTGATGATTAAATTGGCAAATGAATTGCGGGGGGTACATAATAATGGAAAGCATTGAACAAGATCCCGAAGAGATAAGAGATGATCAGACTTACAGACTAAAACTATATGTGGCAGGTCAAACCCCAAAGTGTGTGAGAGCATTTGCCAACTTGCGCGAAATTTGCGAAACGCATCTCTCTGGTAAATATGATATAGAAATTATCGATTTAACAATCAATCCTCAACTCGGGCGAGCCGATCAAATTCTGGCCATTCCTACATTAGTACGGCATCTGCCTTCGCCACTGGTTAAAATCATTGGCGATTTATCAAATACTGAGCGTGTATTAGTCGGATTAAGTATACAAGCCAATTAGGAGGCGACCAGGTGGACGAACTAGCCAACTCTGTTCAAGAATTTGAACGAGCAGCTATTAAACCGGTAAATCAGGTATATGTCTTGCAGTTATATATCGCTGGGTCGTCGCCACGGTCCCAGAAAGCGGTCGTAAACGTTCAAAAAATTTGCAAACAGTTTTCGAAAAACAATTTTGAGCTGCAAGTGATTGACATCTTTCAGCAGCCCCTTCTTGCCAAGGCCGAGCAAATTTTTGCCGTACCTACATTAATACGCAAATTTCCCTACCCCAAGCGGCTCTTCATTGGCGACTTGGCTGATACTGAAACAATCAAAGCAACTATAGATTCATAGTTACCGAAGAGTGAGGGTTACGATGATGAATGAATATCACCCCGATGCTGCCTTATTAGAGGAAATTAAGGAACTGCGCCGGGAACTCGCGGAAGCCAACAGCATTATCAATGCGATTAAACATGGTGAAGTTGATGCACTCCTAATATCAAATGAATCGAGCGACCAAGTTTATGTCTTGAAAGGTGCAGATCATATCTACCGGGTTTTAGTGGAGGAAATGCAGGAAGGATGCGCTACTATAGCTTCTAATGGAGTCATTTTGTTCTGCAATAAAAACTTTGCTGACATCGTAAAATTTCCTCTTGACCGGATCATCGGATCATCCATCTATAATTTCATCAAACCGCAGGACTTGGGCGAGTTTGCCTCGTTTTTATCGGCCCGCGAAGGAAGTTTTAAGGCAGAATACAGCCTCAAGACAGGTGATGGCTATAGCACTCCTGTTATCATGTCGGCAATCAGCCTGACACTGGATGGCGATCCGTTTACCTGTTTGGTCGTCACCGACTTAACAGTACAAAGACACAGCGAACGCTTTGTCCAGATGATCTTCAGCCAAGCTAAAGAGCCGATTATTGCTTGTGATAGAACAGGCCTCATTACGCAGGCTAATCCGGCTGCAGCTGCTATGCTCAAAGGACAGTTGGTAGGCAGCCATTTTGATACTGCAATTCCCTTATTCTATTCATCAGATGGCACATCATTCAAGCTTAGCGACGCAATCCATTCTGATCATACGTATGGGTTAGAAGTCCAGTATGTACAGACTGACGACAAACCATTAACGCTGCTTATCAACGCCGGTAAATTCAATTCCGAGAATGATTCACTTGTCGGCTGTGTGGTGATGCTAACTGATATCACCGACAAATGCCTGCTTGCCGAAGAATTAGCCCGGCTGGACCGGTTAAATGTCATTGGTGAGATGGCTGCCGGTATTGGACATGAAGTCAGAAATCCCCTTACAACGGTAAGGGGCTACTTACAGCTTTTCACCCGTAAAGCAAAATATGCCGATGATCACGAACAATTTGAGATCATGATCGAAGAGCTGGACAGAGCAAATTTAATTATTACCGAATTTTTGTCGTTGGCAAAAAACAAAGCCGTTGAATTAAAGCCTGGGAACCTGAATGATACTATCCATGCTTTATTCCCTATGCTGCAGGCTGATGCTTTTCGCCTGGGGCACGAAATCCAAATCGTTGCCGGTTCTATCGATGTTTTCTGCTATGACAGCAAGGAGATACGTCAGCTAATTTTAAATTTGGTACGAAATGGCCTGGAAGCAATGCCAACCAGTGGCATATTGACGATAAGAACCTATTCAGAATCTGATAAAATAGTTCTAGCAATTGAAGATACCGGAACTGGTATTGCAGAGAGCATAGCAAATAAATTAGGAACTCCTTTTATCACCACTAAAGAAGCGGGAACCGGCTTAGGACTTTCAATTTGCTATCGAATTGCAGAAAGGCATGGCGCCAAGATCGAGGTGAAAACGTCTTCAACGGGTACTACATTTTTCATTAAGTTTAATGCTGAATATAAATAGCAAAGCACTCCCTGTCCTACTAAACAGGGGGTGCTTGTTATTTACACGACACCTTTTATTTCGTGAATCTAATATAGAAGAGCAAATAGGTAACAAAAAGCAGCAGCGCCGTACCCGTTACTCCAATCGATATAGTAATTGGAACGCCATGCTGTGCTGCAAGGGTATATAGACCTACTCCCAGGCACATAAAGGAGTTTTCAATAAAGTTCTGAACCGCAATAGTCCTGCCTTCTCCGATCGAATGTTGTCCGACCTGCTGTAAGGCAGCGTTCATTGGTACGATATAGATACCGCCAAATATTCCAATAAGCAATAAAAAACCAACTGCAAAAACTAAGCTTTTAATATAGATAAAAGCAAATATACAGGTTGCCATGGCATAACCGAACCAGATCGTACGTTGAACGTTCTTTATTGTTATTAGTAAAGGGGTAATAGCCGCTCCAATGGCAATGCCACCTCCGGTTACAGCAATAATCAGGCTGATCGAAGTACCACTGGTGATCCCCAGCGTAAGCGGTACCCAGAGGAAAATAACCATGCGCAAAACTGCTGATGCCAGCCAAAAAGAACCGCTGCCGACCAGAGAATAATGACTTTGGCGGTTGCGAAGCAAAGTAACGCAATCAATTCCAAATTCAGTAATTGCATTCTGATAACGAATACTTCGATTGCCCGGATTTTTAGGTATAAAAGTATTAATAACAATGGACAGCGCATATAGGACCAAACATGCAGCCAGAGAAAGCGATATTGATATGTCCGATAAGATTCCGCCTACAATTGATCCGGTTAAAATCGCCAGTATAGTATAGCTTTCCAAAGCAGAATTAGCACGAAGTAATTCTTGTTCCCCGCGAGTAAGAAAGGGAAGTATACCATATTTAGCCGGACTATAAATCACTGCCCCAAGCCCGACTATAGCATAACTTAAAGCAGGATTACCATGCAGAAGCAATAACAATGCCCCAGATGCTTTCATTATATTGCCGATAATCAATACATTAGACTTAGGTTTCCTATCTGCAAAGCGCCCTACCCAGGGAGATAATAAAATATACGAAGCCAAAAAGGTAGTCTGGACAAAGGGCAAGTAATAATCAGGATATACATCCCGCTTAATAATGGCTAAAACAATAAACAGAATCATATTGTCAACAAAGGCTGATAAAAACTGAGCTGTAAATAATGCTTTTAATGGCGATAACCTAAGCATCCTCTCCCACCTCACCGGTTTTGTAGCGCTTAAGTGTAACATAATCGGTTTTTCCGCTTCCCAATAAGGGTAACTTATCCACTACAATAATTTCAGCAGGCATTGCCAGCATACTCTGCCGGGTTTGAGCGATAAAATCCCGGAGCAATTGTTTGGTGGCTTTCTGATATGTCGTGTAAAGGATAATCCTTTCTCCTCTTTTGACATCAGGAAGATTAATCGCAGCATTACTATTGATCCCAAAACAGCTTTCAGCAGTCTTTTCCACAGCATCTAAGCTAACCATTTCACCTGAAATTTTGGCAAATCGCTTCACCCTCGAGCGAATACTGATAAAATCAGCCTCATCCAAACTGATCACATCACCGCAGTCATACCACTCGGGAGCAGGCACAAAGCCTTGTTCTGGCAATAAATATCCAGCCATAATATTGGGCCCTTTGACCAAAAGGGTACCTCCCTCCTCAATGCCTTGAATTTTTTCGAGTCTCCACTCAATGGCAGGAAGGAATTTGCCAACAGTTCCTGCTTTTGTAAACATTGGTGTATTCAAACTTAGTACAGGAGAGGTTTCGGTAGTGCCATATCCCTCAAATATCCTCAGTCCGAATTTTTCCTGCCACAATTTGCGTACTTCGTCATTTAGCTTTTCTCCTCCGGCCAGTACATAACGCATACTGTAGAAGTCATAATGATGAGCTTGTTTGGCATATCCGTGTAAAAAAGTGGGTGTCCCTAAAAGTAACGTTATATTTCGATCATAAGCAATCTCAGGAATCACTTTGAAATGCAGTGGTGTCGGGTAGAGAAACACTTCTACACCATTAAGTATTGGCAGCAGCGTACCTGCCGTCAAGCCGAACGAGTGAAACATGGGAAGAACATTCAGCATCTTATCACGAGAGGTAAAATCAATCACACTACCTATTTGATTGATGTTTGCGAGAATATTGCAATGTTTGAGTACTACCCCTTTCGGTTTACTCTCACTACCGCTGGTAAACAAGATAATTGCCCCGTCACTTATAGCTTTTTGCCGTACGAGATAGTTAAACAAAGCCTGAATCTTATTATTTAAAGTAATCTGCTGCTTACAGTCTTCTAAATAAATTAGTTTGAATTGTGAGGATAACCGCCCTTCCAATTCCTCAAAATGCCCTTTGGCAATAAATTCCCGTGAGGTTAAAACAACTTTTACTCCGGCAGTTTTAGCACAGTCTTCATTATTTTCCGTTCCAGCACTGAAGTTGAGAACAGCAGGAATCTTCCCCATGGCAAAAAGTGAAAAGAGAGTAACTAAGTGTCCAATTGAGTTAGGCAGCAAGACACCAACAGGACTGTCATCCTCAAGCTGCGGCCTTAACGTTGTTCCTAGGGCAAAACTATTAATGATTACCTGACGGTAATTAATATGTCCACCGATATCCTCTACTATATTCTTTCCCATGCCATGAATTCGTCCGGCGTCTAGCAGCTTGTCAAAGAGATTTGTACATTCATCTTGTTGTCTGGCCTGAAACATGGTTAACTGCAGCAATGCCAGAATACGGTCACTAATCTCCTTTTTCTGAAGGCGAAAGCTTTTTCCCGGAGCAGCGACAAGCTGCATTCTCTCCGCAACATAAATGCTTACCTCTGGAAACCATTCTCTCTTAATACCACTCAGGCGTGACAGCAATGATCGTTCCAGCCCAAGGAAAATAACCGGTTGAATCAATGCCCCTGTTTTAATTGCAATAAAGCCGATGCCACTATATATCTTCATTAGAGTACCGGTAGTAGTAATCCGTCCTTCCGGAAACAGTACAATCGGCTGACCCGCTTTAATAATGCTTGCTATTTTCTTAAGTGAGTACGGATTAAGCGGATCAACAGCAATATGATTAACCCATTTAAGAAGAAAGGCGAATTTTACAGCAATCGTTGTATTGACAACAAAGCAAACCTCCCGGGGCAGATAGGCATAGAGAAAGATTGCGTCCAGAAAGGAAACATGGTTAGGCATAATAATGCTCGGACCGCTAAACTGGAATCGGGCTTGACCAATAACCTTTGTCTTAAACAGGACTTGAAATAGTACCCGAATAATAGTTCTCACTTGTCTCCCCCTTTATCTTTTACTATCCATCCATTCCCGTCCGGAAAAAATCAAAGATTGGGAAGATCGACTTTAGCAACAGCTTGAAGAAAAAAGCACTCGCCAGAGTGTTTTTCAGTTTGTCGAGAAAGCTCGTTCCCAGGCCGTTCAGAAAGTCCCAGATGCACGATCTCCATCTCAAGTGTTTACTTTTGTACAACAAAGAGCTGTGGGCGCGGGGAATTCCGAGGAAGCGAGCGAAGACAGTACAGCGCCGGTACGACAAGTGAGCTCCCGCAGGCCTGAATGCGATGTTCTTGGTACTTTAGTTCCTTAGAACTTCGGCTTACCCCTTGCAGGTACAACGCAGATGGGGCTTTATCAACGGCCTGAAAAAAGCACTCATCAGAGTGCTTTTTATATTCCCATCAGTCAATATACCGAACCTTATCTTCTATCCCCTTACGGAAAGGCGCCTTACCAAGCCGCTCAGGATATCCGACGCAGATAATTCCTATAGGATCTTTATCTTCACTGATGCCGAAAATCTGTCTTGCATCCGCTTTTTCATATAAAGAGAACCATAACGTTCCTAAATTCAACGTATGGGCAGCGAGAGACATATTCTGAATTGCTGCACTGCATGCTTCCAAATATCCCGGACTTGGTACATCAAGGAACTGCTCCGCACCGTTGCGGGCAGGATCGCCAACGACTACGATCAATGTAGGAACTTGCAATAAAAACTCAATATTGAACGTCGGTATCCACTGCCACCCGCTTCTTGCCGCCAGCTTTTCTTTTGTCATCTCTGAAGTTTCTTTTAAGCGTGCATTATATTGCGGATTATTTACAACGATGAACTCCCATGGTTGTTTATTGGCCGGAGAAGGGGCATAAAATGCCGCTTCCAGCATTTGATTGATTTTTTCTTTTTCAACTGGTTGAGTCTTAAAACTCCGACAGCTTCTTCTTCCTAATATTGCTTCGATACACTCCATGTTTCCAGCCTCCATTCTATTGATGAGTCATCTTCTTCATTATAGCAAAAGACCCGTCTTATACATAAATCATTTTTTTCGTCATACCGCCGTCAATTACTATGTTTTGCCCGTTAATAAAATCATTTTTTTCATCAGTCAGAAACAGGCACATTTCGGCAATATCCTCCGGTTTGCCTACTCTTTTGGAAGGGTGCTGCTGATGGTCGTTTTCAGTCAGCTGCTCATAGTCATTATTTTCTATCCAGCCCGGGCTGATCGCATTAACGGTAACATTTTCAGCACTGAGCGATATAGCCAGAGCATGAGTCAAGGAAATAAGGCCACCCTTTGAAGCTGCATAGGCTTCCGAATTTGCTTCAGACATCAGGTAACGGGTAGAAGCGATATTAATGATTCTGCCGTAGCTGGTTCCTTGCGTATGAAGGACAAATTGCTGCGCTGCGGCAAAGGCAGCCCGCAAATTAAGGTTAATGATTTCATCCCATTCATCAATTGACAGCTCATAGAGCGATTTAAAGTTGCCTTTTCCGGCATTATTAATCAAGATATCAATACGCTGATATTTATCTAATATGGTTCTAAACAACTTATCAATTTCCCGTACATTGCACAAGTCAATTTCATAAAAAAATGCATTGTAACCCATAGCAAGATACTGCTCCTGCAGTTCCTTACCTTTGGTCTCATCAATATCAGCAACAACTACCGCAGCCCCTAGTTTTAAGTATGCCCAGCCAATTGCCCTGCCAATTCCATTTGCGCCACCTGTCACCAAAACAACTTTATCCTGATAATTCATGCTATGGCTCCACCTTCCCTATTTTGTATGTAGAAATATGTACTGAAAATTCGATAAACAAGGATTTTTGCTATTTTGTGATAAATGTAGATAAAGATAAGAAATTCTGATATGGCAGGGGGCAAATACGTTGAAAGATCATTTATTATGGACTGATACTATATGCGGTAGTGAAATGGCTGCCTTGATGGATAAAATTGACTGGGCATCAACTGAAATGGGAACGGTTACTGACTGGCCGGACGATTTGCGCACGGCTCTGACAATTTGCCTCGGCTCTAAGTTTCCTATGGTTATCTGGTGGGGTGAAAAGTACACCATGTTTTACAATGATGCGTACCGCCCTATGCTGGGATTGTCCAAGCATCCTTATTATCTCGGAAAATCGGGAAAAGACTGCTGGTCAGAAATATGGCATATCTTAAGGCCTATGTTCGAAAGTGTTTTTCAAACGAAACAGGCCACGTGGTCAGAAGACCTCCTGCTGGAAATGGACCGGAATCACTATATAGAGGAACATACTTTACTTTTTCCTATAGTCCGCTATTCAACTCTCAAAAAGAAGTTTATGGAATTTTTAATGCGTGCACGGAAACAACCGAACGAGTGATTAGCGCCCGCCGGTTAAAAATATTAAGAGCTATGAATCAAGAAAGCAAGACTGTCCAAGCTGCTGCAGCACAAGTCCTTCAAGTAATAACAGAGAATCCCCTCGATATTCCCTTCGCCGCATTATATCTGGTGAATGATACCTCCACCAGCATGGGCTTGGCCGGTACCGCCGGCTTTAGCAATCCTGCCAGCTGCCCAGCAGCAATCAATCTGCTTTCGCCTGAAGGCTCTTTGGCTATATTGGCTGCCTCCGTCTTTCACACGGAAGAAGCCAAAGTTGCCGCAAATATGGAAGAATTATTTACAACCATTCCGCCCGGACCTTGGCAGCAGCCACCAGCAGCCTGTATCGTCCTGCCCATTAGGCATCAGGGACGCAACCGGCTTTCTGCCATTTTAATCGCCGGAATCAGCTCCCGCCGGATTTACGATGAGAATTACCGGAGCTTCTTCGAGTTATTCTGCGCACACACGAGCACACTGCTCACAACAGCACGGGTCTATGAGAAAGAACATCAATGTGCCGAATCGGAACAAAAGTTTGCTAAAGTTTTTCACAGCAACCTCTGCATGATGGCGATAATTAATTTAAAAACGGGCTCGTTCATTGATATAAACAACCGTTTCCTGACTATTTTAGGCTTTAGCCGGGAACAATTGCCCCATTTAACTGTTGGTAATTCCGGAATAGTTACTTCTCCTCCAGTAGCAAGGCTGCTGATCGCATTTGCCAATAGTGATATGCTCACAAATTGCGAAGTGGAGTTAAGAAATGCTGCTAATCAGAACTATACGCTCAGTCTTTCGGGCAGCCTGATTACGCTTAATAAAACAAAATGCATTTTGTTAATGGCTCTAGATATGACTGAGAAGAAAATGTATCTTGATGAAATTACCAAACTGGACCGGTTGAACATGGTTGGCAAAATGGCCGCCGGTATTAGCCATGAAATCAGGAACCCACTTACTACAGTTAAGGGTTATTTGCAGCATTTAATCAGAAAGCCGCTGCTGGCCCCTTATAATGAACAATTCTCTCTCATGATCTCCGAGCTTGACCGGGCCAGCGGCATTATTACAGAATTTCTGTCACTCGCCAAAAACCGCTTCGTGCAGCAGGAGAGTTGCTCGCTAAGCGAACTTGTCACAGAACTGCTTCCGCTGATTGAAGCAACTGCCATGCTCGAAAGCAAAGTCGTTTTCCCTTCTCTTCAGTCAACAGCAGCGATCTTTGCTGATCCCAAGGAGATACGGCAGCTATTTCTTAATATTGCCAAAAACGGATTAGAAGCCATGGAGCCAGGCGGAATATTAACTATTAAAACATATCAGGAAAATGATTGCGTTGTCTTAGCAATCGCCGACAATGGCTGTGGAATTTCTGAAGAAATGCTGATAAAACTAGGGACTCCGTTTATGACTACCAAGTCTAGCGGAACCGGTCTCGGACTACCGATATGCTATAGCATCGCCGACAGACACAAAGCCAAAATCAGGGTAATGTCAGACGCAAGCGGAACAGAGTTTCAATTTCACTTTATGTTACAGAATGAATAAAGAAAGGCTGTAGTGAATCGTTCATTACAGCCTTTTATGTTCATATTATGCCAATTCATCCATTAACGTCGAAATAGAAATCGTATCAATAGGCTGCTCAACCAGTGGCCGCCCCGCTAATTGTGGCAAAGATTCTTCAAAGGTCATGCGCTCAGTGCGGTAAATTACACCGATAGGTATTTTCTCGCCCCACTGACCGGCAACTGAAGCAGCCTTAGCATAATCGGCAGCATCATAATCAGGCAGTGTTTCCAGTCTGTAAACACGCTCCTGGTACCATTTATACGTATTGACATGATTAAACGAAACACAGGGCTGAAGGATATCCAGTACGGCAAAGCCTTTATGATTTACGGCCTGCACCATATAATCGGCAAGCTGAGGATCTGCGGCAGTGGAGCGGCCTACCCAAGTGGCGCCTGCCTGCAGGGCCATTTGTACAATATTAATGGGCTGCTCCACACTGCCTAGCGGCGCAGGAGTAAATTTTGTGATTGCCCCTAAATCACTAGTTGGTGATGCCTGGCCTTTCGTTAGCCCGTATATCTGGTTGTTATGAATAATATATGTGATATCCAGATTGCGCCGGGCCGTATGAATGAAATGGCCAATCCCTAAGCCCATTCCATCACCGTCACCGCCTTCAGCAATCACAGTAAGCTGATGATTAGCCAGTTTAACACCTGTGGCAACCGGCAGACTTCTACCATGAAGGGTTTCAATACGATACGTATTGACATATTGACCGATTTTGCTTGAACAGCCAATTCCCGTTACCAACGCAAGCTCTTCTGGACTAATATCTAATGAGGATATTGCCTTTTTTAAAGCATTTAATATCCCATAATTACCACACCCAATGCACCAGGTAGGAACATACTGCATTTTTGAGTCTTCCATCAAGCGAGCGCCTCCTTTATTTTCGCTATTAGTAAAGAAGCAGTAAAAGTACGGGAATCATATTTAAGCAAGCTCTCATCCACAGTAATCCCAGTGTGCATGCGCAGCATTCCCGCCATCTGTGACGTTTTATTGCCTTCAACCATTAGCAGTTTTTTGCTTGCCTGCAAAGCAGTTTTTACTGCTTCAGCGGGAAAAGGTGCAGGATATAGAATCTGGAGGAAGTTTACACTTCTTCCTTCCTGGTTTATTGTATCAATCGCTTCCAGTATAGCGCCTTTGCTCGATCCCCAGCCAATTACCGTAAGCTCCGCTTCCTGGGGGCCATGCAGCTTTATTGCCGGAATCTCTTTGAGTATGGACGGAACTTTATTAAACAGTTTATCAATCCCTGCTGCAGTTACTTCTGGTTCCGTTCCTGCATATTCATGATTGCCCGAACTATAGAAGCCATCTTCGCCATGGGTATAACTAGTAACTATATGGCGTCCGCCCTTTTGACCGGGAATAGCCCTGGGTGATACCCCATCGGATGCAGGTGAGTAACGCATATAAGGCTGATGCTCACTCAACCATGCTTCATCGACCAGTTTCCCCCGTTCAATAAGCAGTCCCTGCTCGTCGAAATAGGGCTGTGTTACAACCGAATCAGCCAGATACTTGTCTGTCAGAATAATACCGGGTACTTGGTACTTTTCTACAAGATTAAACAGGCGAAACGTCTCAGCAAAACACTCTTTCACATCACCGGGAGCAACAATAATACGGGGAAACTCTCCCTGTGAGGCATAGGCAACAAAGTTGAGGTCAGCCTGAGCAGTCCGCGTCGGCAAGCCGGTACTGGGACCGCCTCGCTGCGCTTCAACGATGACTAACGGCACTTCACCTAGAGCTGCAAATCCTAGCGCTTCTGTCATGAGAGCAAACCCGCCGCCACTTGTAGAGCCAATAGCGCGTACACCGGCATAGCCTGCACCAATCAGCATGTTCACTGCTGCGATTTCATCTTCCGCTTGTTTAAATACCAGGCCATATTCCGCGGCATGATCCGCTAAATACGTTAGTACACTGGACCCAGGTGTCATAGGATACCCTGCGGCAAATTTTACGCCTGCTTTAAGCGCTGCCATAGCAATGGCATCATTACCATTTAAGAGCATTTTTTTATTATCATCAGGATGAAGCTGCAGCGGAAATTGCAGCTGCTCACCATATTGCTGCTTTGTTTGCTCATATACCTGCCGGAGCAAAGTAATATTCTGCTCTAAAACACTTGCTTTTCTAAATTCGCTTTTCATTGTCTCGGCAATTAGTTCCAGTGGAAATCCAGACAACGCACAAAAGGCCCCTACCATAGCGCTGTTAGCCATCACTTTAGCGGCTTCACCAGTAAGAGCACCGATTAATTTTACCGGATATAGCTTTACTCCTGCTGGAACTTTCGTTTGATCCGGTTTCACTGTATCACTGTCATATAATACGGCTGCTCCCCGGTCTAGGTTGTCATAGTTCTGGTCTAATGCCTGTTGAGATAAGGCCCCTAAAAAATCGAATCGTTCTTCATGAGCTTTTACGGGTTTACTGTCAAAACTAACTGCACAGGTATTGAGACCGCCCTTGATTAAAGAAGGATATTCATTTGCAACAAATGTCCACAATCCATTACGACTTCCCGCCTTGGCAATCATCGTCCCTGCACTCATTACTCCATAGCCTGCAGGTCCGCCAAACATAACGGTAAATGGTTTTCGGCACATTAAAAACTCCTCCGTTCTGTTCTGTTATTTAAGACTCACCCATAATAGCCTTATAAGAATAATCATTATTAATTAACTGTTCTTCGACGTTTTTTACTTACTACCTGCTTTAACAACATAAATCTGAAACAAGCTGAAAATAAAAAAACGTAGAGGTTTTCATTCTCTACGCTCTTTAACCATATGCAAATCAAAGCTCCCGGATGCGCTGCCAAATTTCTTTTTTATCACTGCGATAGTGAGAAGTTTTCAGTTCCTGCAGGACATCCTCCACATACTGTTCCTTGCGCATACCTACTAATACTCCGGAAATACCCGCTGTAGAATGCAAGGCTCGAAAGGCCAGTTGATTCAGCCTGCAGGCATTTCCCCACGTTGATTCCAGTGCGGCAACCTTATCTCTAAAATGAAGAGCCTCTTGAGCTGCCTGCCCCTGATAAACAGCATCATTCAACCGAATCAGCCGGTCTTCCCGAATTGCATTTAAAGGACGATTTGTCAGCACACCTATTCCCTTTTCTACTGCGAATTCGACCAGAGTTTGTCCGCCAGGCTGATTGCCTTCGGTCATACCTGCTGTTTCAAATAAATTGAGAGGAAATTCAATCACTCTGAAATGGTGCTTAGGTGAGATAGACTGGGCTATATTCCATACTTCAGTTAGCGAAGTAAACGTATAAGCATTCGAGTGGTGTGGAAACGTATTTGAACTGATACCGTAAAAGGAAATACGCCCTTTCTCCACTTCATACTCTAAGTGAGTAAAAGCGTCCTTTATCCGCCGTAAATACTCATCTCTAGCCTCGGCTTTATCTATGCTTTGTTTTTGGGCCCATAGCAAATAGTATTCGGGGTTATGTAATAAATAACAGTCAATGCTCTCCACTTGCAGACGCCCAAGGCTGCCGGTTAATTGCTCCTCGATAAATTCAGGATGAATACAATGTTCCAGACCTTCATCATATAAAACAAGCTCCGGAATAGGACGTCCTTCAAGCTTACGTTTTTGGCTAAGTTGATAGTTGGTACCTTGCAGATAACCAGCCTTGGATACAATAACAATTTCCTCCCGCTTCAGCTCGCCCTGGGATACCAATTTATGCAAGACTTTACCAACTAGCCGCTCGGACGCGCCATCAGCATAATTTGCACTGGTATCAATCAGATTAATTCCCGCTTGTAAGGCTTTCATAAGTGCATTATCATGCTCAGGTACTGCCACATCTACCCGGTAGCAGCCGAAGCCCGCTCCACTTATTGATAATCCCGTCTGCCCTAGCACCTGATAAATCAACTCCGGGTGCCGAGCTGCATATTCAAGCGTTCCTTGCAGCGTTGCTGAACCTTTGCTCATCAATTACCGCTCCTCTTCTTACTGTTTCAACTCTTCTGTACCTAAACACCTCTGCCGCCACTTGATAAGTTGTGTGTCACTGGAACCGTCCCCATGACATATCAGAAAAAGGGATTGTCCCCTTCTCTGTCATGATGAGCCTTATTTTTTACATAGTAAATTTCCGCACAGCCTTTTGGAGTTCTTCAGCTACATTAGCCAACGACTGACTTGATGCTGCAATCTCTTCCATAGAAGCAGACTGTTCTTCTGTTGCTGCAGATATATTTTGCGCCTGACCGGCAATATCCCGGCCGATCGCATCTACCTCCTGTGTAGCAACCAACACCAGTTTACTGGCCTCCATTGCATTGGTTAATCCTTCGGCAATCCCCTGGGTGATGCCAGCAACTTCCTCGACTTGGCGCTGAATTTCTTTGAAAGATGCTCCCGCCTGATCAACTACGGCAGTACCTTTTCTGACTTCATCTGTTCCTGTAGCCATTGCTACAACGGCCTGGTCGGTCTTAGTTTGAATTTCACCGATTAATTCCGATATCTGCTTTGCTGCCACCTGCGACTGTTCAGCTAGTTTTCTTACTTCTTCGGCAACTACGGCAAACCCCCGTCCCTGTTCACCTGCTCTGGCAGCTTCAATGGCCGCATTCAATGCAAGCAGGTTAGTCTGGGCCGCAATACCAGAAATTGTATCTACTATTAACCCTATTTCTTTGGACTGACTCCCTAATTCGGCAACCACTTCCGCCGAGTTTTCAACAGTACGCTGAATTTGATTCATTTGCACAATTGCATTGCCAACAGCATTACTACCTTCTACGGTAGAAAATACAGCCTGCTTAGTAATAGTCGCAGCCTGCACGGCAGCATCAGCACCTTCCTGTGAGCCCTGAGTAATGCCTTCAACCAGAGCTAGTACATGAGCGACTCCTACAGTCTGTTTTTCTATGCCTGCCGAAGTAGACGAAATAGAAACTGCCACTTGATTAGCCGCTTGTGCCGATTGCTCCGCCCCTGCATGCAGTTGTTCCGCTGAAGATGCAACCTGCTCCGTAGCAGCCGAAACCTGCTGCATTAAACCCCGCAGATTCTTCGTCATTTGCTCGAAGCTCTGCGCCAGACGACCCACTTCGTCTTTTGATGTAATCCCTAAATTGGCAAGTGAAAGATCTCCCTGTGCAATTTTGGCAGCCTCTTGAACCAGCGTCTCAATAGGCCGCAAGGTCTTTAGAAGATAGCGCCAGCCAATAAAACCTACCAGAACCAGCCCGGCGGCCAAAGCAGCCAGCATCCACACCAGACTGGCATAAAAGCCTTCCGTAAATTCGCTTGTCGGCAGTGAAGTAATAACAAGCCAATTTGTGTTGGGAACAGTTGTCACCAGCGCAACAGAATCCCTGCCGGACAGATCTGTATATTGAACAAGCTTGCCAGGCTGTCCCTTCAGACGCGTCATTAACTCTTCAGCTATCTTTTTTTGTTCTTTTACCAGATTCCGGTTAGTGTGAGCAATGAGCGTTCCATCCTCGCTAATAATAGCAGCGACTCCCGTTGCTCCCACTTTGACTTGCCCGAGATAATTCTGCAGAGTTTCCAAATTAACAGCCTGAAGTACCATACCTGTCAGCTTACCGCCGGGGTCCTTTACCGGCTGAGTTACAATGACTGATGGCACACCCGTTACTCTATTGACAATAATATCACTGACATGGGATTTTTGATCCTGTAAGGTAGCTTTAAAGAAAGCCCGGTCTGCCAAGCTGTCACCAATTACTTTTGTATCGTACGGCGCAATTGCCAGCCTTTTTCCTGTTTGGTCTAAGAAGTTCAGCCGGTCAACTCCCCAGGTAACACCATAATACGTATCAATCTTAGCCTGTATGCGAGCGGGATCATTTGACTGCAAATCGCTGTCCTGTCCGTAAATTTTGCCGCTTTTATCAAAAGAATCGAACAAATCGCTCACCTGCCCGGAAAGCTGCACAGCTTGATTAACCATTGTAATTTGCGTACTATGCAGCGTTTGCTGGTATAAGACGAACATGCCAGAGCCAGCAATAATCAGGCCTACAATTAATAAAGAAATCACAAGTAAAGTAACCATTTTTGTTTTAATTGACATTGTTCTCCTCCTAACAGACATTAATTGTCAAATAGTGATTATTTGTATATAAACGAGATACTTGATATTAGCATGCTTTACTATAAAATGGAATATTTTTTTTGTAAATAAAAACCGCCTATTGGCGGTCTTTCTCCTGACATAGCTCTTTTATCAACTTACCGATTCGGGTAACACCTTCCACTATCCGTTCCTCTGACATGTTGGAAAAGTTCAAGCGCAGTGTGTTTTCTTTGCCGCCATTCGGGAAGAAGGCTCCTCCTGGAACAAAGGCAACCTGCTTTTCGAGACAGCTGACTAATAGCTCCCTGGCATTTATCCCCTCCGGCAGCTCTACCCAGAGAAATAATCCCCCATCGGGCTGCGTGTAGGTTACGCCCTCAGGAAATTCATTTCTTATTGTTTCCAGCATCAGATTCCGTCTAACTTTGTATACCTTTCTGATTTTTTCAATATGTGCTTCCAGATCAAACATTTCAATAAATTTACTTACCTGCCGCTGGGCCATTGTGTTGGTATGTAAATCGGTGCTCTGCTTAAATATCACATATTTTTGCAGAACCTCCGGCGCGGCGCAGAGCCAGCCAACCCTGATTCCCGGAGTGAGAACCTTGGAAAAAGTGCTTTGATAAATAACTCTGCCCTCTGTATCAAAAGCCTTTACCGGTGGCACAGGTTCTCCTGCAAAACGCAATTCTCCGTAAGGATTATCTTCTAATACCATTACATCATATTGATTGGCAAGCTCAACTAATTTTTTCCGTCTATCAATGCTCATGGTTCTTCCGGTGGGATTCTGAAAATCGGGAACAGTATAGATAAATTTCGCCTTCCGATTGCGTTTGAGCGCTTCTTCAAGCGCCGTCATCATCATGCCTTGCTCGTCCATAGCAACTTCAACAAATTGAGGCATGTACGTTTTAAAGGCATTAATAGCGGCAAGATATGTCGGACTTTCACAAATGACAATATCGCCTTCATCCAAAAATACTTTGCCTGTAAGGTCGAGTCCTTGCTGAGAGCCGGTGACAATCAGTACATTATCATTAGAAGACTCAATGCCTGCTTCAGCCATTCTGGCGCTTATCATTTCTCGTAACGGTTGATACCCCTCTGTTGTGCTGTATTGCAGCGCTGACCTGCCGTCATCACTAAGAACAGCTGCGCACACTGCTTTCATCTCTTCTACAGGAAACAGTTCCGGTGCGGGAAGTCCTCCAGCAAAGGAGATCACTTCAGGTCGTTCCGTAACTTTAAGAATTTCCCGTATTTCTGAAGCCTTCATACAATCTACCCGGCGGGCAAAATGACCAGCCATACTCGCCACCTCCAAAACTAGTGGAATCATTCCAATTTTATTTTATCAGTTTATAACAAGAATAAAACCTCTAATTGGAATATTTTTCACGCCTTCTCTGTTGCCGTATTTATTTTTAGCATGTTAATATATTTATAAAATTAATCATATTCATCATTACAATAGATATTTCAAATAAGGAGGCAGTCTTTTATGGAATTTAGACAGCTGCAAACCTTTGTAGCAATTACGCAAGCAGGCACCTTCGCATTGGCTGCCGAGCAATTGGGCTATACTCAGCCAACTTTGACTACTCATATTCAAGCATTGGAAAAAGAACTGAATGTAAAATTATTTGACCGTCTTGGCCATCGCATTCGCTTAACCCGGGATGGCGAACAGTTTTTGGGTTATGCCGAGCGTATTCTTAAGCTGAGCCAAGAAGCCGCCAGTTCCGTTTCACAGTCATCGTGCTGCGGAAAACTGATAATCGGTGCTAGTGAAACTTTTTCTGTGCTGCGCCTGCCTGCCTTACTAAAAGAGTTTCGCCAAAACTACCCTTCTGTTGCTCTTGAATTGCAGTTTGGCGATATTACTAAGTTTAGGGATGATTTGAAAAACAATACCATTGACCTGGCCTTCGTTCTGGCAGGGAAAAACACCTATTCGGACCTAACTTCTGAAGTGTTATGCCCGGAGCCAATGTCCTTTATTGTTTCTCCAGACCATTATTTAGCCCGCCAAAGCACATTTAAGCTGGCTGATGTTGCCACAGAGGATTTTATCGTCACCCAGTCAGGCTGCGCCTATCGCGATTATATTGAGAAGCTGTTAGCTCATAATAATATTCACCCCCGTTCCTTCATGAAGGTAAAAAATATTGAGGCAATTAAGCAATTTGTCATCAGTGGCTTAGGAGTTGCTATTCTGCCAAGTATTTATATCGAAAAAGAACTTGCGTCCAGCCAGCTTGCTGAATTACCCTGGTCAGGTCCTGATTTCGGCATGGTTACGCAAATCATTTATCACAAGGATAAATGGCTTTCTCCTGTTGTATTAAGCTTTCTTGAGGTAACACGCACCAAATTTCTCGCAGTCAAGTAAGAAAATGACTCACTAGCAAAAGCTGGTGAGTCTTGAGACTGTTGACAAAAGTAATCCAGCAAAGGAGATCGCCACGCTACGCTCGTGATGACACCCGACTTAGTGTCATTGCGAGGAGTAAAACGACGCGGCAATCTCTTTCCAGGTACGCTGTTTACACGCAAAACGACTCACCAACAAAAGCTAGTGAGTCGTTTTGCTCAATATATCTGCAAACCTACCGGGCAATGATCGCTGCCCATAATATCCGGATAAATAACGGCATCTTTAACATGTTCCCTGAGACGATTGGAAATTAGAAAATAATCGATACGCCAACCAATATTCCTGGCTCTTGCCCCCATCATATAAGACCACCAGGTATATGCCTGCTCTTTGTTCGGATAAAGCAGTCGGAAGCTGTCAGTAAAGCCCCCCTCAAGCAATTCTGTAAACTTCCCTCTCTCCTCGTCCGTAAAGCCTGCATTGCGTTTATTGGTTTTCGGATTTTTCAAATCTATTTCCTGATGGGCAACATTGATATCACCGCAGACAATCACCGGTTTTGTCTTATCAAGTTGCTGCAGATATGCCCGGAAATCATCCTCCCATTTCATTCGATAATCAAGCCGCGCAAGCTCCCGCTGTGAATTTGGTGTATATACATTTACCAGAAAAAATTCATCAAATTCCAGAGTTATTAGTCGGCCTTCCTGGTCATGCTCCGCATTATTCATGCCGTAAGCAACGGATATTGGCTTAATACGGGTAAATACAGCTGTGCCGGAATAGCCTTTTTTCACAGCAAAGTTCCAGTATTTTTCATAGCCGGAAAAGTTAATTTCAACCTGACCTTCCTGCATCTTCGTTTCCTGTACACAAAATATATCAGCATCTATCTCTGTAAAAAATTCAATAAATCCCTTTGAAAGGCATGCTCTAAGACCATTTACATTCCATGATACCAGTTTCATAGTTTACCTTCTTTCTGCTTAACTTCGGGAGGATACTCCAGGGTAACATTCCTGAAGAGATTATTAGATTCGAGTTCGAATCCCAAAATTCCTTGTAAATCGACTAAACAATAAAAAGCAAATGGGCTGTTTCAACTAGATTACAAAACCTAATTGATACAGCCCGCCTGCTTTTTTGTTATTAATTGTACTATCGCCAAAAATAAAAGCAAACAGGTACTAATAATGGAGCGGCCACTGTTGTAATCAACCCCATGAAAATCATAGACAGGCTGGCAATTGCCCCTTCCAGGACTCCCATTTCATACGCTTTCGATGTCCCTGTCCCATGAGCGCTTATGCCAAACATCATACCTCTGGTAACAGGCCGCTTAATGGAGCCCCATTTTAGCGCCGATGATGTCAATAATACGCCAAGCACTCCCGTAGCAATCACAAATACGGCGGTCATCGAAGGGTCCCCGCCTAAGACCTGAGCAACATTAATGGCCATCGGTGTAGTAATTGACCGCGGAGCCAGGCTAGTCGCAATCTGAGAATCAAGTCCCATTAATTCAGCTGCACTTACGGAAGTAAAAATAGCCACAATTGCCCCACCAGTTACGCTGATGATAAGCTCTGCAAGATATTTTCTAATGATTGCCCGGTATCTATACATCGGTACGGCAAAAGCAACTGTCGCCGGCTGCAGCATTAAGCTAAGCAGATGTCCGCCCTGGTCATAAGCCTTAAAGGAAATATGGGAAATAGTCAGCAGGGTAATCAAAATAATCGGACAAACAATAAGCGGTGATAGCAGCAGCATAGATGATCGCTGGTAAATAAGCTTAGCAATTCCATAAACAATAATCGTCAGCACCAGTCCAAATAACATTAACATGCCTTTTCCCTTCTTCCCCGGTAGCGACTGACCAGTTCAGTCGAAAATACTACAAAAAGCAGCACTGCTATGATACTGAAAACCAAAACAAACAGCAGCGCCCCTATTTTACTGGCAAATATATTCTCGTACTGCATGATCCCAATAGCAGAGGGGATGAAAAACAATAATAATTCAGCAATTAAAAAATTTGCTCCTGCCTCAACCCAGTCTAAAGCAATTACCTTGTACTCCAGTAATCCAAAAAGAATTGCCATGCCAACTAAATTTCCAGGAATGTCCATTCCACTCAGCTCGGAAAGGCTATTTCCAATTACACTAATACCACATAACAACAAAACCTGACCTGTAGTTTTCAAAAATTGCATATTTCCTCACTCCTGTCATGTTTAACAGTCTACAGCGGCTGGCAGGAATAATAAAATACTTGTAATATATAACAGCTATGCGTTAAAGCTATAATGCAGTTAGCATCGGAGGATTCATGTGGATATATTGCATTTAAGTTACTTTCTTGAAGTAGCCCGCCAAAAAAGTTTTACAAAAGCGTCACAAACTCTGCGTGTCAGTCAGCCCTCTATCAGTAAAGTAATTAAAACTCTTGAAAACGAATTAAATGTTACTCTCCTGGAGCGAACTGGGCGGGAGATTGAATTAACCGATGCCGGGAAAGCAGTTTTCGAAAAAGCGCAGCATGTTGTTCTGGAGTTTCAGGATCTCACCTCCGAATTAAGCGAAATATTTAACCTGCAGCGTGGCGAGATCACCATTGGTCTCCCCCCCATGGTGGGCGCACGCTTTTTCCCTAAAGTAATTGGCCTCTTCAGACAAACTTACCCGCATATTCAAATCAAATTAATTGAGGTTGGCTCAAAGCAAATCGAAAGAGGTGTTGAAGAGGGGACACTGGACATTGGTGTAATCGCCCTGCCGGCAAGCCTGGATGGGTTAGAAATTTTTTCTTTTGTGAATGAAGCATTATGCATTGTTTTGTACCGCGATCATCCACTTGCCGAAAAGCCTGAACTCACCTTATCGGATCTCAAGGAGGAACCCTTTGTGTTATATAAAGAGGATTTTTCTTTATATGATCACATTCTCGACCAATGCCAGGCCAGAGGCTTCCGGCCTGCTATTGCCTGCCAAAGCTCGCAATGGGATTTTATCGGAGAAATGGTAGGTGCAAAGCTTGGCATCGCCCTATTACCGGAAACAATCTGCAAGGGGTTAGACAGCGAGCGTTTCCGCTGCATCCCCTTAACAGATCCGGTTATTCCCTGGAAACTAGCTATTATCCGTAAAAAAAACCGTTACTTATCTTTTGCCGCCCGGGAATGGTTAAAATTCACTAAAAATTTCTTTTTGAAACAGGGTCAATAGTAAATAAGCTGTAAATTTTGCATATTTTGCTGGAAAAATAATTGATTTTACACAAATATCGCGTTATGATAGAAATAACGTTAGCACTCATTTAACTAGAGTGCTAACAATCGCTTATTCACTTAAAATTACTTAAAAAGGAGAATATGCATGACTGAACAAGCTATTACCAAAGAAACCAGGGAATTTCAGGCAGAAACCAAACAACTGCTGGATTTAATGGTTCATTCTATTTATACTAACCGGGAAATATTTTTACGGGAACTCATCTCTAATGCCTCTGATGCAATTGATAAGATTCGCTTTGAGTCATTAACAAATCAAGACTTACTCGAGAACAACCGTGATTTTGAAATTTTTATTGTTCCCGATGAAAACAGCCACACATTAACGATTTCTGATAATGGTATTGGCATGACCTATGATGAGGTAATTGAAAACATTGGTACAATTGCCAAATCAGGTACCAAAGCTTTTTTTGAAAAGCTCAAAGAGAACGAAGCAACTGCTGATCATGAGTTAATCGGTCAATTCGGCGTTGGTTTTTATTCAGCTTTTATGGTTGCTGATAAAGTAACCCTCCTGACGCGTGCTCCCGGCCAGGAGAAGGGCATTAAATGGGAATCAACCGGTGATGGTACATATACGATTGAGGAAATTGACAAACCGCAGCGCGGAACTACGCTTACCCTAAGCCTAAAACCAGAGTTTCACTCCCCTGAAAAGCCGGAGCAAAACTTCTTAACGACCACCAATATTCAATCCCTAATAAAAAAATACTCCGACTATATCCGCTACCCCATTAAAATGAATTTTGTAATAGAAGAGCGTGAACGCGATGCAGAGGGCAAGGTTATTGAAGATGCACCGGTAAAAGAAGTTATAGAGTTACGTACGTTAAACTCCATGACGCCGTTGTGGACAAAGAGCAAAGCCTCCATAACGAATGAAGAATATCACGATTTCTACAAAAATCTGTTCCACGACTGGGAAGAACCTTTGGAAATTCTTCATAACAAAGCAGAAGGCGCTGTTGAATACACGTCACTCTTGTTTATTCCTTCTCATGCTCCTTATGACTTCTATGATCGCGAGGCTGCTGCCGGTATCCGGCTTTATTCAAAACAAATTTTCATCATGGACAACTGTAAGGACTTATTGCCTGAATACCTGCGCTTTGTCCGAGGCTTAGTTGATTCACCTGACTTTTCCTTAAACATTTCCCGGGAGCTTCTGCAGCACAGCAGTCAGCTAAAACTAATCGGCAAGAATTTGGAAAAGAATGTCCTCAAGGCATTGACTGGCCTATTAAGCAAAGACCGCCCAAAATACGAAAAATTTTGGAAAGAATTTGGCAGGGCAATTAAAATCGGTGTTTATTCCGATTACCAAAGCAGAGAAAAGTTAAAAGATTTGTTATTATTCTCCTCCTCCCGCTCAGCCGAAGAACTGACTACCCTGGATGAGTACTTGCAGCGTATGAAAGAAAACCAAAAATCGATCTATTATGCTACCGGCAAAGATCAGGCCTCGGTAGAGCGCCTGCCTCAGCTGGAGCTGCTGCGTGAAAAAGGAATTGAAGTCCTTTATCTGTTTGACCAGGTAGACGAATTTGCTATTGACGCTTTACGGGAATACAAAGAAAAGAATTTCCAGTCCGTCAGCCGCGGGGATTTGAATCTTGACGAAATCGATACAGAAGAAAGCAAAAAAGATACCGAAGCTCTTGCCAAGGAAAATGAAGGATTGATTAAAGCAGTAAAAGAGCACTTGAATGGTAAAATTGCTGATGTTAAAATTAGCAGCCGTTTAAAATCAAGCGCAGTTTGCCTAGTCAGTGACAATAGCGGCATCAGCCTCTCTATGGAACAGATTCTGGCCGAAATGAACAAGACTATGTTCAAAGCGAAACGTATTCTTGAACTTAATCCTGATCACGAAGTATTTGCTGCACTTAAGAATCTATATCAAACTGCTCCTGATTCGGAAGCCTTCCAGGATTATTGCGATTTGCTTTATGTTCAGGCCATGCTGATTGAAGGTCTGCCGCCAGAAGATCCAATTGGTTTTGCAGATAAAATGTCCCGTCTAATGGCCCGTACAAGAAGCTAAATATAAAAGCGTTGCCCTGCTTTCTGCAAGGCAACGCTTTTTATTCTTGTTCGTGAATATTCTTTTTTTGTTCAATTTTAGACTGATCAGGCGCCAGTTCCTCAGCGGTTTCAAATTGAAGCTGCTCCCCGGCAACTCCGAGTGCACTTGCTGCTCTTTTATGATAGAACTTTTGACCAATATAAATTCCTGAGAACAGAAGAACTAAACCCATTCCAGCCGCAAGACCCGCTCCCTGCCCCGGAATAAGAGGCATACTGGCAATGATTAATATGCAGCTTGCCAAAGCCAGCCACGAAGTATAGGGGTAGCCGGGAAGCTGGCACTTGCCATCAGGTGAGCAGCCATGTTCCTTACGAAACTTATAATGAGAGGCTAGAATAACTACATAGGCAAAAAGCAGGGAAAACCCACCTGAGCTGACAAGAAAAAGATAGACCTGCTGAGGAAGAAAGAAACCCATTCCCAGCGCCGTCAACATGGCAGCCCCTGAAAACAGAATTCCCTTGCGTGGTATATCACCCGAATCCTTCACCCAGTCAGGCGCATGTCCCTCCTCGGCCAGCGAACGGATCATCCGGCCCAGACCAAACATGGCGGCAAGCATAGTGGAAAGAATAGCAGTCACTAAAACAATATTCATAGCCGTACCTGCCCAGCCAAGATTCCACTGGTCCAAAGCCAAGACCAACGGACTTTCAGTGGTACTTAAAGCAGCAGTTGGAATAAGCGGCAATAAAATAAGTACTGCAGTAATATACAGACCTGCCAATCCTGCAATCGTATAGGAAATTGCTTTAGGAACCGTTTCGGCAGGATTAGCAGTCTCCGAAGCTGCCAGGCCAATAATTTCAAATCCCGCATAGGCAAACATAACAATTAACATACTTCCGGCAATACCTGCTATTCCCTGGGGAAACCAGGGTTCTGCTAACAATGCCCCTGCACCCACACGCTGCCCTGTACCATTAAAAACGCCGCTGATTAAAGCGACACCTACCACAACAAAGCCGACAATCGCCAGCAGCTTTACAGCCGCCAGCCCGCTTTCTAGCTTGCTTAACTTATCAGCACCAAGCAAATTTAGAAAAGTCACGCCAATAATTACGGAAGCTCCCAATAAGGGTACCGACAATGCTGGAAACCATTTTTGCAGGATAATGGATACTGCAGCAGCTTCACTGGACATGGCAAGTACCATGCCGCTCCAATATACCCACCCTACTACAAATCCCAGTCCAGGCCCATACGCTTTTTGCGCAAATGTGCGGAATGAACCGGGAGCAGGATCGGCGACTGTCATTTCTGACAGGGCAAAGAGAATAACATAAACCAAAGCGCCTGCCAGCAAATAGGAAATCAGGATTGCAGGACCTGCTGCCTGAATAGCAACTGCTGATCCAAGAAAAAAGGAGCCGCCGATAACTGTTCCTAAAGCCATCATTGTCAATTGCCAGGCTGACAATCCTTTATCGTTTTTCTCCAAGGTGAAACCTCCCGGTAAAAGAATACTCATTAAAAAAGTATCTCCCGCTTGAGGCCAAGTTATGAAAAAGTAAACGGACTGCCTCACTAACGAATGAGGCAGTCCCTATTTTTGTTGTTCTAATTCCTTCGTATCTATTCCTCATTTTTTCGGCCCTTCTGGAAATAGCCGGTCCGAAGGATGGCAACTTGCCGGCTTACGTTAAGAAATTCGTACTGTTTGAGCGATAGCGAGTTTACGAATTTTAGTAAGCCGACAAGTTGCCAAGGCTATTGGAAGACAGGCCTAAAATTTTTGCCTACTTTTGTTTCGATGACAAAAGTAGAAAGCCGGGCTTTTTCACTCATCTCTTTGCTGGTACATACAAAAAAGCGTTTTGCCCCTTTTATTGCAAATGAAGCCACAAAAACAACAAGGGAAACTCCACTAGCAGAAATACCACTGTCGTAAGTACAAAAGCAGCCATGGCAATATTCAAATTAAGATGATGAATCTTTGCAGCTACCACAGCATTAATGGCAGTTGGCATACAGGCCAGTATCAGAATGGTATTGCGTGCTATTTCATCAGTAAAAACAAGCATTGCTAATAAGTAAGATATAATCGGAGTAACGATAAATTTAATCGGAATAAGATCTAAGATTCCTGTATAGCAGGTCCGCATTTGGCAAAAGTCAATAGAATAGCCTATAGGCAGCAAAGCTGTCCATGCACCGAGGTGCACCAGAGGATCAACTAATTGTCCTGCCAGCTCAGGACGGGGAATATCGGCGAAACTAAGCAGCAGACCTATTGCCATCCCAACAACCGGCAGTTGGGTACGATTTAAAAACATTGCCGCAAGAGATTGCCTTTCCTGACATTGTTGAACGCTCTTCTGGTAATAATAGTGTGCTAAAGGAAAGCAAAACATAAAGGTAATCACCGTCTGCAGCAATACGACTAATTGGGTGTATGCAAATCCGGTTTCACCATACAGGATAAAAGCGCATAATCCCCCAAGCGTACCTACGTTAGACAGCATGGCACAAATAATATAGGTTCCTTTGTCCAGTTCGTCGGTATACTTACTCTTGACCCGCAAATAAGCGATTGCCCCGGGAATGAGACTGAGTAAGATACCGAATACAGGAAACCAAATTAGTTCATAGTGCAAAGAAAGCACCCAAAAGGTCAAAACCGATAAGACCGGATAGATGATACAGATGTTACTGTCAATCATTTTTTGAAAAAAGCCTTCATAGCTTCTATTGTGATACTTGCACAGATACCCCAGCACTAACGGCAAAACAAGATCAATAATTATATAAGCCAATTTTACTTTAATGTCCACAACTTTTTCTCCTACTGCAGTTTCCTGCTAACCCTATTGTACAATACCATCCACGGGAAGCTGGTCAATTGAGAATTACTTTTGCAGGATATCCTCACCTGCCTGCGTATATAATAGAAAGAGATGATTAGGAGGCCTGATTGCATGATTGCTAATGATACTATTCATACCATAATAACCCGGCGCAGTACTCGCAGCTTTACTGATGAGCAAATAAAGGAGGACGAACTTCAAAGCGTTTTAGAGGCTGGCTTGTATGCCCCAAGTGCGATAAACCAACAAGCCTGGCACTTTACTGTAATTCAAAATAAAGAATTGCTCAACTGGCTGAATGAACATGCAAAGGAAACTGCTAAGACCTTTGATAATGAGCATATCCGCGCAATGGCCCATAATGAAAAACTACATATTTTTTATGGAGCGCCTACAGTAATTCTTGTATCCGGCAAAGAAGACGCTACCTCAATTGAATCAGACTGCGCCGCAGCTAATCAAAATATGCTGCTTGCTGCAGAATCCATCGGTCTGGGCTCGTGCTGGGTGAACTTAATCCTCTTCCTCTTTCAACATCCTGATGCTAAAAAATATATGCAGGAATTAGGGATTCCCGCTGGTTATAGACCAATTTGCTCCGTAGCTCTTGGCTATAAAAAAGTTAATACCGTTAATACACCCGCCCGAAAACCGAACCGGATTAATTATATTCGATAATCCAGAGCTGAAACAGGCAGGTATAATCCTGCCTGCTTTCTTTTTTGGCAATAGAGAAACCCTGCGGCAAACCGCAGGGTTGTTATTGAATATTCACTAGAAATGATGAAAGAATAAGCAATAAAGAGCATTACTTGCCGGTACTGCTGTTCTGGGCAGAATATAAGCATCTATGATCATTGTATTTTACTAGAAATCCTGCTAGTATATAAGTCTGCATATTTTGATTTCATTCATAATAATCCAAAGTAATTATACAGCGAGAATCAGCCCCTTGTCAACTTCGTTTCCTTCCATTCTGTAAAATCGGAGGCCCTATCATGAACGATCAAGAACGGCAAGCCGAATTACGGCGACTTGATATGACGCTTGAAGAAATAGAAAAACAACTTCTGATAAGTGACAAAGATTGCTACACCCAGGAGGCCGAACTTAGAGCTTCTTTGCAGAGCTACTGGGATTATGGCGGCAGCAATGCTGTCGATGAAGCGCAACTAGTCGAAACTGTTGACCGCCAGCGCGCGCTTACTGCAGTTACCCATGGAACTGCCCAAAAGCTTAGAAAAATGATTAATTCCCCTTATTTCGGGCGAATTGATTTTATTGAAGAAACTCCCGGTTATCAGGAGCAAACTGAACAGATTTACATAGGAATTTCTACTCTTACGCATAAAGAAACAGGAGAATTTCTCGTTTATGACTGGCGGGCGCCTGTTTCAGGCATGTTCTATGATTTTGGTCTGGGAAAAGCCTGGTATAATTGCCCTGCCGGAATTATCAATGGATCTATTACGCTAAAACGGCAATATAAAATTACCAACCGTCACATGGAATATATGTTTAATGCCGACTGGAAAATAGATGATGAAGTTTTGCAGGAAATTTTAGGTAAAAGCGCTGACGATAAAATGCATACCATCGTTAATAGTATTCAGCGTGAGCAAAACCAGATCGTTCGTGACGAAACGCATCGTGCTCTCTTTGTGGAAGGGCCAGCTGGCAGTGGTAAGACGTCTGTTGCTTTGCACCGTATAGCCTTTCTGCTTTATCGGGACAGGGATAAAATCACTTCTAAAAACATTCTAATTCTTTCGCCCAACCATCTGTTCAGCGATTATGTATCAAATGTTTTGCCTGAACTGGGAGAGGAAAATGTTCCTCAAATGACTTTTCAGGATTATGTGTCTCAATCAGCAGCAAACCTCTCCTTACAGTTTGAAACTCGCTCCGCGCATTTAGAGCATATTTTTGCAAGTTCCGATGATGAAGCATCGCAAATCCGCTCTGCCGGTATCCGCTTTAAGTCCTCCGGTATTTTTGATCAGGCTTTACAGGAGTATTTAAACTGGATTCAAACCAGCCTGGTTAATGAGTATCCCGATATTGAAATTCAAGGTGAAATTATTTTTACGCAAAATGACTGGAAACATTATTTCTTGGACAGTTACTCTACTATGCCTGTTACAATCAGGCTTGAGAAAATTCGCGAACTAATTCAGATTCGCATGCGTCCTTTCGTCCATGCACTGCGTGAAGAGAAAGAGGCCGCACTAATTGCAGGCGACGAAGAAGTAAATGAAAAGGTGATTAAAGCGATGGCCAGAATTCAAGCCAGGCAGCAGCTTCAACCACTAATTGATAAAGTTGACCGTCTCACCAGCCTTAATCCTCTCGAGGAATATCGCCGCCTATATTCTAAAAACAGCCGGCTTATTCAATTTTTGGCTAATAAGCTGCCTGCAAAGTGGCATGCTATTCGTAAGCAAAGCCTGGCCTTTATGAATCAAGGTATCCTGCCTTATGAGGATATTCCTCCCTTTCTCTATTTCCAAGGTATTCTACAAGGTTTTGCAGCCAAACCGGATATTAAGCATTTGGTAATTGATGAGGCTCAAGACTATACCTCGCTGCAATATAAAATAATGGTAAATTTATTTCCTAATTCTTCCTGGACAGTTGTTGGCGACCCCGCACAAACACTCCATCCTTTTTTACATACAGCGCCTTTTAATACAGCCAGTACTATTATCAATATAGAAAAGCAGTTCATGGTCCGTCTTACCCGCAGTTACCGGTCCACAAAGCAGATTCAAGACTTTTGCCAATCTTTACTGCCTTATAAGACCGAAGTGGAACCCATCAACCGGCCAGGTCCTTTACCAACTGTATGTTTTGCTGAAACTCCTGAAGAATCGTCAGAAATGCTGCTTAAAACAATCCGGCAACATATAGCAGATGGCTGGAATTCTATCGGAATTATTTGCAAAAGCACCGCTGAGTCAGAAATGCTTTTTGCTGAGCTGAAAGACCACATTAGACATTTGCAGCTGGTAACCAGTGAAGATGATCAATTCCCGCGCGGAATTGTTATTATGCCCTCTTATCTTGCCAAAGGCCTGGAATTTGACGCTGTTTTGGTTATTAATGTTGATGAAAGCAATTATAACCGCACAGAAGAACGGCATATCCTCTATACTATCTGCACAAGAGCGCTCCATCGCTTAAACCTTTTTTATCAGGGAAAAATCTCCCCGTTTATCAGCCAGCTCGATAAGGCTTTGTATAAATAAAAAGAGATGTCTCAGAATAAGGTCTTAAACCTTATTTGAGACATCTCCTTTTTTGTTTGCTGTCTATGAACCTGCAACAGGTACAGGCAGGACATAATAAAACACCGTTATAAAATGGGCAGCGCTTCCGGCAATTACAAACAGGTGCCAAACCATATGGTTATAGGGAAGTTTTCGCCAGAGATAGAATATAGCTCCCACTGTGTAGAAGAGTCCGCCGGCAATCAGCCAGTATAGTCCGGCAGTTGGCAAAGCTGCTGCAAGGGGCTTAATAAACACGACGATAAACCATCCCATGGCAATGTAGCATAATGTTGACAGCAAATTAAAACGCTTTACAAAAAAAACTTTTAATATAACCCCGATACACGCCAGACTCCAAACTACACCAAAAACGGTCCAGCCTAGAGTTCCATGGAGTAACACCAGTGTAAACGGCGTATAGGTGCCGGCAATCAACAGATAAATCGCCGCATGATCAAAGATTTTAAAAATATGTTTGAGCCTTTCGCTTGTAAAGCTGTGATACAGCGTAGAAGCCAAGTATAACAGAACCAGCGAAGTGCCATATATACTGAAACTGACAATGTGCCATACCGTACCATGAAGATAAGATGATACGACCAGTGTAATAAGACCGGCTAAGGCAAAAATTGCACCTACACCGTGTGTAACGGCATTCATTATTTCTTCCATAAAGCCTCCTACCCCCATTGGGACTTGTTCTGCTTCTATTATAGCATAGCTTCTCCAAGAATATGGTTTTCACTCAGAAAAACCTTCCCAAGATAAGATAACAGCAGTATATACAGATTAGATTTTAGCTATTTATTATACTGCCTTTTCCCCACGTTCTTTAAGATCAAGCAAAAGAAATTCTTTTCCTGCAATACCCGGCTTAGTCATTTCTTCCGGCGATAAAATAACTTCTAGCCGTTCGGCTGGAACCAAGTTCTGAGCAATAATAATCTCCTTCACCGGTATACCACTTGCTAAGGACTCACGAGAGATAGCACACGCCTTCTCATACCCAATATGAGGTGAGATCGCGGTAATAACGCCGATACTATTATCGACCATTTCCTGACATCGTTCTAGATTAGCTCTAATGTTAGTAATACAATTATAATTCAGCGCACGGATTGCATTAGTCAAGAATTCAATAGAATTAAAAAGATTATAAGCAATCACTGGCTCCATGACATTTAGTTCAAATTGGCCAGCTTCAACAGCTAAGCTGATAGTTAAATCATTGCCACAAACCTGGAAAGCAACCTGATTAACCACTTCGGGTATTACTGGATTAATTTTACCTGGCATAATAGATGAGCCTGGCTGCATAGCCGGAAGCAAAATCTCATTGAACCCGCATTTAGGGCCTGATGCCATTAACCGTAAATCATTAGCTATTTTTGATAATGCCAGTGCACTGACTTTAAGAGCGCTGGAAAATTCGGCCAAATCGTCCGTATTCTGCGTAGCATCAACCAGATTTGGTGACGACACAAAATTCTCACCTGTCAGTATCCCAATTTGCCGGACTACTTCCTGGACATATTCGGGCTCGGCATTTAATCCGGTCCCTACTGCTGTCGCTCCCATATTGATGCAGTATAACTTAGCCATAGCCGCTTTTACCCGTTTAGCAGCCCTGTTAACAACGCTCGCATACGCATTAAATTCCTGTCCCAGCGTAATGGGAACAGCATCTTGAAGGTGGGTCCGGCCCATTTTTAATACACGGGAGAATTCCTCTGCCTTACAGGATAAAGAATCTCCTAAATTAACGATTTCCTTAATTAGATGATTAGCTTTTCCAATAGTGGCAATACGGATCGCCGTGGGAATAACATCATTAGTTGACTGAGACATATTTACATGGTTATTGGGTGACACAATTTCGTAAGCGCCCTTCTTACCACCAAGCTTTTCTATTGCAAGATTAGCTATTACTTCATTGACATTCATGTTTATAGAAGTCCCTGCACCGCCCTGTATACTATCAGCGACAAACTGTTCATGCCATTTTCCATTAATAATCTCTTCGGATGATTGGACAACTGCTGTGCCGACATCGAGTGGTAATTGTCCTGTCTTGACATTCGCCTTGGCTGCCGCCTTTTTAATAATAGCTAAGGCAATAATAAAATCCCGGTTTATCTTATGACCGGTAATCGAAAAATTATGGACAGCACGTTTTGTTTGAACTCCATAGTATGCGTCATCCGGCAAGTTCATTTCTCCCAAAAAGTCGTGTTCTGTACGCATAAACCACACTCCCAATCAAAATATTGAAATAATCCTGTATAATGTACATTGTATACATTATACAGGATTATTTCAAATAAGATTTTTTACTTCCCCTAAAACCCTCTTTCCCCCAGTCTACTATCATTAGCATTCTGCTGCGAAATACGAACTTCATATCACAGGCAATACGTTTTTTAAAACATCTCGGTACAAAGAAACCGTTCCTTTTAACGAAAAGACGCCTAACTATCTATAAATAGCTAAGCGTTTTGCTGTTTTATAACGGCTATCCGGTTCAACTTAAGAAAACAAGTACAATTGTAGTTAGTGTTGCGATCGTAATGGCCGGAGGATCAACATGTGTGTTGCCGCTGTTAAAGGTCTTACCAACAAAATCACCAAGAAAGGCTCCTAATATACCAAATAACGCACCAAGCCACAGATTGCCGGTTGCTGCTGCAGCAACTGCCGCCGGCAGAGCGAGATGATGTGTAACAGGGCCAACTCCCATAAATTGAACTAAAATCAGGCTTGTTGCCGCTATGCCAAAGCCAAGAATAACATTCTTTGTGACAATCGTCGCGTAAGCTGAAATTAAGCCTACCCCCAGCCCCAGCACGAGAAGTGCTGCCGCTGAATTCTTATCAGGCAGTGTATACGATCCAAACAATTTCCCATTGCCAAAAACGAGTCTGGCAATAATTCCTGATATTCCAACTGTTAAAGCAACCGTATCTGTTGGAACAGCGGCACCGGCAAGTAATTTTTGCATGATAAGTCCACCGGCACCGAATATTCCGCCAATTAGAAGTACAGGTCCGTTATTAAACTTTATTAAGGGAGTCAAAATATCATTCCCCGCCACAATATCCTTCTTACCTGCGTAGGCTGCTGCCGCTACACCGGCAGCAAAAGAAATATGGGGACCAAAATAAGGACCAAAGGCCATCTCCGGATTATTGATTAAGACGAGAATGCCGCACATGATAAAGGCAGGAAGTCCGCCAACTGCTGCGGCAAATACACCGCCGCCGAAGGCTGCCGCTAACTCATTGAAAGCAAACACGATTCATCTCTCCCTTTCATCTGATTACCTTTTAGAACAATGATGCATGCAGTCCCCGATGGGGAGCTGCAATAACCAGTTGATCAACCAAAAACCCGCTGTCCTCTATTGCTCCTCCGCCGGCTCGCACGGCAGCGGTCACAGCACCGACTTCGCCACTTAGCGAGACGACCGCTTTTCCACCCATTCCCCGGGCTAATCGCACTTCCAAAAGATCAACGGCAGCCGCTTTGACTGCTTTGTCCGCTGCCACAATTGCTGACGCAACAGAATAACTCTCTATAATGCCGAGAGACTTAATTTGTTTAACCTCTGTGCAGCCTGAGAGTGCCGGAAAAACACTAGGGTGTATATTAGGCAGCACAAATTCATCAACGATATTTTCTGAACCGCCTGCTGCCAGTCCGCTGCGCACTGCGCTTTGTACCGCGCCTACGTCGCCGCTGACCATTACGACATATTTTCCCGGACACAAGGGCTGGGCCAGAATTAATTCAACATTTGCCGCTTTCAACATGGCATCGGCAACTAAAATGCCTTTTGTTATATTTTTTATCTCCAGTAGTCCAATAGCATGTTTCATTTTCTTTTCCCCCTGCTGCCTTACATAGCCCTGATGACAATTCCGTCACCTACCGACACGATCTTGCCGGATATACTGGCATGAACATTTGCGCTAACTGCGGCTCCGTCGGGAATAGTTCCAATTATATCGCCTTTCTGCACAAGCCCTCCTACCTCTACCACGGTTCCTGCAGGTGCGCCAATATGCTGAGACATCGGAATTTGCACTTCATATACCGGAAATACAGGTGACTCCAATGGTGCTTTGACGTCGTATCTATCAAGCCCCAGCCGGTATAGCAGCCTTTTTGTCGGAATGCGCCGGTATTCACGTACCCCTGAAACGGCAGCAGGTACCGCATGATGGGGGTTACGAATACCTGCTTTGGATAACTGACGCTTTAGTTCGGCATTGACCCGCCGGGGAGATAATCCCATCGTACAGCCAAATGTGTCACAGGCACCGCATTCTGAACATAAGAAAGCTTTGGTCAGCACCTCTGTCTCTTTCAATTGTCCTCTGCCGATTGCCTGCATAATGCGATGAGGCTGCAAGCTGTGACCCAGGAGATGGCGGGGACAGGCATCAGTACAGGCCATACAGTTACAGCATACTGCCTTGGCCCGGTTAGCAATGATATTCCACGGCATACTTTTTTCCGTAACTAAGGAGTGATCTGTAGGCAGTACGATTATACCACCTGTTGTTTTAGTAACAGGTGCATCGGGTGTAGTTAATCTGCCCATCATCGGTCCGCCGTCTATCACGGCATATTCACCAATATAAGCCCCTCCGGCTACAGCAATCACTTCGCCAATCGATAAACCAACAGGCACTTTAACTGTCATCGGCCTGCGGACGGCACCGGTAATGGTAACATATTTTTCAATAACCGGCTTTCCTTCCAGCGCCTGGGTAATATTAACAAGTGTCTCCACGTTGGTTACTACTACTCCCACATTGAGCGGTATCCCGCCTTCCGGCACTATGCGCCCTGTAATTTCATGAACTAGCACCTGCTCATCACCGGCGGGATAGAAATCGGGAAGATAAAACAGCTCAATTTCTTTTTCACCCATTTGCTCAAGAACAGTGGAAATACTCTGCACAGCGGCCTCATACTTACGCTTTAAGCCAATGTAACCGCGTCTGGCACCGGTAACCAGCATAACTGTTTTTAAGCCGATAATCACCTTGGTGCTTTCAGCTGCCATAATATGCTGATGTGCTCGCAGCAGCGGCTCACATTCCGCCCCGTTTGCAATAACGACATCGACAGCGGCATTGATCTTTAAATGGGTGGGGAAACCGGCTCCACCGGCTCCCACCACTCCAGCTGCCTTAACGGCAGCAATAATTTCCTCTCTCATCGTCCCACCTGCTTCCTTCCTGTAGCCACTAAACGATGGAAAATGCATCAACAAGCACGCACCGGCGCTGCCGGGTAAAACTCCGGGGAGAAGTTAATCCTTCTCCGGTCGGCCCGGCAATTGTAAAGGTGGTAAAACCTTCGCCGCCAACTCCGATACCGGCAAAAGACGGGGCGTTTTTTACAAATATGGTCGTTTCCACTGCTTTGGCAAAACGGGTAAGATGATCTACATTCTTAGAATGCATAATGGCTGTATGCCGGTTACCATGTTCTACCTTTACCGCTAATTCAATAGCAGCGTCAATATCTTTCACTTGAACCACAGGCAGTACGGGCATCATCAATTCTTCAATCACAAAGGGATGATCGGCCTCCGTTTCACAGAGAGCGACACGTACGCTGTCAGGCACTGCAACACCAATTTTGCTTAATATGTATTGAGCATCCTTGCCAACGTAATCTTTATTAATACCATACGATTTTTTCGGCTTTTCCGTGCAGCCTGCGGCCATTTGCTCTACTTTCTCTGTCAGAATAACAGGTATCAGCCGCTTAACTTCCTCCGGTGATAAGAGATAGGCGCCATATTTTTGCATATAACTGATCAACTGATCAGCAATACGGCCCACAGCTATGACTTCCTTTTCGGCGATACAAGGAAGATTATTATCAAACGAGCAGCCCGCAATTATATCTCTAGCCGCTTTCTCAATATCTGCCGTTTCGTCAACGACAGCGGGTGGATTGCCTGCACCGGCACCAATTGCTTTTTTTCCGCAGGACATAACAGCCTTTACAACTGCCGGCCCTCCGGTGGCAACAAGCATATTGATTCCGCTGTGATTCATCATGGCATTGGTCGCTTCAATAGAAGGCTGTGCAATCGCAGTCAGCAGATTTTGGGGGCCTCCTGCTTTAACAATTGCCTCATTAAGCAGCCTGATTGTCCTAAGAGAAGTATTTTTAGCTGTCGGATGGGGACTGAAAACTACGGCATTGCCTGCAGCAATCATCCCTATTCCATTACAAATAACCGTTTCCGACGGATTAGTGGTGGGTGTAATCGAACCAATTACACCATAAGGAGCCATTTCTAGAAGCGTTAACCCCCGGTCTCCTGTCCAGGCTTCTGTACGAAGGTCTTCGGTGCCGGGAGTCTTTTGTGCTGCCAGCTTATTTTTCACTGTTTTATCCGCCATGCGTCCCATCCCTGATTCGTGAACAGCCATCTCAGCCAACTCGGCAGCATGTTCGCAAATGGTCTGGCGCATAGCCCCAATTAACTCTTCCCGTTTTTCAAGTGACAACATTTTTAATTGCTTATGAGCAATACGCGCCGCAGAAACTGCCTCGTCGATGGTGGCAAAAATTCCGCTGCCATACGTGTCGTCTGTACCCTGTTCCTGCATTCTCGCAATAATTTTTGATGTAATTTGCGCTATTAATTGTTGATCAAGCATGATCTGTTCCTCCCTCCGGTTTAACCGTTATTACCATGCGGCCAAACCAGCTTTGGCTACAATACTATCTTCTTCCACCGTACCGCCGCTTACACCGATCGCCGCGGCAATTTTGCCATCTGCAAAAATCGGAATACCGCCGCCAAATACGATAAAGCGTCCGTTATTGGCAGTATTCAGGCCATACAGTTCCTGGCCAGGCTTTACTGCCAGAGCAGCCTGCTCGGTAGATGTCTTAAGGGCTACCGCCGTATATGCTTTGTCCAGCGCAAGAGAAATACTTGCCAGCAAGGCATGGTCCATGCGATGTTGGGCAATGAGATTGCCACCATCATCAACCACTGCAATTACCATAGGAACACCAAGCTCCAGCGCTTTTTGTTCGGCTGCAGCAATCACTTTTTTGGCCTTATCAAGTATTTTTTCTGTTCTTTCCTGTTTGTTGCCGCGCAGTTCTTCCACCACACCATTCGTAACTGCCGCAATCAGATCTTGCTGCTCAACACACCGCGCCAGTACAAATAATAAATCCGACAAACGGTTTAAGTATAAGGCCACACTTTTGGGTACGATGGCCGTTCGGCTGATCTCTACAACAAACCGTTCAGCGCGGCGTACAATTGTGCGGGCCAAGTCCAGTGCTGAGCTAGAGGTGGTTGCTCCCGGTGTAATAAAATAAGCCTGTGGAATACGCCTTTCATCGAGTAAGTCAATCGTCTCCTCCAGCTTTTTCACATGCCCGTCCGTAATCCTCGGTAAATTGCCTTCTACAGCCCCTTCGGTAGCCAGGTCGGCATTCAATTGTATTAAATCCCGCTGCAGCCCGTAAATGATATCGCTTGCCCAGGACTTATCCGACATATACGATCTTGCCAGACCCATAGCGGCGTTCGCTTCGTCCACCGTACCATAGGCATGGACCCGGATATGGTCTTTGCCGACCCGTTGCTTACTCAGCAAGCTGGTTTGTCCGTCATCACCTGTTTTGGTATATACTTTCATGATCCGTTACTCCCCCAGTAAGTCTTTATTGATTTCAATGCTGTCAATGATCCCGACTATCGCCGCATCTACAGCAGCCTGGGGCTTACCGACTACATGACGGGCAGAGCTGCCTTCCACAACAAGCACTGTTTCGCCCGTCCCTGCTCCGATGGTATCAACAGCAACCACCGGTGTACGTTTTGTATTGGCGCAGAGCTCAATAGGCCGTACAATGAGCAGTTTACTGCCTGTCAAGCTATCATCTTTCGGTGTGGCAACCAATGTGCCTATTACCATTCCTACCCACATACGAATGCATCCTTTCTTTACCTTGCATCAGCAATCGCCAGATATGAGCTCCATGTTGCAATCTCTGGCAACATCACGTGCCAAGGGAGTGATGATGCCGCCTTTAGGAATAATAAGGGTTTTAGTACCGTTCTTTGCTGCTGACATAACGGCCTGTGCGTCAATAACGGTCTTTGCTGCTGCCGGTACAGCCTTCGTATTTCCTTTCCACTTCACGCAGCTGTGCGTTTCTGGCGCTGACTGACTTGCCGACACAACGGTGATATCGCAGGTCTCAAGCTTTGTCCGCTGCCCACCATCCACCTCCCCACCTTGCCGCAAGGTAACGGTATCACCGTTTTTCAGTCCTACAGCATTGGCTTCATCGGTGTCAATATGAAATTCCAACCGGAAATCTGCTCCGGTCCGTACCAGGACATTATGAAACGTCCCGCCCCGTATACCGCCAAATTCTACCGTCACCCGGTCTTTATCGGCAACACCAAGCTTTTCGGCATCAGCTTCCTCCATATGGATGTGCCGGGCCGCACAAATAACGCCCTGTTTAAGCGTTACCGCACCGGCAGGTCCAACCACAACAATACCTGCTGAGCCTTCTATATCCCCGGAGTCCCGCACAGGCGGCACAATCCCCAGGCTAAATCCATCCGTGCGGGATAATTCGATCTGGGTAAAGCTGCGTACCGGCCCTAATACCCGGACCGCACGAATCACTCCTTTAGGACCTACTAAGGTCACAGTCTCCTTAGCTGCGAATTCTCCGACCTGTTTCAGATCTTTGTCATGAGTCAATGCGTAACCAGTGCCGAATAGTGTTTCCAGGTGACTGGCAGAGAGGTGAATATGGCGGTTGGAGATACCGACAGGAATGGCCGGTATTGTGCTGACGGTCGTCTTAGTACCGATTGCCAGCAATACCTTTTTAACGATTTCATCGATCATTTCCCGCTCCATCATCTCACCTCTGTTGCCTTAGTTTTTTAACTTTTTTTATGCATCGAGCTTGGGAAGAATTTTTTCTATGTCCACATGAGGTCTGGGGATAACGTGCACAGACATCAATTCGCCAACCCGCTGAGCTGCAGCTGCACCGCTGTCGGTAGCAGCCTTAACTGCACCTACGTCTCCGCGAACCATAACGGTTACCAACCCGGAACCGATTTTCTCATAGCCCACCAGGATAACATTGGCTGCTTTTACCATCGCATCAGCAGCTTCAATTGCACCTACTAACCCTTTTGTCTCTACCATTCCTAAAGCCTCTCCACGCATATTATTCATCCTCCTTGTTATTTTTGTCGTAATGCAGGCAGGTCAGTTTGGATTCTCCTTTTCTGCGCTGGCAGGCAGGATCACCACAAAGATTACACGTATAACTCCATTTTTTGCTTTCCTCAGCTTTTTCGCTCTGGCCATTATCGACCGGCTCTTCTGCCGTCTGCACCGGAGACTCAACTAAAACAGGCTCCTCCGGTTTATCTGCTGTATCCACAGCCAATGCAGCACTCTTCTTGGCAGGTCCGACTGTTTCTTTAGTAACGATCAGGGCCTCCACCTCATAATGAGGGCGTGGAATAACATGAGTTGCCACTACCCGGTTAACCCTGGCAGCCGCCGACGCAGCGGCATCAACCGCAGCCTTGACAGCACCCACATCACCGCTCATTTTTACAACAACCATGCCGCCGCCCTTTGTCAGCTCATAGCCGAGTAATGTAATATTTGCGGCTTTCACTGCTGCATCAGCAGCTTCCACAGCCGCTGCCAATCCTACTACTTCCAATAAGCCTACAGCGTTTTTGACCATGTCTTCACCTCCCCATGGTCTGAGCAGTTTCTTTCATTACCTTCAAAATAATTTCACGGATCATCTGAGTTAAGTCCGGCTCTTTGCTTACCACAGCCGGCAGTTCTTCATTTTTGAAGGGAATCCCTTTGATCAGCCGTGCCGCATTGTAACCAAACCGCCGCCACTCCTTGCTGTTCGATGCTCCGGCAGTTACAAACAAGGGCTGATCAGCCGGGAGCTTATGATGATGAATGCACAGCCCAGTGGAAGTGATGCCAATCCCTACCCCCAATTGAGACATTCCAGCTCCCTTATAGGCAAGAATCATGCGATCCTGTTCCTCATCCGGTACCACCGTATAGGGAACACCTTCCTCTTCAATGCCGGCCTGAATTTCCCTAATTTTTTGCTCACAGCCTTCATGTACATGGACACATAAGGCAATACTTGGTTTCGTTACCGCTTGACTTGCCTGCATAGTATCACGCCTCTCCATCCTGGTAGGATAATACCAGCCCGGTCGCAACTGCATTACGGGGCCCTTCCGTACCGCGAATGTTTCCCCTGCCGCAGACGATTCCATATTCAGCCAAGGCATCAGTAACCATATCAGCAACCTCAAAGTCCATGGCTGAACCACCGACCAGCACAACGAATTCAATATGGCGGATATTGCCGGTAGGCGCTACCCGGGCAAGTGAACGCAGTGCATTAGTGACAAACACCCGTTTTTTTGCTTCCCTGCGGACATGCCTTATTTTATCCAACGGATGAGCAAAGGGAATGGGCACCATATAGCCTTCTTTTAAGATAACCACCCTGGCAAAGACATGAGGCTCTAGATGCTGATCATAAAACCTGACTGTTCCGTCTTCCAGTCTGACATGGTAAAGACTCTCCACCTTGGCAAGAGGGTATTTTTTAATGTCCTCGGCCAGATCAAAATCCTCCAGCCCAAGTTCGGAATTGATCAGCATGGTAACCATATCACCGGCTCCGCCCAAATGGATGGACAATACCCGCTCATCGCGCGTAATAATGGCAGCGTCAGTCGAGCCTCCGCCCATATCCAAAATAGCCAGTGGTTTGTCGGTTCCCGGCGTGGTTAGCGCTCCGCGAATTGCCATATTTGCTTCCACACCGGCAATGATTACCTTGACCCCTAGTTCGGCTGTCAATTGAGTGGCAATCTGCTGCATGGGAAGCCGGCTGGTTTTTACCATCGCCGCTAAAGCAACCGCATTTTCCAGTGCAAACTCTCCCGCTAAGCCGCCTTGCACCTTTTGCGGAACAAAAGTATCTACTGCCAAAACATCCTGGATTTTCATTTCCGCTGCCGGCTGGCCAGTAAGCTCTCCCATTACCTGCCTTACTCTTTCGAGCATGCCGCCGGCATTCGTTCCCGCTTCCCCCTGGACATCGCTAACCGGCTGAACGCGTTCCACTGCTTCCATAATCTTAGCTGCTCCGGCTTCCACATCAACATCATGCTTGCCTTTTTGTCCGGTGACCGTAATAAAACCGGCCGGTATGGACCGGGCTTTTACATCACCTTCCGGAGTACGGACAACAACTGCCGAACGGTTACCAATCAGCGCCCGGGCAATCGGTACAACCATTTTGGTTTCTTCCGGCGTTAATTGAAATACAGTAGCAATGCCATAGGGATTGGACAATGTCTGAATGGTTTGCCCCGCCTGGGCTACTTCGACTGCTGCCAGCATGCCGACAGGCACTTTTTCAATATAGGTTACTTCATCAATCAGGGGGATTCTGCGCATCAGACGATTGCCAATCAGTACGGCATCATCCTGCCTGACGATAGCCCCCTGTACTTGAATACCCCGTTCTGCGGCAGCATTAATGGCATAGGCCGCATCTTCAAAATCAATGCCCTGCTCAATTATAACAATTACATCGGTACCACCGGCAATGCTCCCCAATTCGTGCAAGGCAACGGTTACACCGACGCCAAGCCCTACGCCTCCCGGCGTAGACGGGTTGTGGCCAATCATCGTTGACTCGGTAATAATGGTTTCCGTAATTGTTTCCATTGCCAAATCACCGATCACCGGTGTTGCTTCATTTATCCTTATTTCTGACAAATCGCTCATACGCAAAGCCACTTTGCCAAGAGCTTCGGTTAAAGCAGCGATAATGCCCGGAACATTAGCAGTTGTTCCCTTGATGCCGGTGGTCTTTACAATACTGCTGGCCAGGTATTCGGTTGTCTGACCACGGGTGCTCCGGGCCAAACAAACTTCGGTTGTAGAATTACCGATATCCACTCCGGCAATAATTGGCATATGACTCCCACCTATTCCGTTCTAAGTCTGTTGCGGCGTTCATAAACACCTGCAGCCTCTCTCACAAAATCTGCATTGATTTTCGCATTGTACTGCTGCTCCAGCTCATCGGCAATTGCCAGAAGCTCTGGTTTGGTTGAGCGATACGGCCGCAGCGCATTGTATATTTCCAAAACGCGATTGTCTGGAATGGCTGTCAGCTCGGCAGCCCGGCGCAGATTGCCGGCGAACTGATTCCGTCCTACCCCATCGGCAATTTGGGCCTGCAGCCGGAGCGTTTCAGGAGTAATGCGCACATCTTCTGATTTGACATCACCCTTGATTACCTTTTCCAGGGTTATATCGGCTAACCCCTTGCCGGAAGGTGTTTTTAGAAGTTCAGGGCGCTTGGCTGCCAGCGGATAGTCGCGGTCCGGGCACAAGCCGGCTGGTGCAGCGGCTGCAGCCGGTTGAACCGCTTGCTGCCCCATGGATTTCAGTACTTCCCGTACCAGTTCTTCTACTATTTTGTTCTCAATCATGGTTTCGTCACCTCCGTCTAGTTAAAACTGTACTCCAATTCTATCGGCTTAGCGCCTTGCACAACATGTTCGGTTTCTTTAATATGCAGCACCGCCGCTTTTGCCTGAAATTTTGGCCGGGCCATTTGATCATTCCGCGTCGGTACCGGAGTCGGTGATTCCCCTTTGGCATACTTGGCAGCATTACGGCCAATTTGACGATATACCTCTAGATCAAGTAACGGCGATTGCGAAAACAATTCCAGATTGCTGAGAGGCGGTAAATCTTTTTGATGGATTACCGTAGTCCCTCGAGACTGGATACCGATTGCAATGCCGGACCCGCTTAATTTGGTAGCATCATGGGCAGCAAATGCCACATCAGAAGAACGCAGAACGCGAATTACTCTTGCTCTTACCCCTTCTTCTTCAATACCCGCAATCATTTCCCGCAGAACATCACTATGAGGAATATTTACGATGGTTTTATTCTGGTATTTACCAAAAGCAGGAGCAACGGCAATAATGACTTCATCCGCTTTGCTGCCCGGTCTGGCCTCGCCTTTTTCCACCAGCGTCATTGAGCGGCCCAGCAGAGCTACCGGTTTAGACGCCGACTGGGGCTGCTCCATGCCTGCCAACACTTGCGTTACTATTTCACGAATTAACTGTTCGTTAATTTGCATCTCACGTAGCACCTCTCTTTCTCTTTTCCTCACACATCAAAATCAGACGGACTAATCGCCTGGCGTATATTTTTTATTTCATCCCAGCGCTCTTTGCTCATACGATAGCCTGTTCCGGGTCCGCGGTAATCATTGCGGCAGTTAACGGCACTAATAACATTCAGGTCCTTATCGAGAATAGCCGACGTATGGAGATAGTCACCTGAGATCCGCTGTTTCAAGGTACCAAGCACATTTTCGGCAACATCGGTAAAGCCGTTTTTAGCAAGTGCTTTTACAATATCCACACCAGTTATCCCACGTTTCATCATATCTTCAGCTGCCTTCAAGTCTTCTACAATGTTGCGGCCCGGCATATCCTTGGTGCCGTGAGCATACGTGGCAGCTTCCACTTCTGCATCGGTAATGGCCGGGAAACCGAACTCTTTAAACACTGCCTGCAGGGCTTTTGCTGCCTTGTTGCGAACAGCAATAACCTCTTCTTCCGAAGCAGGACGCAGGCCGCCATCTACCATCAAATCGCGCTGAATAATGTTCCAGTCATCATAGTCATCTACGTCCCAGTTAGAACCGGCGAACATATTATCATAGTTGGGAGAACCGCTGTAGCCGGAGCAAATGAAATCCGTTCCCGGCAACATTTGCATTAAAGTACGGGCTGTACGGCGAATATCGGAATGGGTAAAAGTCTGGTCATTGCTTGAAGCAACTTCCATATCAAGCATAGTGGTACAGAGGTTTTCCGCCAAAATGGCACGGATACCGGAAGGAACGGCAGCCGGTACACCCACGCAGCTTACTGAACCATTTTGCAGGCCCTGTACTCCGGCGCCCCGCGTAACCATAATGCAGCGTATTTCCAAATACAGCATTGATTTGCCTTCGGCATATCCCATTTGTACTTCTGATCCGGTTCCGGAAGTGAAGCGCATTTTTAGTCCCCGCGAAGCATAGGCCGACGCTAAGAAGGCCTTTGACCAGGGAGTATCATCACCATCAACAAAAACATTTTCCGTGCCATAGACGGAAATGGTTTCGGCATAAGCAGTTATACCGCGCATCCCCAGCAAAAGCTCAGTTGCCTCCTCCAGAGCACACTGGATCAGCACACCGCCGCGTCCTACCTGGCCGCCAACCTGCAAGGAAAGCGCATTAAACGGGGCGTAACGCACAACTGCTACTGTTGTTTCCATTTCATCGAATCCGCGCATAGCGGCTTCAGCAGCATCAGCTGCAATTAAAACCGGATTATCTTTGGTATTCGTGATGTGGCACTGATTGGACGGAATCTTGCGGGCTCGCATTTTTTGCATAGCCATCATCATTTCCACGACATTCATGGTATTAAAGACAGCAACCAGCTTGGCTGCAGTCAGGCCCCTGCACAAATTAACAACTTCCTGACGGGAAACGTTAATATCGACAAGCATCTTGGCAATGGCTGTATCTTCCATCGCCATGGCCCGTTCTGCAACCGTTACATCAATGGCGTAATCGGCAATAAACTGATCAATAAAGTCAAATTTAGCGCGAGGTACACCGTCCATTTCAATGATTCTGCCATTTTCGATTTTGATACTTGGCTTGGGATCATTGGGACTGCCCATGGCGATGAGACCCACTTCAGGCCATTCAACGACAAAACCGTCCTGATTAACAGGGCGAGCTTCCAATACTTCAAAGCGTTTTGATCTTTTCATCTCTTTCTCCCCCCTGTTTTAGATATACGGTGTTGTTACTGAAGGAGCAGGACCACCCATTGCTTCCAGCAGTTTTTTACCAACCTCTCTCGCGGCAATGACGGATTGACGTACTGCCCCGGAATCGCCTGTCACCTGCAGGATGACTTCGTTGGAATAGCTGGTTCCGCTGGCAGGGCTGGCATAGCCGACAACCTCGACATTAGCCGTCTTTACCGCAACATCGGCCATTAGCACGCCAATCGCTGCAGGTGCTCCGACAATCAGGCCAAAGGCTTTGCCGATTGGTGCTCCAAAAGCTTTATTAATGGCATAGCTGGCACGGGCGGTATATTGCAGCTCCAGATGACCTGCATCATTGGCATACACGTCGCCGAAGGTACGATTCAATTCTTTTAAGGCGACTTCAATAGCCCGGCGGGCATCGGAGACTTCTTCAGCACCGAAGATGATTAAGCTCCCATGACCGGCTCCGCCTTTGGTATCACGTGCCAGCTCAATGGCAACAATTTCCGTATTTGTTGCTTTTACTGCCTCATCGGCAGCCATAATATGCGGACCGGCTCCTGTACGGGCACCTAAAATTCCGATGGAACGGTATTTGGGGTCCAGTTTCATCTTTTCATGCAGCATAGGATCTACATTGGCAATTACCAAGCCAATCGTATCACCGATAGCGGTGCCAACGAACTCGGTAAGGGCAGGATTGGCGGTCACCTTAGCGTCTTCTCTGGTCGGAGCGGCAGGGGCAGCCGTTTCCATCCGTTTTTTAATTTCATCCATTACCTTCTCAATCAGTTGATCTTGCATACAATCCACCTCCAAAAATAATCACTATTTAAATTTAGGAAGAATTTTTTCCACATCCCCATGAGGGCGGGGAATAACATGAACGGAAATGACTTCACCGACATTCCTGGCTGCCGCTGCACCGGCATCAACAGCCGCTTTTACTGCTCCCACATCACCGTTGACCATAACGGTTACCAGGCCGGAGCCGATTTTTTCGTAGCCTGCCAGCACGACATTTGCTGCTTTAACCATAGCATCAGCAGCCTCAATAGCACCAACCAGGCCCTTGGTTTCAATCATCCCTAACGCTTCACTCATTTTTTACACCCCCTCTCACTTATATGGCCCATTAGCTCAGCAAGTCCGGCTCCTGTAAAAGCAGAGACTGGAAATACTTTTTCTCTGACGCCCGCTTCTTGCAGGCGAAGCCTGGCTTTATCCTGATTTGTTTCAGGCAAATCAACCTTAGTAATTACACCTATAACAGGACGGGAAAACATAGAGACAAACCCTGGCGGCAGCAATACGCGATAATCGTTCGCGGCTTGCACCAAAAGGATCAATTCAGCTTGGGCAGCTGTCACCATTAGGGCTGAATAAAAACGGGGAATCTGCGCATATTCACCGGGAGTATCAATGCCGCCATCACAAAAACGGATACTTTGGGTTTTTTCTGCCTTGCCTGACGTTTGCTGCAAGGCATTAAGCAAGGATGTTTTTCCTGCGCCAACAGGACCTATCAACATAATCATACCGGCACTACGTTCTCGTCATTTTGGGAGTAAAGAACCCCAGACCTTCGCCCAATACATTCGTTACCTGGCTCAGCGCAGCTTCTACTGCCGATACTGTGCCGGTAATCACCAGCGAACCGGTAAAGCGATCCATAAACCCCACTTGAACAGCTGCTGTTTTTGTTGCCACATCGGCAGCAATGATTGCCGCTTCACAGGGCGTAATCGTTAATATACCAATTGCTCCCGTATTGCCGATGCCCAGCTTTTCACATAGATCTTTCTTGGGATTGGCAATGATGTGAGCAAGAGTCACTTGTTTACCCGGTACATACTCCTGCACCATTCTCGGCTTTTCTACCGTCATACGCTCTCACCATCAACTTTCCAGATAATCCGAATTGCGATTTCGCTGAATTATCTTGCTAGTATAAAATTATCTTTTTTTGCCCGTCTACCTTGAGGAAATATTGCTTATCGCCTGTACTTAATTGCACTCTTATCACAATAGTGCAATTTTTAAATTAAGCTTTTGGCTTACACAATGGTACTTTTTTAATATTCTGTGATAAATTTGCTTACAAAAGCAAAAAAGGACTGTTTTATAACAGTCCTTTTTTATGCTTGGCCTATTCCTAACGGGCAAGCACGCATCCAGTATTTTATTGCTGTTCTATATCACTCTCTTGTCCCACGGTAACCGAACCTTTACTCTACTTTACTTTTCCGGGAAGCAGCCCGATATTGATTAGGCGTAACATTGACCTCTTGTCTAAATACCCGGCAAAAATAGCTGGCATCCTGATAGCCGCACTCCAGAGCAATGCGGGCTATCGTCTGATCGGGATATTTGAGCATGCGTTTGGCTCTTTCAATTCTTGCTTTTGTTAAGAATTCAACAAAGTTCATACCTTTTTCCGCTTTAAAGAGACGGCTGAAGTAGAAAGGGCTTAAATGCACTGTATGAGCTACTTCTTCCAGAGATAAATTTTTATGGCAGTTCTTTACGATATAATCACTTGCTTTATTAATAACGCGAGCATTCATTGTATCCCGGTTATGGAGCATATTGTCCATAAACCGGTCTAAAGCCTCTAGTACCCATTGATGTATTTCATCCTGCCGCTCACACTCTTCAAGCAGATTAATTGCATTAAAATTAAGCAAAGTAAGCTGTTCGAGATTGGCTCCGCCTTCCACTGCCGCCCGGGATAACACGATCAGCAATTCAAGCACATAAGCCTTGACTGTTTCCATTCCCGCTTGGGACGTGAAAATTTCATCAAGGAGCCGGCGCAAAGCCTCCTTAGCCTGCTTGCGCTCGCCGCACCGCACTTTATCCAGTAAATCCCGCTCATAGTGGAAAGGATAATGAATCGGCAAGGGACTTAAATGACCAATATCTTCGATATGCATGACATGCGTAGCACTCACATAGCAGCGTTGTCTGAGTACACTGACAGCATCCAGATAGGATTTATGGACCTCCAGAGGCTCCCGGTAATAACGTCCAATACCAATAGTAATGCCGATCCCTAGTGACTGAAGCGCGCTGGTGTGCAGGTTTTCGGCTATTTTCTTTATATGCTCTGTCGTTTCCGTCTGATTATATTCTTCACCACAGCCGAGCAATATGATGATATTATCGCCCCCAAAAGGAGTAACCAGTGCCGTATTCCCCAATTGGTTGCAAATGTGACGAAAAACCTGCTGCTTAACAAACTGCTTCCTTGATTCTCCTCCATCCCGGGTAATCTGCTTAAAATTATCGATATCGGCAACTAGCACGACTCCCGGATCAGTCTTCATGCCCAGGAAGTTCGCTCGTTCCTCAAAGTGATTCATATCGCTGATATTGCCGGATATAAGATCATATACAAAAGACATTTGAATGAATGGCATAGCTTCTTCCAGGTTTTTCCTAAGCTTCTCTTCCTGCCGCCGCTGCTGCTTACGCTGTCCCACTTTTGCGCTGACTTCTTCCAATGTTTGCAGTAAATCTGCAGGCCGCAAAGGCTTAAGCAAATACTCGACAGCCCCTGCAGAAAGAGCCTGTTTCGCATAGCTGAATTCATCAAAAGCGGTCAGCATCACGATCATCACTTCTGGCATTAGCCGACGGATCTTGAGGGCTGCTTCCAATCCATTTACTTCAGGCATGCGAATATCCATGAGAATAATATCCGGTCTTTCGCTATCGGCAAGCCGTATCGCACTTGTTCCGTCCCCTGTTTCAGCCACAATGCGTATATGGGGGCATTTCTTTTCAATAATATAGCGCAATGCCTGACGTTCCAGTTGTTCATCATCTGCAATCATTAGCGTAACCATGACAAAGTTCTCCCCTGCTTTAGCGTTTTACGAATGATAACATAAGGGAAGATACATATAAACATTTGTGCCTTCACCAAGCTTGCTATCAATATTTAGTCCATACTGGCTGCCGAAATAATGTTGGATCCGCTTATGCACATTAATTACACCAATACCTGTGGAATGGCCTTGTGTGACCGTTCTTCTTTCCGCTCTGAGCATGTTACGAATCCGTTCCGGCGCCACACCAACACCTGTATCGGACACAACAATTGTTACCCTCTCGCCCTCTGACTTGCCGGAAATATGGATACACCCGCCGTCTTTCTTAGGCTCGATACCGTGAATAATAGCATTTTCCACTAAGGGCTGCAGGCTGAGTGCAGGTATGGCCACCGTCAGCAGCTGTGGGTCAATCTCAATTATTGCTTGAATTCGATCGCCAAAACGAGCTTTTTGAATAGTCAAATAATCATTGATATACTTAATCTCGTCTTCAACTGTTCTAAGCTCCTCAATATCCCTCAGGTTATTGCGCAGCAAGTCAGAAAGAGAGTACACAATTTCCTGGGTTTGGTTTGCCCCTTCCAGTAAGGCCAGGCGGGCAATTGTGTTTAGCGTATTGAATAAAAAATGAGGGTTTACTTGCGATTGGAGTGCTTTCAGTTCACTTGCCCGAAGCAGGCTCTCTAAATCAGCCTTTTCCTTCATTTCTGCCATTAACTGCTTTTGGGCAATATTTGCTACTCCCATTTCCACGATATAATTGGACATGATATAAATCAAATCAGCTGCAGCCTTCAATTTGTTTTCCGGTATGATTTCAACTATATCGAATAACTCAGATAAGGTAGCCTCATCCATTGCATAAGGTGCTAACCGGCGAAACATTTCCTGTTTGGCATCGAAATCTTCTTGCGGCAAAACGACCTGTCCAGCTAAAAATGCTCCAAGATATTCGTTCTGCACAATAATAGGTGCAGCCAGGTCGGTAAGCCCGCCGTGACAGTGATAAACGAAAGGCCGGTGCAACTCTACTGCTTTTCTGCCGCCCCGATCGTCGCAGGCCATACAACGAACAAAGCCTTCCGGATGAGAGCGGACAAAGGTGCAAAACTTGGTAAAGTTACTTGGCTTAGTAATAGGCTTGCCATCGGGATCAACTATGACAGCCGCCAAACCGGTAGCTTCAGAAAACTTATCCTGAATTTCCTGCAGCACTTGCGTATTGACAATTTCACCTAAAGAAAACTTGGTATAAAATTGCACAAAATCCCCCCCACACATAAAAACAATAGGAATAAATAGGACTTTATTGCTCGTGTAAGGGGAATTATTGGCTACCTCCCATCCCAGTTCCTGCGTACAGCAATAAATCAATATTTGACGGCAAATAACTAATATTCAAAATGTTCTTTTCATATTGCCGCCAATTGAGAAGGTTCAGGCTGACTGAGAACAAAATCAGAAAGTCTTGCCGTATGATAAATGGCAAAAATCATCGTTTTTAGCATGGAAATCATCAATATCGCTCCCGTACCTTCACCAAGGGCCATATTGGCCCGAATGGGCACATCGTCTACCAAAATATTGCCTAGTAAAAGAGCATAGGCCATTCCCGGTTCCTTTGACAGATGGGAGGGAACAGCAAAATTTTCCGCAGTATTATGAATTCTGGCAGCACAGGCATAGGCTACTGCCGTAATAAAGCCATCAATAACAAAAGGCACCTGCTGTTTGGCACACTCAACCATCCCCGCACAGATTGCTACAATATCAAAGCCTCCAACTGACCGTAAAACATCTTCAACGGACCGGAATTGGGGCTTATGACGCTCAACGCCTTTTGCTACAACAATGCGTTTTCTTTTCAGTACCTCGCTGGTACCACCTGCTCCAGAGCCGACGACAAATTCGGGCAGTATGCCTGTAAGTCCATGCAGGACTGCTGAGGACGTAGTCGTATTGCCAATTCCCATTTCACCAAACGAAATCAAATTTACGCCTTCTTTGGCAGCACCCGCAACCGCCTCAGAGCCAGCGTTCCAGGCTGCTGAGAATTCCTCTGCCGACATTGCTTCTTCTTTCATAAAATTTTTTGTCCCGAAAGCAGCTTTGCGATTCAGGCCTGCTGCCTTTTGATGATTAATTCCTACATCGATAACGGTGTAGGGAATAGTATTAGCCTGGCAGAAACAACTTATCGTGGCCTTACCGTCAACCATGTTTTGTGCTTGTAAATAGGTAATTTCCGCTGGATAACTGACTACCCCTTCCTCCACTACTCCGTTATCTGCTGCAAAAATAAAATGATGAGGCTTAATTTCCTGATGCATGGTACCCCAGGCCAGCAGGATTTTACGGATATGTTTTTCTAACAACCCTAAGCTTTCCGTTGGTTTTGCCGCACCATTAATCAGTTCTTCTACCCTTGCCTGATAGTCCATTCTTTTCTCCCCCTATTTTTCATTTCCCAGTAAAAAAAGCCTAACCCCAAAAGGGCTAGGCTTTTTACAAATCCTATCCTTCTGGCATTCCTTCTTTCGCGGAAGGTTAATGACAGCCAAACAGGCAGGTCTCCTGGCTTACAGATCATCAGAATCCTGCGCCTTCCCGGATTTAACGGTGGCATTAGCAGGCTTTCCTTCCTGATTACAGTGGCGCGACCGCGTCGTTTACGGACGATACGTCCTTCGAACTTCCCTATTCTCCTCTTTTCGCTAAAGAGGCACCTGTTTAGTGGCATATGTAGTTGTAAGTATCGTACCATTTCTATCTATGAGACCGTTCTCCTATCGCATTTTTGCGCTTAGCAATATGTTAAAGCATTTGGTAAAAAAAATGCTATTCCTGATATTATTCAGTTCGACGACAGGCTTACCCCGGCTAGACAGCCGCTAGATTTGTTAAGCTGTAGGATTAAATTGCCAATCTGCTGCCAAGTGCGGCATTCCAGCTTGTACCGCTCAACATACAATGGTATCCTGTGGACAACACTATTTTTACGAAGGGACTATCGTATGAATAAAATACACGAATATTTTATGACTCCCATCAGCATTTTAGGTACAGGCTGTCTTGGACAGATTACTACCTATATCAAGCCTATGGCCTGCAGGAAAGCCCTTGTGGTTAGTGATAAGGCATTGGTAGACATCGGATTGATTAACGGTCTCCTTGAACTGTTGTCTAACGCGGGGATTTTTTATGTCATTTATGATAATGTCTCCCCTAATCCTACCGTGCAGCAGGTCAATTACGGTTTGAAGCTGTTTCGTGACAATGGCTGTGATTTTTTACTGTCTTTCGGCGGCGGTTCTCCCCATGACTGTGCCAAGGCAATTGCCCTGCTTGCAACAAATGGCGGAGCTATCAGCAATTATGAAGGCTTAAATAAATCAAAAAAGCCTGCAGCCCCCCTTATTGCCATCAACACCACCTCCGGTACAGGCAGTGAGTTAACCCGCTTCTGTGTAATTACCGATGAGGAAAGACATATTAAAATGACAATTAATGACTGGCATGTTACTCCCTGCATTGCTGTAAACGATGCCGAACTGATGACTGCAATGCCGCCCGGCCTTACTGCCGCCACAGGCATGGACGCCCTGACCCACGCCGTTGAGGCTTATGTATCAACAAATGCAACACCGGTCACTGACTGCAAAGCCCTAAAAGCAATCGAGCTAATCAACCGAAATCTATTCACAGCTTATCAAGACGGTAACAATCTTGAAGCCAGGGAAATGATGACCTTTGCCGAATACTTGGCCGGTATTGCCTTTAATAATGCCAGTCTGGGCTATGTACATGCTCTTGCCCACCAACTGGGCGGCTTTTACAACTTGCCCCATGGTTTATGTAATGCAATTTTATTGCCGGCAGTGATGAAATATAATCTGCCATGCGCTATCGATAAATACACTGACATTGCCCGGGCTATGGGTATTGTCACTAACGGGCTGACAGCTGAGGAAAGCGCCATGTTAGCAGTTAATAGGGTTCGTAAACTGAGCCAAAGCCTTGGTTTGCCTCAAAAGCTCAGTGAAGTACGCGGTTTTAAAGCGGAAGATATCCCGCTCCTGGCTGCCAATGCCCTGCTTGACATCTGCTGCCTGACTAATCCCCGCCAGGGAACGCAGGAGGAAGTAGAGGAAATTTACCGGTCGCTGCTATAAACAATAGTAGAAAGGGTAGCTTACACGAAGTAAGCCACCCTTTCTACCTATATGTCACACAAAAAGGGGACAGTCCCCCTTTTTTTATTTATAACTTGCGATTGGCTTAGCCCCTTCGATCTCCAGCCAGCTCCAAAATAACATTTTCTTTACCCGTATTACCATAGAAGGATAGTCTGCTTTAGGCTGGATATTAGGAGCATAGAATACAGTAATATCTTCAATGCTAACCCGGTTATATTGGTCAGGCTCGGTGGGCGGCCCCAATGTTATCACCGGCAGATAACTGCCGGTGATATGCTGGGTAGAGCAGGCACAGCCGCCCATTGCAGGCTCAAGCTTCAAACTGACAACAACAGAGCCCGACCGCTTATTGATATACTGTGCCGCTGCCTGTTCAACGATAAACATGCCCTTCACGCTCCAGGCTTTAATCCCAAGGTCCGATAAATAGCCGCTAAATCCTGTAATAAAGCCGCCCTTATCACAGACTCCTTCCCATGGAGCATTTCACTTGCGGTAAAGGCTGTTACTTCCTGCAGCAAACCGTCTGCTGCTGCAATTACTTTTTCTATCCCGCCCTGCTGATAAGCTGGTAAAAGCACTTCATTAAACAGCCTGCTATCCTCAGGCTGATATTCAAAAACTGACCGCCAAAGCTTCAGCCAATCTGCCTCTTTGCAACCTAATTCGTGCAATACCTGTACTTTACCACTGCCAATCGAGATTAAAAGAGCAGACAGATATACACGAAACGCCGTATTAAGCTGCTTCTTGGTCACTTTCTTTTCCACTGCCGTCCTGGACAAACGAATGCCACTTTGCCCTTTAACGCCAAATATTGTTGCAAATAGTTCATCCATTCCGGCAGCAGCTATAAATAAGACGCGTCTTTGCTGCTCATTGCCGGATTGCTGGCCCCCCCTGCTCAAGTACCGTTGCGTATACCGGCCGACAAGACGGTAATAGGGTCCTTTCATCCCTGCAAACAGATCATGAATGACGGTTACAATAGGGATGACGATCACCTCTTTACTATACTATTCCTTTACTTTTGGCCTCTGCCAGCAAAGTTTCTCTAAAGTCAGGATGGGCGATACCGATTAAGGCTAAGGCACGCTCTCTAAGGCTTTTGCCGCGCAAATTGGCAATGCCATATTCTGTAACAATATAATGAACATCATTGCGCGAAGTGGACACAGCGGCTCCCCTGTCAAGCTCACAGGCAATTCTCGATACCTTGCCGCCTGAAGCGGTAGACGGCAGTGCAATAATTGACTTGCCGTTTTTGGCGCGGCTGACGCCGCGGACAAAATCGACCTGACCGCCAATGCCGCTAAACTGCCTGGAACCAATCATTTCCGCATTTACCTGCCCCATCAGATCAACTTGCAAAGCCGAATTAATGGATACCATATTGTCATGCTGGCCAATCACACAGGGATCATTAATATAATCCACCGGGTGAAGCTCAACCTCCGGATTACCGTCAATAAAATCATATAATTTTCTGGTACCCATGAGAAAAGCGGCCATAAATTTGCCTGGATTGATTGTCTTCTTTTTGTTGGTAATAACGCCCGCTTCTGCCAGCCCAACTACACCGTCGGAAAACATTTCCGAGTGGATACCGATATCCTTTTTGCCGGTAAGAAACAGCAAAACCGCATCAGGAATAGCACCAATTCCGAGCTGCAAGGTTGAACCATCGGCAATCAGGCTGGCTACATTTTCACCTATTTGCTTCTCTATTGCCCCAATTACCGGAGGTTTAAGTTCCAGTAAAGGCTCGTCTTTTTCTACAAGGAAATTGACTGCATCGAGGTGGATTTTAGCGCCTCCAGTACGCGGCAGCTTGGCATTAATTTGTGCAATAACCGTTGTTGCACATTCTGCCGCCGCCACTGTGTAGTCCGCCGAAAGGCCGTAACTGCAAAAACCTTCTTCATCAGGCGGCGTTATCTGAATAAGAGCGACATCAACCGGCAGCAGCTTTTCCCGGAACAATCGGGGTATTTCAGAAAAGAAGCAAGGCGTATAGTCCGCTCTTTTCTCCTCTACCGCTTTGCGTGTAGACGCTCCCACGAACAAGGCATTGTGACGAAAACTTGCTTCCATTCCCGGTTGGGCATATTTAGCAGGTCCCATCGCTACCATATGAACGATTTCTACCGCGCTGAGCTCAGACGCTCTTGTCACCAGCGCCTCGACCAGTGAGGAAGGCTCCCCACAGGCATGCCCCGTCACAACCCGGTTACCGGATTTTACAATTTTGACGGCTTTTTCGGCAGAAACTAATTTATTCTGATACACCGTTCTCCAATCGTTCAATATAATCCCTCACCCTGCTCATAATCTTCCCGGCCAGTTCGGCTTCCGTTACCGCAAACGAATCGATCACAGCACCGGCCACTATGGTATGAGCGGCTTGCGCCTTACTGTAGCGCCAGGCACAATTAGCACTGCAGCCGCTAATATAGATAATAAAATCTGCATCTGGCTTGTTGAACACAACGGTATAACCATACTCATTTATAAGTTCACAAACACGTTTAGCAAGACCGCCGCGGTCGATACGAGGATTGCAGCCGCCACAGAAAGTAATGCTGATATTTTTGAGGCTATTGCACATTTTTTTCTTTACGTAATAACCGCAGTGCCTGTGCAAGCAGCTCATCGCTCGCCTGATAAACGGCAGTCACTCCCGTAATCTCTGGACAGGCTTGACGCAATTCAGTCTCTACGATCCCGGCCAAGGTCTGCTGAGCACCGGGACATGTTGCACATGCCCCGGTTAATCTGACTGTTACAATCCCCTCACTGCTTACTTCCACCAATGCAATATCACCTTGATGAGCCTGTAGGGCCGGACGAATCCGCTCATTGATAATTTCAATAATACGTTGTTCGAGCATACCCGCTTACTTGGCTGGAATACCGGCAATAGCCTTAGCCAGTTCCTTTTTCTGTTCAATATTTCCTTGACGGGCAATCATAATCCGCTGGGCCTGAGGCGATCCGGCGCCATGCATGGATTCAGTACGGTAACCGACGGCAGCTGTTCCGAGGGTTATATTTTCAATCAGCCGGAGAATACGCATCCGGTGCTCGGTTGGTACAGAAGCAACACCTTGGAAATATTTTTCCACTACTTTACCGATTTCGGGATGGCGCAAATCTTTTTCCGATGGCATGGTCACCATTAAACCACCAGCAATATCTTCAGCCAGACGGGCGATTTCATAAGGGAACCGGGTTACATTCTGCTTGCACACATTCGCCAGCAATAAATCAATCAGATAGGTGCCCGAAGCAGTTTTATGCCCTTCTGCCGAACAGGCAATCCCGCAGGCATACAGCGTTTCATTCAAATGCACCATTTCAATCAATTTATCTTTGAGATGAGAGGCTTTGGCAGCACCATTATAGTCAGCAGCCAAAGCTGTAGCGCCAATAAGGACGTCCCCTACGCCGACCTTACAACCGCCATAGCTTTGACGGTGATAACCGGCAAACCGTTCCACCAGCAAGCCGCTGAACTCGTATTCGCCGCACATCAGGACATTTTCCCAGGGGATAAACACATGATCAAAGACCATCAGTGCTTCGTGTCCGCCAAACTGTTTGTTGCCTACATCAATATCGCCGTCTTCCAGCTTGCGGGTATCGCAGGACTGACGACCGTAGATATAAAATATCCCTTCCGCATCAGCGGGAGCTACGAAGGATACGGCATAATCAGCATCTTCCTTGCCCATGGCAATGGTAGGCATGACAAGTATCCAGTGCGAATTGATCGCGCCAGTCTGATGCGCCTTGGCACCACTGACTACAATGCCGTCATCCCGCTTCTCAACGACATGGACAAAGAGATCGGCATCAGCCTGCTTGCTAGGTGACAACCCCCTGTCACCTTTCGGATCAGTCATAGCACCGTCTACCGTCAGGTCTTCCTCCTGCATCATAAGCAGGAACTTTTTAAACCTTTCATGATAGGTAGTACCCAGCTTTTTATCCATCTCAAATGTGACACTGTCAACTGCATTAATCGCATCCATTCCCACACAGCGCTGAAAACAGGCAGCCGTTTTTTGCCCTAGCAGGCGCTGCATTTTTACTTTCTTCACCAGATCTTCGCTGCTCTGGTGCAGGTGGCAGAAACGATTTACTTTTTTGCCTGTAATATGGGAAGTAGCAGTCATCAAATCTTCATATTGCGGGTCTTGAGCCAGTTCGTAGGTCATTTTTACCGAATTCATGGATGGTCTGATAATGGGATGATCTACAGGATTATCGACTATTTCCCCTTGGAGATACACTTTCAGCTTAAGTTCCCGTAAGCTGTCTTCATATTGCTGTGCAGTCTTTAAAGCCATTTGTAATTCCTCCTTTTATTCGGATCCTATTCTACTGTTAAACACAGGGTCCTTAACCTTATCATAAGTGGACCAGTTACGGAAGGTATCCTTACCATAAATCAACAGGCATAAAACGATACCAACTCCAAAAGCGGCACCGGCTTCACGGGTAATGAGTACGGCTGCCACAATCCCGGCAACACCGAGGTCATTAAAGGTTCTGGCTTTTAGTACTCCCACCCGTACGGCAACGTACCCCTGCACCAGCATGGTAAGCGATAAAGCAATCGGTAAAATTGGTTTTACCAAGGTAACAATAGGTGAAAAGAAGTAACCTGTAAAAGTCCCCAGCCGGAAGGATGCAACGCCTCCAAACAAGCTATCCATTGCCTCAGGGCCATGCTTATACCGTTCACATTCTACTACCTGCATAGCAGCCCACATCGGTCCGCACATCGAAGCGTCAGGCCCCAACACGGACATGCCCATATTGCGTAAGCCGACAATGACATTGTTCCGGTTGGCATCAAAATGAATATCTTCATCGCCATTGCGGAATTCCCGTGCTTCATCGATTAATGCCTCTGCCTGAATTAATTCGCCGAACAACACGACATATACGGCTGCAACCAAAGGGGCAGCTTGCAAATACATGCTGAGCGGCGGCCAGCCTACCCGATCGGACAAAGGCGTCCATTCAGTAAACAACGTATAAAACTGAGGAACGGTAAAACCCCACTGAATATCGGGCCAGGGTAATTCTTTGACCAAGGGTGCTACAATAATGGCTAACACTAAAGCAGGCATAAGCCCCAGATCGGAAAGATGTTTTAAAAATTTATTTTTATTACGCAGCGTTTTAAAATGATTGGAAAAGAGAATATAAAAGGCGAAACCGATTGAGATAGTAATTGTCCAGGGATAGAGATCAAAACGTCCTCCTTGCTGAAATACCAGCCGCACTGCCGCAATTCCTGCTCCCAGTAAAATACCGGATTTTAATGCATCCGGCACCAGGTCAACAAAACGCTTAGCAAGTCCTGTCATGCCGAGAAGCAGAGAAAACAGGCCAAGCTCAAATTCAAAGGCAATAAGAGCATGTATCCTGGGAACGCCCTCAGGAAAAGTCTTGAGCCACAACAGTAAAAGCGGAATTGCCGGAGTAATCCAGCCAGGCACAACAGGGTCACCTAAATGAGCATGCCACAAATAAAAGAATCCATTTAATATAACGATAGTAATTGCAATTTCAAAAGGCATACCTAAATATTCCTGCAAGATAGGAATGATACCGAGACAGACGGCACACATGAGCAAACCCTGGATATAATCAGGCAGTTCAAAGCGATAATGAATGAAGGGCAGCCGAAATTGAAAAGGGCCTAACGGAATGTGGGGTTGTTTCTGGCCAAATTCGCGTTTGTAGATAGGTCCGAGGAATTTCATTTATTTCACCCTTTCTTTTTTGATAATTCCGTCTTTTCGTTACGAGCTAAATAGTCGCTTTGATAGCCACCTCCCATCAATACTGCTACCTGATACTAATGCAACTTGCATGCCAACAAAAAACAGCCTTGAGTTTCCTGCTCAAAGCTGTTTTTTCAAGTTTACCTGCATATGCATTTCTACGACTTACCCATCCATAATCGGGCCGCAAGCTTTATATTAGCGAATAGTCGCAATTTTACATCAGTCGCATATTTGAGACTGCTATCCTTTTAGTAATCCATAGTGCTTTGCCTTACGGTATACGGTAGCCCTGTCAATATCCAGCGCTTCGGCAACTTTCTGCCAGGACTGACATTCTTTATAGGTTTCCGACAATAAAAAGGTCTCTACCTGTTCAACCGCAGTCTTTAACTTTGTGCCACGCTTTGGTAAGAAACTTTTGATTTTAAAGATTTCCGGCAAGCAGTCAAAATTTAATTCCTCCACGGTTGCCGTTACCATCATTCTTTCTATGATGTTTTCCAGTTCACGGACATTGCCCGGCCAGGAGTAGTCTGTTAATTTATCAATGACGTCCGGACATATTGTTTTACTATAGCCAAAACGTTTATTGAATTTGTCCAAAAAATGGATAATTAAAAGCGGAATATCTTCTTTGCGATCTCGCAGTGGTGGTAAATGAATAGGAACAACAACCAGCCGGTAGTATAAGTCCGTGCGAAAGCTGCCTTCTTTAGCCATATTTGCCAAATTGCGATGAGTCGCGGCAATAATGCGCACATTGACTTTAATTGACTTTGTACCGCCTACCCGCATGAATTCTTTATCCTGAATTGCCCGCAGCAATTTGGCCTGCAGAATGAGCGGCATATCACCCACTTCATCAAGAAATAAGGTTCCATTATGGGCCAGTTCAAACAATCCGGGCTTTCCTTCCTTTTTAGCTCCCGTAAACGCTCCCGTCTCATAGCCGAAGAGTTCCGATTCCAATAAATGCTCAGGTAAAGCGGCACAATTAATTTTAATAAACGGTTTGGTAATGCCTTTGCCTCTTTTGTGGATTAGCTTGGCAATAAGTTCTTTGCCGGTGCCTGACTCACCGGTAATTAATACAGTTGAGTCTACTTCAGCAATTTTAGTCGCTGTAGCAATTGCCTGGGTCATGGAGTTGCTGCGAAAAATAATCTCCTGTGCTTTTAGCTGCATGGATCTGAGGTGAGATAATTCCGTCTCGTATTTTAATGTTTGCTCTTTTGTCTTTGACAGCTGCTCTTGCAGCTGCGACAATTCCGTAATATCCCGTACGTTGGTAACAACACGGAATAAATTACCTTCCGCATCAAAGACGGGATTACCGGTAACCAATATTTTACGGTCATTTTTAACTGTTTGATTAATTGTGATGCTTTCGCCCTTTTCCATCACAAGCAATGTTACCGATTGGTTATAGTATTGAGCCTCTACTAACTGCCGCATATCCTTACCAAGAATTTCAGCAGCTTTTATACCGGCGATCCGCTCATAAGCCTTATTGACCCTGAGAACATTTCCTTCGGCATCGGTAATAAACATCCCATCATAGGAGGAATTAATAATTGCCTCCAGTTCATACATAAGACCTTTTACATAATTAAGTTCCGAAGAAGTATTCTCCAATAAAGAAATATCCTGAAATACACTTACCGCTCCCACTACCTCATTATCCGATATAATAGGCGAGTAGTTAGCCATTACCACCGTCTTACCCAGCCTGATCTTCTGTCCAAGCAAAGGCTTCTTAGATTCAAGTATAACAGGCATCAGTGTATTGGATATCACCTCAGATACCTGGCGCCCGATTATACTGCTATTTTGTACTTCCAGAATTTCCTCTACAGCTCTGTTGGCAATAATAATTCTTCCCTGACTGTCTACAGCCAATATGCCATTTTGCGCTGAGTTAATTACAGCGGAAAACTGATCTTTAAATTCATGGAGATTTTTTCTAAGCATTCTAATCAGCCTGGCAGCAGTTACAATTCCCACAACCTGCTTATTATCATCGACAACCACAGCTTGATGGACGGCTTCGGACAAAGCGTCAATATCTTCTGTTTTCAAGACAACTGGAGTCTTGCTGTCAATAAGTGTTTGGACCGAGAGGCTACCCGGCGCGTTGCAATCCTGAATTGCCAACAAAACGTCTCTTTTAATCGTTCCTGCATACTCCCGCTGTTCATCTATTACAGGGAAAAAATCAATGTATTTAGGTGCCTTTATTTCTGTCCGCCCGGTGACAATATCGGCTGCCGATATAGGATGTATTCGAATCATAATATCAGAGATTTTCATACTTTCCTCCCATGCCATATGGCTCTCGATAGAGTCTGCCCTGAGTAATTACTTCTGCATATAATGCTTTCTTCCTCTCTTATGCAAGGATACATCCTGCATTGCTGCGCAAATACTAATATAGATATCACGCAAAGGAGGTAGACACGTGCGTTTTGAAGTATTCACAAACACGAATCATACTTATACACTGAAAGATCAATTATTTATGCGGTCTGTTACGTACTTTGATTACAATCAGGCTCAGCAGCTGGCTGATGAGTTAAACCAACAGCACCTGGCAGAAATCGCAGCCCTGGAACGTCATTTTTTATAGCAAAGGAAGCACTTAATTAAGTGCTTCCTTTGCTTATAAGTCCATTGCCGGACCTAGCTTGTGCTTTGAAGGATTTTATATGAAAATGTAGAAAAAAATGACTACAATCCAAATTTTGCTACTAAGGCTTTCAGCATCTCAGAAAAACCGATAAAATGACTGGAGGTAAGATCAATGGTTACTAAAGAAAAGACATACCAGGCAGAAGAAATTCTCGATATGTTCGCTGCGGTGGCCCCTTATCTTAATCATGTCAGTTTTGGTGATGTTGGTATCTCAATTGTCAAAGACGGTAAGTACCTTGCCTATGCTCCTGCCAAGTCCCTTAACCTGGGTAATAAAGCCGGCGATCCTGTAAAAGGAAAAATCAGCAAAAAATGCCTGGAAACAGGACAGGCAGTTGTGGAAATTGTAACCCGCGACAAATCGGCCTATGGTATTCCTTATGCAGCGCTTGCTATTCCTTTTAAGAATGGTAATACTGTTGTCGGTTGTGTAACTACTACACAAACGGTTGATAAGCAGGAAAAAATTATTTCCGTGGCCAGCAGCCTTGCTGCAGCGGCAGAAGAACTGACTGCCGGTATGGAGGAGCTTACGGCAAGATCAGTTACTATTTCTACTGCAAGCAGCGACCTGGATACCTTAAGTAAGGATTTAGCTGCCACCGGCAAAAAAACGGATGAAATTGTTGCCTTTATTAAAACTGTTGCGAGCCAGACCAATTTACTGGGCCTGAATGCTGCTATTGAAGCCGCAAGAGTCGGTGAAATGGGACGAGGCTTTGGCGTGGTGGCGGAAGAAGTCCGTAAGCTGGCTACAGCGAGTTCCGAATCAGTCCAGCAAATTACACAGGCATTAACTAGTATTCAAGAATCGGTCACCCTGTTATCACAAAAGAGCGGCACAATTGACAGCACGATAAACACGCAGACATCAGCTATGCACGAGATGAGCGAAGCTGCACAAGGCCTTACTGCCATGGCTACCACGCTAAATGAAATAGCAGAGTCATTATTTCACACTCGCGAGTAATTATTATTTAGTAATTAGTGTACTCATGAAATCAAGGAAGGTCTGTGAGGCTTTGGACAGATACCGGTCTTTTTTCCAAGCTAGACCAATTTCAATACATAACGGCTCAGCAAGCCGCACACATTGTATTTGCGGATCTTTCCGGGCAACAACATCAAATAAAAATGATACTCCAACGCCTCTTGCCACTAAACCGCGTATAGTATCAATCTGGCTAGAAGCCAGAATAATGTTGGGTTCAAAATTATGTTTTCTGCATTGCTGCATAATTATTTGTCTATGATACGTATCTTCTTTGAGCAAAATGAATGGTTCTTGCTTAAGTTGAGCAAACTCCACAATTTCTGTCCCGGCAAGCGGATGAAAAGGCGACAGACATAACAGAATCTCTCCTTTAGTGATGAGTTCCGATTGCAGCAGCGGCGACATATGGCAGGTAATGACAATGCCTAAATCCAATTGATCTTTTTCCAGCATGCTTCTGACTGCAAGCGATCCTTCTTCGACAACAGACAAATCCAGCGCAGGGTAGACTTGCTTAAAGCCGGCAAAAATGTGAGGAAATAAGTAAGAGCCGATCATTGGAGGTACGCCAAGCTTAATTGTTCCTCTGCGGAGTTCACGGTATTCCTGCATCTCGAGCACCGCATCCTGCGTCCTGCCGAGAATATCTTCCACCCTTGTCAGGAAGACCTGTCCTTCGGTCGTTAGCGTAAACTGCTTCTGACTGCGGCTGAAAAGCTGTACGCCAAGCTCCTCTTCTAGCTTTTGCATCGCTACCGAAATGGCTGGCTGAGCCACGTGGAGCCGCTCAGCCGCCCGCGTCAAATTGTTTAACCGACATACCATTTGAAAATACTCCATTTGTCGAAGATCCATTCAAATAGCTCCCCCATTATATTTTGAAATTATTATAACATAAAAAGCAGGTATTTCCGTTTTTTAAAAATTCGGGGTAAACTATAACCATATATACTATCAAAAATAGGAGATGATTACTGTGCAAACAACTCTTACAGCATTACTTGGTATCAAATATCCCATACTTCAAGGCGGTATGGCCTGGATCTCGGAGGCTACTCTGACAGCAGCAGTATCCAATGCCGGCGGCGCAGGCATTATCTCAACCGGTGGCCGCACCACCGACTGGGTTCGTGATGAAATTCGCAAAACCAAGACGTTGACTTCCAAACCCTTTGGCGTCAATGTTATGCTCATGGCTCCTAATAAGGATGAAGTAGCCGATGTTATTTGTGAAGAAAAAGTTGCTTTTGTAACATTAGGTGCTGGGAATCCTGTACCGATGTTCGAAAAGTTCCATAAGGCCGGCATTAAAGTAATCCCCGTAGTTCCATCAGTAAAGCTTGCCAAACGAGTTGAAGCCGCCGGTGCTGACGCGCTTGTTATTGAAGGTATGGAAGCAGGCGGTCATATTGGCACCTTAACTACTATGGCACTTTTGACTAATGTCATTCCAGAAATTAAAATACCCGTTGTCTCTGCTGGCGGTATCGTTGACGGCCGTGGCATAGCCGCTGCGTTATTAATGGGTGCAGCAGGGGTACAAATGGGCTCCCGCTTCTTGCTGGCTGAAGAATGCACCGTTCATGCTAATGCCAAAAAACAAATTATTGCGGCTGAAGATACTGATTCAGTCGTGACTGGCTACTCCCGCAACCATGGCGTACGCGGCTTAAGAAGCAAATTTACCGAGAAGTTCTTAGAGCTTGAACGCAGCGGCGCTCCTGATGAAGAATTAAATACTCTGGCAACCGGAACCAATAAGCTTGCTGCTGTCGACGGGGATGTTGAAAATGGGCTTGTCCAAGTAGGCCAAAGCCTTAGCAGGCTGAATACCATTAAGTCTGCCAAAGAGATTATTGATGAAGTCACGCTCGAAGCAACCCGCCTTCTCTCTAATGCTCCCAGCCTGGTCAAAACTTGGTAAAATAGGAAGCACTAAGGAGCGGGAGATCATGGATGTTTATCAAAGATCCTTGGCCCTTCATAAACAAATGAGGGGAAAGCTGACAGTAGCAAGTAAAATTTCAGTTACTGATCAACAGGACCTCAGCCTGGTTTACAGTCCAGGAGTAGCAGAACCCTGCCGGCAAATTGCCGCCAATGAAGAAGAAGTGTATAATTATACCTCCAAGGGCAATCTTGTTGCCATTATTTCAGACGGATCAGCTGTTTTAGGCCTTGGCAATATTGGTCCTAAAGCAGCCATCCCCGTTATGGAAGGCAAAGCTTTACTATTTAAAAATCTGGCAAATGTTGATGCTATTCCCTTATGCCTGGATACACAGGACACCGAGGAAATCATTAAAACAGTAAAATATCTTGCACCCTCTTTCGGAGCAGTTAATCTTGAGGACATAAGTGCTCCCCGCTGCTTTGAAATTGAAACACGTTTAAAAAAAGAGCTCGATATCCCTGTTTTTCATGACGATCAGCATGGTACCGCAATTTGTGTACTGGCAGGCTTGATCAACGCACATAAAGTCGTGAACAAGGACCTCACGGAAAGCAGAATTGTTATCAACGGTGCCGGCGCTGCCGGTATTTCCATTGCTAAACTGCTGCTCGCGTATGGTGCCACCTCTATTGTGCTTGTGGACCAAAAAGGAATTCTCAGCCTTAACCACACGGAAACGCTATTAAATGAAGCGCACAAAGAAATTGCTGCCCTGACAAATAGTCAGGGCGAGACAGGCAGTCTCGCTGCAGCACTCGCAGGAGCAGATGTTTTTGTCGGTGTCTCCAGGCCGAAGCTTGTTACAAAAGAAATGATAGCTACAATGAATGCTCAGGCCATTGTTTTTGCAATGGCCAACCCTGAACCGGAAATTACCCCTGCTGAAGCAAAAGCCGGCGGAGCAGCTGTCATTGGTACGGGACGCTCGGACTATCCGAATATGATTAATAACCTGGTGGCCTTTCCCGGTATTCTAAAAGGAGCTCTTTCGGTCAGAGCCAGTGACATTAATCAAACCATGTGTTTAGCTGCCGCTGTCACGATCGCTAACAGCATCAGTGCCGGTGACTTGACTGCCGACAGGATCTTCCCCGAACCGTTAAATCCTAAGATTGCTTGTCTGGTAGCGAAAGCAGTTGCTGCTGCTGCAAAACAGACAGGTGTTAACCGAATATAAAATAGGTATTTATTATGCAGAAGGAGGAGAAAATCATGAAATTTGAAGGAATCGAACCTACCCGTGATCCAAAAACCTTTGTCGCCGATGGTGCAAAGGTAATTGGCAAAGTAACAATGAAAGAGTTTAGCAGCATTTGGTTTAACTCCGTTGCCAGAGGTGATGTTAACCGCATTGAAATCGGTCGTTATTCCAATGTTCAGGATAACAGTGTAGTGCATGTTGCCGACGACTGCCCTACCATTATCGGCGATTTCGTTACCGTTGGTCATAACTGCATTATTCACGGAGCAACCATCGAAGATCACTGCTTAATTGGCATGGGAGCCATCGTCCTGAATAATGCCGTTATTGGTACAGGCAGCATTGTAGCCGCCGGAGCGGTCGTAAAAGAAGGACAAATCGTACCGCCCCATTCCCTTGTTGTAGGGATTCCCGCCAAAGTTGTCAAACAAGTTCCCGGCGAATGGGACAGCATTCATGCCCAAGCTGTTAAATATAAGACACTCTGGTCAGAGCGCTACGGCATGCTGCCGGATGCCGGTGGTGAACGGTACCACGGCGAAAAAATCGTTTAATGTAAAAAAGAACACCTCTAGCAGGTGTTCTTTCAACGTGTAGACAAAAATTACTTTTGTTGACAGTCTCAAAGAACACCTCCAGTGGGTGTTTTTTTTGTAACGAAAAGTCATCGTTTGCGTATCATGTAGCAAGGAGGCGATGGTATATGGCGAAACCGGACACCTTATGCAAAGAATTGGCTAATATCTTGGGGGGAAAAGCCAGCAACAATAATGGAATTTGTGAGGTTCAAGTCCAGCGCACTGATATTGATGTTACCATAATGGGAATATCCTCCCCCGCGGCGGCGGCCCATATGTTTATCTTTCAGCGCTATACCAATAATCAACGGGCATTAAATCTCGGTGATATGGTTTTAGTCCAGGATGAAGTCCCTCAGGTTATTCGCGAGCTTGCCAATCGGGATATTACCATCGGGGCCGTTCACAATCACTGGATTTTTGATGAACCTCATCTCATTTATATACATGTTCAGGCTATCATGAAACCCCGTACCTTTGCCCAAAGAATTGCGGAAGTACTGGCAATCATCAATGAAAGCCGCACCCCTGAAGATGATATCGATGACGATGATATGGGCGATGATGATGACTACTAAGCGATACTGCTAACCACGTATTAATGGAAGGCCAGGTAATATAAAAACCTGGGCCTTCCATTTTTCTTGAGTATTCACTTTTTCTAGCTAATAGCGATAATCTGATCTACATTAATACTCACTTGTTGATCTGCAGCAAATTGCCCAGCATCGGCAGTCAGCCGCAAAGTAAGAAATTCTGGAACCATTGTGGTCGTTTTGGTCTGAGTCTGCATCATCCAGGGGAAAAAATGCAAACTTGGCTGCCCCCGGTCTTGAGCATAGTTTATTTCCAGCTTGCCAATAGATATAATTTCTCCTGTAAAAGCCAGGCCATTCACAGTCGCAATTGTCACTGTAGTTCCAGCCACGAAAATCTGCCTGCTTTCGCTCATTTTGTACTCCTCCTTATGTTACTTTTATTTTAGGCCTCTATTATAACCTATTCAAAAATCAAGAACGGGACATTTTTTTACCAATAAAAAATGAAATGGCTCTGGAAACGGTTAGACCATTTCCAGAGCCACCAACATTATACACGAATAGGCTATAACCAGTTTACCTCCAGCGGATTTCGCTCTACCAGCCGGTGATACTTGTATTGGCTGTACCCGGCCATAAGAGCACCTGCCACCTTCTTACCTGCTGGAATTTCAAGCACCTCAAGCAAAGGAGCATAGCCCGTAAAGGCACAGGCCTGGAAATAGCCGGCCCAACAGGTACCTATGCCAATAGTAGGAGCAAATAATTCTGCGTAGGAGAAGGAAAAGTGAGCATTTTCCTGCCCTCTCAAAAACTTCTCATCACAAAGAGCAACAATTAGATGAGGTGCTCCGCGCAAAATCATATCTTCTCCTGTTGCCCGGTACTGGCGAACTACATTGCGGTAGTAAGCAGCCGAAGAAACACCACTGCTTAATTCCTGTTCCATCCACTGAATTGTCAATTCCGTTATTTGCTGCAGCTTTTCTTTATCACTAATGACCAGATACGATAAGCCCTGCCCATTTCCGCCTGTTGGTGCATAGCGGGCTATATCTAAAATCTGCAATAGCTTTTCCTGCGGGACTGTTTCTTGCTTATACCGGCGAATAGAACGGCGGGAACGCAGAAAATCACGTGCTGCCTGCACATCCCATCTTGCTGGATTAATGGGCTCCTGCTGTGCCAGAGGAGTACGGTCATTATCCAGAGCACTATGTGGACAGACTGCTACACAATGTCCACAGGCTATACAGAAACGAAATTCATTCTCGTGTGGTCCCTCTTCTGTCATTTTAATAAAGCTTGCCGGACAAACCTTGGCACAAATACCACAGCGGGTACACTTTTCCTTGTCTACATGTAAAATTTTCATTACAACCACCTAGCTACAAAGTTTAGTACATCTTGTTCATTATACTGTATATGGCTTAAACTTTTGTTTATTTCTCACTCAAAAGCTTCACAGCCCGCGACGCCCAAGTAGAATCATTGAAAATAGCCCGGGCTACACCAATGAGATCTGCTTTGCCTTCTGCCAGTAATTGTTCGGCAGCCAGTGGTTCTGTAATACCGCCTGTAAGTAAAACAGGTACGGTTACAACCTTTTTAATTGCCTCCGTCAGCGGAGCGAAATAGCCTTGACTGCTATTGCCGGGAATACTGAATCCATTGAAACCGCCCGATATATCTATAAGACTGACACCGGCCCTTTCAAATTGCTGTGCCGCAAATTGACTTTCCTCAATTGTCGTGCCGCCTGCAGTATAATCAGATGCTCCTAACCGCAGCAGAATAGGAAATTCTTCACCGACAGCTTTGCGTACTGCAGCAATCACTTCAAGATGAAGACGAATACGGTTTTGAATAGCTCCACCATATTCATCTCTGCGCTGATTGGTTAAAGGCGATAAAAACTGGTTTAAGAAGTAACCATGAGCAGAGTGGATTTCCACTCCGTCAAAACCGGCTGCTTTAACACGGGCTGCCGCTGCCGCAAATGCTTCGACAATCTCTCCTAATTCATTTTGATCAAGTTCTCGCGGAACTGTCCCTTTGCGGGGGTTAGCAACCGCAGACGCCCCTACAGGAACCGACCCGGTAATTTTCTCATCAGTACCGCTTCCGGCATGATTAATCTGCATCACGCTTTTTGAGCCATTGCGATGAATAAGCGCTGACAGCTCAGTCAGCTTTTCAATAACACTGTCATCGGCAATAGATAATTGATTATGACTGGCCTTTCCTGCCTGCTGAATAAAGCTATGCTCAATAATAATGAGTCCGATATATCCACCGGCAGACTTTTCATTGTAATAATTAAGAATATCGGGACTTACCTTTCCATCTTCTTCGGCTTTTGAAGTAGCCATTGGAGGCATAACCAGTCTATTGTGTAACGTTAGCGCTCCGGTTTGCAGAGGCTCCAGTAAATAAGTCATACGTATGATTCCTCCATTACTTCTTTTGTTTTAGAAGTTGAGCCATATTTTTTCCCAAGGTCTGAAATGTTTGTATTCCTTCTTCATCTTTTTGTACATCCCCTTCATCAAGAGCCAGTGTCATATTCCAGTAGCTCGATCCGGGTATGGTCATCTCCGCAATTCCGAAGAAAAAGTTAATCGCTGAATATGTAAAGGTTGCTCCCGCCCTGCGTACTGCCACCACAGCGGCACCGACTTTGCCGCGCAGCATATCCCCACCGTTTGCTTTTGCAACAAAGCCACAGCGGTCAATAAGCGCCTTTACCTCGGTACTCACATTACTGAAATAAGTTGGTGAACCAATTAGTATGCCATCAGCCTCTTGCATCTTTTGAATAAACGAGTTTATTTCATCATCTTGCCGTATACAGCGATTATTCTTCATTTCCCAACACTTTCCACAGGCAAGACAGCCAAAAACCTTACGCCCCCCAAGTTGGATAATTTCTGTTTCAATGCCTTCTTTCCTCAGTTCAGCCAGCACGATTTCTAAACTCTGAGCCGTATTTCCATTTTTTCTGGGGCTGCCATTAAAAGCAACTACTTTCATTACCAACACATCCCTTTATTTTAATTCATACCCTTGTTTTTTATTTCCTGCAAATCAATTCCCTGCTATAATAGTAGTCAATAGTGCATCTGTTAGCAAGTACGCACTTATTTGTACCATAGTATCCTTTTAGATACCAATGTAGAATTTATTTAAATGTAAAATAGGAGCGAAAATGATGATCACCTACAAAAATATTCAATATCAGTGCTCAATGGAGTTAACTTTAGATCTTATCGGTGGTAAGTGGAAGTCGCTTATTCTTTGGTATTTAGGCGATAACACCTTGCGATTCAGTGAATTAAAAAGAATTATTCCCCAAATCACGCCAAAAATGCTCACTCAGCAGCTTAGAGAACTTGAAGAAAGTGGGCTGGTAAGCCGTTTTATCTATACGCAGATTCCCCCTAAGGTAGAATACTCTCTTACGCCAGCCGGAAAAAGTCTTATTCCCATATTAGCTACTATGTGCCAATGGGGCCTATCGTATGCTAACGCCAGCTCTCCCGACAAAGCTGCTATTGAATGCGCCTCATCTGTTGCAAAGAGTGCTGACATTAAATAAAGCCATTTCATCCAATGAATTGGATGAAATGGCTTATTCAAAAGAGCCCGCAACGATCTACGCTACAGCCTGCACCGATCATTACATACCTATACGCAAACTTTCGCCTACCCACAAGCATTACACAACCGATACACACCTTTGCTTGACCGCCATAGATAGCTACCGAACCGCCTGCAATCTCTCGACTGCAAACGACCCCTACTATTCACAACCCATGACGATCTTAGCTCGACCAACATACATCATTTGGGACCACACGACAACAGTTGGGCTGCCGTACAGCCTTTCACGACCCATGCCAGTCTTCCCGCCGACTAACACCGAACCTTTCGACCCGATGCCACTCTTTGGCCGACTAATACCGAACACCAGTGATATCCGGCACCAATCTAGGCTCAACCGTTACAGACCCCTTACACTAATAGTATCAACCGATTCTATTCTTTCATACCTGGCAATTATTAACTATTTGACTTTGCAGCAATTGCTTTAATTTTGTCCACAAACTCTGCTGCTGCGGGCAAGACATCCACAGCCCACCACGGCTGACAATCTTCCAGTTGAGCGGTTGTATATGCACCTGTTGCAATACCGACGGTATATGCACCGATTGATTTTCCACAATCAATATCATTCGGTGTATCGCCGATGACAAAGAAATTATGCTGCTCCTGCCTGCCCCAGCTGCTTTCAGCAACCGTCAAGGCACTTCGGGCAATATCGGCCCGGCGATAATGCTCTGCAGCAAAGGCGCTGCGGGAAAAATCGAAGTAATGAGCAATTCCAAAATGCTCCAGTTTAATTTCAGCGCCTTTTCTGCTGTTGCCTGTCAGCAGCAGCAGCCGGCAGTCATCACACTCTTTGAGCGCAGCCAAGGTTTCACGTACTGACGGTAAAACAATCCCCACTCTGGAGCGTAAATGCTCAAGCAGCAGTGTCTCGTAGTAGCGGCATAACTCGGCAACCTCCTCATTACTCGGCTCACGGTCCGCAATCGCTTTGATTACTTCCCTGCAAATAAAATTATCAGTCATGCCTGCGGTTGGTATAGAATCAAAATTTACAGCTTGGCCCCAAAGAGCTTCTGCCGCCTCACTAATTGCGTATAAACCTGCTCTGGAGGTCTTAATCAACGTTCCGTCTATATCCCAGTATATTAAATTCATTTTTCTTCTCCTCTCCTGATAAGCTATGTATTATTCTTTTTGTCGTTATTCTCCTTCACACGCCGCTGTTCTTCCCACCACCACAACAGGGAAATGGTAAAAGTCAGCCACACTGCTCCTGCAGCAAAGCCGGCAGCAATATCACTCGGATAATGAACGCCAAGATAAATCCGGCTTACCCCGATTGCAGCAATAAACAGCATCGATAGTATGGCAATCCCATACCTGTGCTGCCATCTTTTTATTCGCCGTGCTATAAGAAAAGCCAGCATACCATAAAAACAAAGGGAAACCATCGCGTGACCACTGGGAAAACTATAGCCTGTTGCCACTACCATCGTAAATTGATCGGGTCGGGAACGTTCAAATAGGTTTTTCAACAGGTAATTTAGCAGCGCACCACCTGCTAAACAAAGTGCCAGCCCGGCGAACTCCAGCCATCTCCGGTAAAACAGCAAAATCAGGAACGAACAGACAACAATGACTCCATACGTGAAGCCATACCCCAGGTTAGTAATTGTTATCATAACAGGATCAAGCTCAGGAGCAGCAAAATAACGAACAAGCCATATGACAGTATTGTCAAACAGTCCCATCGTTTGCCGGAAAATGGTTTTCCAGGTCAGTTCAAAAAATATGGCTAACATACTACCGCTTACCGCCAGCGCAAGCACAATTGCTAAAACAGGCCAGTGATGCTCGAAGTTCAACAGCTTCCTTTTCATTGTTGTATAAATAGGAATAGCTTCAGCGTAGCGCAGTATCAGCAATACCACATAGGGAAGTGCCAGGAGGCTGCAAAGGGCAGTCAATAAAATACCGCCTACCAGCCAGTTTACAATCGGCACCTGTACAGGGCCAGTCACTAGCAAGCTCCCCTCAACTTGTGCGCCAGCTTGCTCAATAATTTGGCCTCCCAATATCAGAATGCCGCCTTTTATCTTTGCGCCTGCTCCAATTACCACACTGCCATCGACAACGACGATTCCGTCGTTCACTATACCATAAACAAAGGCATCACCTTTGGAAACCAACAGTCTGCCAATCTGTTGATCCGCCTCGATGCGGATGCTTTCGTGGACGAAAACATCTGCAAATTTCTCCTTATGCCTGCCATCAGCTGCAACAAGGCTGCTGCCCAGCAGACACAGAAGCAATATACTAATGAAATGCTTTATGTTAATCAATCGTCCTGTTCTCCTGCCATGTTATTTCTAAAGTAGTATACACAGAAGCTAACAACTACATAATTTGACTTTATCATACCATTCACAACTCATTGGTACAATACGCTTTGCCTTATCACAAGCAAAAGGACGGTACCGGCTTATCTTAGCCGGTACCGTCCTTCATATAATGTTGCTTCTCGCAAAGTTATCGCTTACGTTTAATAATGTATTTCTTTAAAAGAGCGAACCTGTGCGGCAATTGCTCTTTCTGTGGGCAGCCTTTCCATACTGGAGGCACCATAGAAGCCGATAATGCCCTTCGTGCGGCTCAGAACATAAGCTGCATCTTCCGGTTCAGCGAGCGGTCCGCCATGACAGATGACAAAAATATCCGGGTTGATCGCTTTGGCAACATCATGGATAGCCTGTATTTTTTTTACGCAGTCATCCAGTGTTAACGCTGTTTTCGCTCCAATCGTTCCTTTGGTAGTCAGTCCCATATGAGCAACCAGAATATCAGCGCCGGCTCTGGTCATTTTTTCTGCTTCTTCTTCATTAAAAACATAGGGCGACGTCACCAAATCAAGTTCATGAGCCTTACGGATCATGTCAACTTCAAGATCATAACCCATGCCGGTTTCTTCCAGGTTCTGCCGGAACATACCATCACAAAGCCCTACTGTAGGAAAGTTTTGCACTCCTGAGAAGCCCATCTCTTTCAGTTGCTTTAAAAAGACGTCCATAATGCGAAAGGGATCTGTCCCGCATACACCCGCCAACACCGGCGTATCTTTAACTACTGGCAATACTTCACTCGCCATTTCCACAACAATTGCATTTGCATCGCCATAGGGCATCAATCCGGCAAGAGAACCGCGTCCAGCCATTCTGTACCTGCCTGAGTTATAGATAACCATTAAGTCAACGCCGCCTGCCTCGGCACTTTTAGCGGAAAGTCCGGTTCCTGCGCCGGCACCGATAACCGGAATGCCTTGCGCAACCTGCTCCCGGATTCTTTGTAAAACGGCTTGTCTGCTGATTGCCATTTCGTTACCTCCAGTTCGTTATTTGCTCTCCATCAGCTTAATTAGCTTCTCAGCCATCGCAATAGCAAAGCTTTCATCATTAATATCTGTATTGATTTCTACCAATTCTATCTTTTCCCTGTTTAACCGGGACCGAATAGCTGTGAATAAGGCTGCGTCTTCTTCAGGTCCATAAAAGGGTTTGCCCTCTGCATCAATGAGCGACACACCCTTTAAAGGCAGGAACACTGCGGCCGCTCCAGTAGTATGATTTACCTTGTCCGCAATAATTTCACCTAACTGCCGGCACTCGTCTACCGTTGTTCTCATTAACGTAATTGTAGCGTTATGGTGATATAAATTCCGGTTTTTAAATTGGGCAGGCACCGTATCCATGGGGCCAAAGTTTACCATATCAAGCGCCCCTACAGAGACAACCTGAGGAATTCCTGCCCTGGAAGCCGCTTCCAGCCGGTGCGGCCCTGCCGTAAGCACACCACCGACTAATTCATCGGCCCACTCGGTAGTAGTTGCATCTAATACTCCTTTAATATAGCCCGAATCAATCAAACTCTCCATTGCTTTGCCGCCCGAACCGGTGGCATGAAAAACAAGTACCTCATATCCCTTTGATTCGAGATATTCTCTGGCAGTCGTTACGCACGGAGTTGTTACGCCAAACATCGTTGCACCAACAAGCGGCTTATCGTCACTAGCTGCTGGTATCTCTCCCTGGGCCATTCCGGCGATAGCAAAAGCGGCATTAGCCATAATACGCCTCGAAAGGCTGTTAAGCCCCGCTACATCAACAACCGAATACATCATGGTGATATCTTTTTCGCCAACATATGGCCTCGTATCCCCAGACGCTACGGTAGAAACCATTAGCTTGGGAATGCCCACCGGAAGTGCCTGCATCGCAGCAGTGCCAATTGTAGTACCCGCCGAGCCACCCAAGCTGATAATCCCGGCAACTTGTCCTTCGCGATACAAGTTTGCCACTACGATGGCGGCCCCCTTCATCATAGCATCAATTGCTGCTCCCCGGTCATCGGTGCTAATTAAACTGGCAAGCTCGCTCCCCGCCGCCCGGGCTACTTCCGAACTGGAAATATCAGGGGAAAAGAAAGCCTTTCCCTTAATACCCACATTAATAACAATTGTTTGTAATCCGCAGCTTTTAATAATATCTTTGATATACTGAAATTCTTGTCCTTTTGTATCAAGAGTCCCGATAATAACCACTTTTTTCGCCATTGTATCACTCCTCTTTAGCCTAGTAATCCATACTGGTGTTAGTGTGCTTACGAGCCTTTAATATGATTCAACAGCTAATTTCGCCTGCATGACTGACAAATCCTGCCATAATAATCAGAACATTCGTTTTATTATTATTTGCTTTTGGCTGGAAAACATTTGTAGTGCTGCAACAATACCAAATAATTGCTAATCTGTTATAATAAAGAAAAACCTGGTATGAAAACTTTTATAAAAAGGAATGATTGCTATGGTAACACAGAAAAATCAGCCCTTTGTCCTGGAAGAAGCGACAATTGCCAGTATTCATAGCGCCTTCCGGTCCGGTGAGTTGACAGCAGTTCAGCTTGTCAGCATGTATTTACAGCGAATTGAGGCTTTCGACCAGCAGGGACCAAAGTTAAATGCAGTTATTACATTAAATCCTCATATACTTGCCGAAGCCGAACAACTTGATAAACAATGGCAGGCTTCAGGTATGACCGGACCATTGCATGGCATACCGGTGCTGCTGAAAGACAATGTTAACACTACGGCGCTGGCAACAACTGCCGGTTCTCTCAGCCTTAAAAATTTTTATCCGCCAGCTGATGCTTTTATTGTCAATAAACTGCGGACGGCAGGCGCACTAATTCTTGCCAAAGTAAATCTCCATGAATTTGCTATCTGGGGTGAATCGGTAAGCTCCATGCTCGGACAGACTGTGAATCCCTATGATTTAAGCCGTACTCCCGGCGGCTCCAGCGGAGGCACTGGCACTGCTCTCGCCGCAAATTACGGAGTATTAGGCGTTGGGACAGATACAGTCAACTCGGTCCGCTCTCCTGCATCGGCCAATAGTGTGGTGGGGCTAAGGCCCACGCTCGGTCTGATAAGCCGCACAGGCATTATTCCCTACTCTTACACCCAGGATACCGCCGGGCCTATGGCTAGAACGGTCGAAGATACAGCTCGTATGCTCAATTGCCTGACCGGCTATGACCTTTGCGATCCGGTCACCAAGCAAAGTGAGGAGCATATAGAGCCTGACTACACTCAATTCCTTCATATTAACGGCCTGGAGAAAAAGAAAATAGGTGTATTGCGCAGCTTCTGGGGGGGCAATGAAATTCACCTGGAAGTTAACTCTATCTGCGAGGCAGCACTTCAGTCACTGCAGGATTTAGGTGCATCTCTTGTGGAATTAAATTTAGAACTCAAAGCAGAGGACGTTTTATCAGCCAGTGTTCATCTAATGGAACTGGATTCGCACCTCAGTGGGTACTTGGCAAATCCGCTTAATCAAATGCCGGTACACTCCCTTACTCAGATCCTGGAAAGCGGTGCTTTTCACCCCAGCATTGAAAGCAATCTCCGTGAAGCCCTCTCCTTACGTTTTCAAACTGCCGCCTATCAGGAGCGCCTTAATCAGCAAGCCCGGTTGCGTAAAATACTGGCAAGCGTAATGGAGGACTATCAATTAGATGCTCTCGTATTCCCTCATCAAAAACGCCTGGTGGCACCAATCGGCGAACAGCAGCTGGAGCGTAATGGTACCTTAGCCGCCGTTACTGGTTTTCCGTCTTTAGTTGTACCTGCAGGATTTTCTGCTCCTACTCAGTCGTCCCCTATCGGAGTGCCTGTGGGAATTGAATTCGTAGCCTTGCCTTGGCAGGAAGGTCTGCTACTTCAAATCGGCTATGCTTTTGAACAAGGAACCCGCCACCGCAAGGAGCCGCCTTTTGCGCCAGCCTTAAGCTCATTTAACTATTAGGAGGATTTATGGTCAGTACTTTTTCGCTTGCAGCCATGGTGTCTGCCGCCAGCCTTTCTATGCTTTTACCCGTTATTTTGTTCTTTTACTACCGCCGCCAAGAGCAGTTATCTATCAAAGTTGCTGCTGCTGGTATGGCAACCTTTATCATTTTTGCTATGATACTGGAAAGAATTCTCCATACCTATCTCTTAACAATTAATCCGCTAACCCAGCAATGGCTTTCAGGTACAGCGGCTTATGTTTTGTATGGCAGCCTGGCAGCCGGTTTATTTGAAGAAGGAGGCCGGTATCTCGTTTTCCGCTTTCTCCTCAAAAGCAGGCGGTCCTGGTCTGACGGCCTGGCTTTCGGCTTAGGCCACGGCGGGATTGAAGCAATTTTACTCGGTGGAACTACTACCATACAAAATATCATCTTTGCGCTTAGCTTAAACGCCGGCACCTTGGAACAAAGCCTTGCCGGTACTGTCCCTCCTGAAATAATAGCCGGGATAAAGGCAACACTCCTGACAACCTCGCCATTTCTCTTTCTAGTCAGCGGAGTTGAACGAATTATGGCCCTTATTATGCAAGTTTCGCTGTCTTTGCTCGTATTATACGGTGTACGTACAGAGCGTATCCGCTATCTCTTCTGGGCTATCGGCCTTCATGCCCTATTTGATATTCCTGCCGGTTTATTTCAAAAGCAAGTACTCGGCCTGATGTCTACTGAAGCAATTCTGGCCATTTTTGCTGTAGCTTTACTCTACTTGTTGCACAAAGGAAAGCGTTATTTTACCGGCGAAGCGGAAAACATCTAATAAAAGAAGAAGGAACCCGGAAAAACCGGATTCCTTCTTCTTTTTATCTCTATGGCCGTAAAACAATCTTGATTGCCGTATCATCTTTATCAGCTAATTCAAATGCTGCTTTAATCTCACTTAAGGGAAATTCATTTGTAATAAGGGGCTTGATATTGACATTGCCTTGCGCAACAGGGCGCAGTGAGGGTGGCGTCCACACATACCGCTCCCGCCAGGTATGGTGCACCAGACAGGTATTGATAAATTCCAGGCCGTCGTCATGCCAGCGGCTGATATTCAATGTTATTGGCTGAGTTACCCAGCTGTAAAACACAAACTTTCCATTATGCTTAATAATCTCCGATGCCGTATTAAAGGAGCTTTCTCCGCCCGCTGCCTCAACGACTACGTCTGCGCCCCTGTCTCCGGTCATTTTAAAGACAATATCCTTTAAATCTTCTTTTTTCAGGTTAACAGTTACATCGGCACCAAGCTGCTTAGCCAATTCCAATTTTCCATCAAGAACATCAGCAACAATTACTCTATCGGCTCCTTTTTGTTTGGCGCATTGCGCAATAATCTGTCCGGCAAAGCCGCCGCCCATTACAACTACCACGTCGCCGAGCTGCACACCTGAATGGAGACCTGAGTACATGGCACAGGCGATCGGTTCACCCAGACTCAGCAAGTCCATATCCAGCCCTTCTGGAGCGGGCTGCAGCTGAAATGCTTTTGCTACAAAATAATCCGCATAGTTATTGCACCAGCCAAAGGCAATAACCTTATCCCCCACTTGGTATTCGCTGACCTTTGAGCCTACTTCCACAACAGTACCACCGCTTTCGTGCCCCAGCCAAAAGGGAAATTTCGGTTCTTGCCGGAATTCAGCCGTCTTAGGCGGCATTTGCCCCCGGTAAAAGGCCTTATCAGAACCGCAAATCCCGATAAGATGATTTTTAACCAGTATTTCATCCTCACCACATACTAATTCTTTTTCCACCAGTTCAATATCATAAGGACCTTTTAATAATGCTGCTCTTGTCATAACTGCCATACTAATTCCTCCTCAAGTTTATTTTTTAAGATTAGTTAAGGAATGCGCACTAATGTAAAGGATACCCAGGCAATAATTGCCCCCACTGCAGCCATACTTAATCCCCAAACCAGCATTTTTTTGAATAAAACTGATTTATTTTCACTAGCATGAGCATTGGCCAAATAAATAGCGCCGCTTGTGGACAAGGGACTCATATCAACTACAAATCCACAAGATACGATTGCAGAAATCAACGGCACCAGCTCAGATGTACTAGCACCTACTTTTTCAAGTAAAATAGGAGCCATCGGAACAAATGTAGCAAGAATAACACCGGTAGTACTCGCATAAGCCGAAATCAGCCCGGAAACAAAACCGGTTACCAAAGATATGGTTGATGCTGTTGCTAACTTTGCAATCAGTGCCGCAAACAGGTCAATTCCGCCTACCTTAGTCATGAGTGTTATCATTACCGTAACTCCTGTGACCATAAGGATAGCACTCCAAGGCATTGCTTTAATCGCTTTATCCTCATCAGCTGCTTTTAGCAAAATGAGAATGCCTCCGATTAGAAAAGCACCTAAACCGATATCCATGTTAAAACCTATGACACCGATAATATAGACCGCAAGTCCCCATAACGTCAGCAACTGATCTTTGCTGAAGGGCTCTACTTTAATATTGGCAAGTACGGTGCTTTCACCATTAGACTGATTTCTAATTAATTTGTGCCCGCCAAAAACAAAATAAGCTACAATAGATGTGGCAAAATGAACCCACACATTGTTGAACCAGATCAACATACTAATATCGCCGAGACCAAGCTTATTGGTAAGACCAGTAGTAATAATACCACCAATAGCAATTGGCGACATACCACCGGCATGCCCGCCGTTTCCAGCCATAATAGCCAACAGCAACGGGTTTACCTCTATTTCCTTAGCCAGCAGCATTACCGTGGGAGCCAGCAAGGCGGCAGTTACTGTAGGTCCTGGCCCTGCAGCGCCGATCACTAAAGCAATGAAAAATAAAAGGATTGGTAAAAGTGCAACATTGCCTTTCACCCCTTTGATTACATACTTGGTGACTTTCTCCAGTGTTCCATTGTTTTGGGCAATAGAAAAAAGAAAGGTTGTTCCGGCCAGCATGATAAAGAGGCTTGTAGGATATCCTTTCAGAATTTCATCAACTTTTATGCCCCCTAAATAGTGACCGATTACCAGAGCAACTCCTAAAGCCATAATTCCGATATTGCGGGTTGAAATGCAGCTTACGATGATGACAACAATAAGAGCCAGTAAAGAAATAATTGCTAATGACACACTATTCCTCCTCTTGCGTTAAGGTTTTGCCTAAGGTCCTCTTGCAGCCACCCTCCTATCTAATTGAACTTTCGCAATACACTAACTAAGCAAAATTCATGCCAAAGATAAGAACTTCGCCTGTCCCGCATTATACGGGCTGCATAGGCGAAGTTCTTTATTTATCATGTTTCATTGTTACGTTGCATGCGTTACATTAATTGTTTCGTGAAACGTCTGAAAATAGTTGATTTAGAGCTCAGACAATTTCCGCCATAATGTTGTTCTACTGACTCCCAGCAGCCGGGCTGCCTGTGCTTTATTGCCACCCGCCCTCTGTAAAGCTTCCTGAATCGCATCTATACTCAAAACACCAGGGCCGGATTCGGTGTTTCGTTCCGACGCACATTCAATTTGTTCAAACGACAAGCTCCGCAATATATCCGGTTCGGTAATGATTTTTTTATCTGACAAAACTACCAGCCGTTCGCAAACATTGCATAATTCACGTACATTCCCCGGCCAGTTATACCTTGTCAATAAACGCTCGGCTTCAACTGACAGATGCACTATGTTTTTATGAAAGCGGCTACTGTAAATTGAAAGAAAATGTTCTATCAACAACAAGATATCGCCTTGTCTTGCACGCAGTGGTGGAACATTAATATGCAGCACATCCAGTCGGTATAAAAGATCACGACGGAAAGCATTCTCCATAATAAGCTGTTTTAGATCTTTATTGGTAGCGGATATCACTCTAACGTCCACCGGGATAATACGATCATCACCTAACCGCATAATCTCCCGCTCCTGCAAAACCCGCAGCAGCCTGCCCTGCAGTTTTAAAGGTATTTCCGAGACTTCATCCAGAAAAATGGTTCCCTGGTGAGCCAATTCGAACAAGCCTGGTTTCCCGCTCTTTGCTGCTCCGGTAAAAGCCCCCGGCACATAACCAAACAACTCACTTTCCAGCAGATTTTCCGGCAGCGCGGCACAGTTAACTGCCATAAATGGTCCTTTGCGCCGCAGACTATTATTGTGACAGCTTTGTGCAAATAACTCTTTGCCTGTTCCAGTCTCGCCAATCACCAGGATATTGGAATCGACTTTGCTAAATTTTCTCGTCATTTCTATTGTATCTGTAAGAGCTGTGCTTGTACCAATAATATCGTTAAAGGAATATTTGGCTTTTAAACCGGTATAATGGATTTTTTCCCGGATACGCCCTTCCAGTTCCTGCAGCTTCGATGCATACTGAAATGTGGCCACCGCACCTACAACCTTGTCTTTCACCTTTACCGGAACTCTATTTTTAACAACTAAGGAAGCGCTAATTGTCTCTAAATCCCCCAATTCGGCCTCACCTGTTTCCAACACGCGCAGCAAGCCCGTATTGGGAAGCACGCTCCTGATGTGCCTGCCGATCGCTTTTGAAGTACTTACTTTGGTAATCGCTTCAGCCGTCTTATTAAACACTGTAATAACGCCTTTTTCATCAATAGCCAGAACACCTTCATAAGCATGATCCATAATAGCCTTTACCCTCTCGGCAATTTCCTGATTATGTTTAGCCACCCGGGCTGTTCGCATGGCTTCTCCAATTGCCTGCAAAATCGCTTCTTTTCCTGACTCAATTAATATCGCCTTCAGTCCATGCCGCTTAGCAATTTCCACTGTCATCGCCCCGCTGATAATTGCATCAACCCCGCTTTGCGCAGCGACCTTGACACATTGCTCGGCATCCTCTTCTTCCATAACCTGGTAGCATTGAATATCCACTCCCAGTGCGCCGGATATATTCTGAACACCGTAAATCATAGAGTCAGACCCCATAACCGCGATACGCTGAGCATGAAATTGCCTGCGGCAGTACATTACGGCATTAATAACATCATAGCCTGTCACAGGCAGATTAATAACAGGAATATGCGGGTAGACTGTCTGCAAAGCCGAGGCCGTTACTCCCCGTGCAATAATTGCATCACAGTCAAAATGCATTGTTTCAATGACTTTTACTCCTATAGCAGACACGACCTGTAATAGAACATTCATTTCCCTGCACTCGGCAGCTACAGCTTCAGCAAGCTGCTTGCATTCCTCATATGGTGCAACTAATGATACGTTGATCATCTTACCCACATCCTCGTTATAGTAACGCCCTTTGCATTTATTATGCCTGTCTTTATCACAAGCGGCAACCCTCTTCTTAAAACTAAAAAATCATGCGCACTGCTGGTTGCAGTGTGCATGATTTTTTTCAAACAATAGGTTATAATACCGGCAGCTTTGTTTTACTACTCTTTCTCACCCAGTAGGAAGCAAGCAAACTGCCGCTGAAATTGTGCCAGACACTAAATATTGCTCCCGGCACAGCTGCCAGCGGGTCCAGATGAACTAGCGCCAGAGCAACCGCCAGACCCGAGTTTTCCATGCCAATCTCAAAAGAAATCGCTCTGGCCTTACTCTCGCCCATCCCCAGTGAAAGAGAGGACCAATACCCCAGCAACAAGCCGAATAAATTATGCAAACCAACAGCCAGAAGAGCAATTACAGCTACACCGGCTATCTTAGCTGCATTTAGTGCTACCACGGCACTAACTGTTACTACAATTGCAAGTACCGATATTGCAGGAATAACCGGCTGAAGCTGTTCTACCCACCTGTTTGCCCAAAAGCGAATCATCATTCCTGCGAGGATAGGAACGACGACAATTTTAATAATATCCAAAAGCAAGGCCGCTGCATCTACGGGAATCATCGCACCTGAGAGCAGAAGAAATAAAAACGGTGTCAATAGCGGTGACAGCAGTGTATTAATGCTGGAAACTGTAATGGAGAGTGCAGTATCACCCTTTGCAATAAATGTCATCACATTTGATGCCGTTCCGCTGGGGCAGCACCCCACCAGCAGCACCCCCGCTGCCAGCGACGGATCAAGCGCAAGTACTTTTGTTACTCCCCAGGCAACGCCAGGCATAATAAGATAACGCAGCAAAACACCGTAGCATACATCCTTGGGTCTTGAGAGCACCAGTTTAAAGTCGGCCGCTGTCATGGTAAGTCCCATACCAAGCATAATTACGCCTAATAGATATGGTATATACTTGCCAATCGGCTTAATTAAGGCTGGATGAAAAAAAGCAAGCACTGCTCCCAGCATGACCCATAGCGAAACAGTACTGGTAATAAACCCGGCAAGTCTAGCTAATCTCGCCATGATACTCGCGCCCTCTGCTATTGATGATACGATTGCCTTGGTCAACATGAACGACTACCGGCTCCAGTTCTTTTGCTTCTTGAGGGCTGTATAAGGCATAACTGATGATAATAACGGTATCCCCCGGCTGAACAAGTCTGGCTGCAGCTCCATTCAGGCAAATAACACCCGAATTTGCTTCTCCCGAGATTACATACGTCTCTAGTCTTGCTCCATTATTGTTATTCACAATTTGTACTTTTTCACCAGGCAAAATGCAGGCGGCTTCAATCAGCGATTGATCAATTGTAATACTTCCCATATAGTTGAGCTCCGCCTGTGTAACGGTAGCACGATGTATTTTGGATTTCATCATTGTCAGCAGCATCTTAGTTGTCTACTCCTTTACTTCCAGAATCATATTATCGATCAGGCGGGTTGTGCCAAATCGCACCGCTACAGCAAGCAACACCTTGTCTCTTACCGTTGTAATTTCCTGAAGGTCAGGGAAAGAGTACATTTGTACATACTCCACAGCAGCTAAAGGTTCTTCGGCTATTTTATCTTGAACCTCGCTGCAAATCAGACGGCACCCACGCTGACCTTGTATTACCATCTGCTGTGCAGACAGCAAGCTTCGGCTCAGTACCAGCGCTGCTGTACGCTGTTCAGGAGTCAGGTAAATATTCCGGGAGCTTTTAGCCAGCCCATCGGGATCACGCACGATTGGTACCATGATAATTTCAACATTCATGTTTAAATCACGTACCATTTTCATAAGTACAACAACCTGCTGTGCATCTTTTTGTCCGAAAAAAGCTCTGTCCGGCTGAACTATGTTGAATAACTTCGTTACTACAGTTGCCACACCGCGAAAATGGCCGGGACGGGTTTGACCACATAATTTTTCAGTAATGTTGTCCACACTCACCCAAGTTCCCCAGCCTTGAGGGTACATATCGGCAACATGCGGACGAAAAACAACATCTACTCCAATTTTCTGGCAGGCGTCAATATCAGACTGCCAGGTGCGCGGATAAGCGTCATAATCTTCATTAGGCCCGAATTGCGTGGGATTAACAAAAATACTTGCTACCACAGTATCACTGCTGCTTTTTGCCTCTTCCATCAATGCCAAATGACCTTCGTGCAAAGCCCCCATGGTAGGAACAAACCCAACCTTTTTCCCCTGTTGTCGTACTTGTGCAATAAACTCTCGCATTTCGGCTACTGATTCGATAACGGTAATCACTCTATCTCCCCCTAAAATGCGACAATAAAAACAACCTCCTTGCCCGCACGAAAAGTGGACAAGGAGGTGTCGTAAAATAGCAAAGCTTAATACACCTTCCGTCTCAGTCCGCAGCGGATCTAAGCGGCAACAAGGTTATTTCTGTTGTCGTGATATTTGTGAAAGGCTCTCGTTTTCGGTATGACTCAAAACGATATCATCCTACAGGAGCAATCCAACACCACTATAATACTAAAAACAGCTCGTATTGACAATAAAAAGATTCAGGCCAATTCTTTAACACGTAACCCAACCCAGGCAGCAGTTATTGCAAAGAAAAAAGCAGTACAGAAAAAAACCGCACCTATGCCAAAGTGTAGAGCAATAAAGCCTCCGCTTAGAGGTCCGATTACGTTTCCCATTAATGCGGCACCGGTAGTAACACCATAAGCTACCCCTCTTTTTTCCGGCGGAATCAGATAGGTTATGATCGTATTAGCACTGGGAATCATGGCTCCAAGACAAAAACCACTTAATGCCCGAAAGGCACCTAATGTCAAAACATCACCAGCCAATGCCTGTAAGTAGAAAAATACAGCTCCCATTGCCGCAGCAGTAAACAAAATAATGCGATGTCGAAAATATTTACCCAACAGCCCCATCGAGGCTGAAGAAATAGAACTGGTCAACCCTGCTACCGCAATAACGGTACCGGAAATACTGGCAATATATGTACTGTCAGCAACCATAGTTTGTACATACAGCGGCATGATTGGCGCAATAACCTGAATGGCGAATTGAATTAAAAAGAGTACCAGCAGCATACTTTTAATTCCTGGTATGACAACTACTGATTTGATATCCCGCCGGACGGAAGGCTTTGCCGCTTGAGCAGCCGGTGTAAAGTGTTCGGGTACAGCTAAGTGAATGACAGTCAGTGCAAGCAGACAAAGCAATCCAAAAACCACGAAGGTCTGCCGGTAACCAACATGGTCGGCAACAATACCGCCAAACATGGGGCCAAAGGCTCCGCCTACAACCATTGCCGTCTGAAATATCCCCATAGTAAACCCTATTTCCTCTTCCGGCGTTACACTAGTTACTAATGCAAGTGCCGCTGCAGTAAACCCTCCAAAGATGCCCTGAATAATGCGTAAAACAAGCAGCTGATAGACATTAGTAACAAAAGCCATGGCAATCATGACCAGACTAAACATCAACATTACCCGCTCAACCATCGGTTTACGCCCTTTGCGATCGCCAAGGGCTCCCCAATAGGGACCGGATATCCCGGCAAATAAAGCTGCAACTCCCATCAGAATACCAGCCCAAATTTCTGTTTCCTCCAGACTGGTTACTCCCAAATGCGTTATATAGAGCGGCAGGAAAGAAACAACTCCGGTTATAGCGCTCATCCCTATGACCTGAGCAAACCACATAATGGCTAAGTGTTTCTTCCATTCAGCAACAGTAGACACAAACTTATCCTTTCTTCAGGCTTTTCGATAGTTCATCAAGACGTTGTCCCATAGAATTTGCCTGCTGGACTGCCTCAGTTAGTTGCGAAATAGCCTCTGTAATATAGGTGATGACAGAATTCATATTATTTACCTGCTGCGCTGTACCGGCGCTTTGTTCTTGAATACCTCTGATAATCATTTCGCCTTTTTTTATTGATTCGGCACTGCTTGTTGCCAATTTGCGTATCTCCTCCGCCACAACACCAAAGCCCCGCCCTTGTTCTCCAACCCGTGCAGCTTCTATTGCTGCATTCAAGCCTAGTAAATTAGTCTGACTGGAAATTGCTTTAATCATATGCAAAACTTCATTCGTTTCTTTCGCCTTATTTTGAGAGCCTTCCGCATATTTTGCCAGTTCTGTGCTTGTGCCGGACAGTTGTTCAGCTTGAGCGGTTATTTCCTCTGCCGTACTGGCTAAGACACTAATACTGGCAGTTAATGTGGCAGCAAGTTCCTTGAGAGCCTCTTCCTGCTCGATCGTCTCATAAGCGCAAACGGCACCAATTACCTGCTTATCATCATTGTAAATTGGAACAGAAATAGCAATAAGCACTTCACCATAAATTGCTTTATCCAGCCTGGCAGTTACCAGACGCTTCTCCTGAATTGCCCTGGAAATTGCTCCGCCCGGTTTAACCACTAAGCCTGGCGCTATTTTTAAATCCATTTTGTTCCCGGCTTTATAAAAAAGAAATTGCTCCCGGTCAGTCATGCTAATCCCCACGCCGCTGATAAACAAATCACTGATTTGACCAAGAACACTGCAAAACTGATCAAGAATAACCTTGTCCTGCTCTGACATGATATGCACTCCAATCACTGAAAGATTTACCATAATGAATTCGAATAAAAACAACTTCTTCCTGCAGTAATCAAAGTACTATTTGTAAAAAAATGTATGAACAAAAAAAGCCCGGGAATATCTCCCGGGCTCAGCCTTTAGACAAACGCACCTGGAAGGAGATTGCCGCGTCGTTTTACTCCTCGCAATGACAGTAAAGTCGGGTGTCATCGCGAGCGTAGCGTGGCGATCTCCTTTGCTGGATTATTTGTCGACAGTCGCAAAGCCCGGGAAGCTCTCCCGGGCTTTGCGTCATATTTAAGGATTTACTTTTTCTTTAAACGTTTGTTTGCCATCTTTCATTTCAATAATAACCGCACTCTTAATAGGATCATGATTCGCATCTAATGATAATGTTCCAGTAAGAACTTTGAGGTCCTTAGTCTGCGCTAAAGCATCTTTTATTTTTACAGAATCAGTGCTGTTAGCCCGCTTGATTGCATCAATCATCATTAAGGCACCATCATACCCCAATACAGCGAAAGCATCAGGCTCCTGTCCGTATTCTTTCTTATAAGACTCAACAAATTTTTGTACCATGGGATCCTTGTCCTGCGCCGAATAGTGATTCGTAAAGAAGGTATCGTTTAGAGCAGCAGCTCCTGCGATTTCCGCTAGTTTAGGGGAATCCCAGCCATCACTGCCCAACAGGGGAACCGTAATGCCAAGTTCTCTTGCCTGCTTAATAATTTTACCAACTTCTTCGTAGTAGGCAGGAATATAAATTACCTCAGGATTAACTGACTTAATTTTGGTTAGAGCAGCTTTAAAATCCTGATCTTTTTGCAGAAACGCCTCTTTTGCGACAATTGTTCCACCATTTTTTACAAAAACTTGTTCAAAGTTTTGTGACAAGCTCTTTGAATAATCTGAAGAGCTGTCAATGTAAATTGCTGCTGTTTTTGCTTTAACCGTTTTTTGGGCAAAGCTGGCCATTACTTGACCTTGGAAAGGATCAATAAAACAAGAGCGGAAAGCAAAATCTTTCACTTTACCGTTATCTACAGTAATTTTTGTATTAGTGCCGGTTGGAGTCAAAAGCGGTATTTTGTTATCCTGGGCAATTTGGGTAGATGCTAGAACATTTGAGCTGGCAGCAGGTCCAAAAATAGCAATGACTTTATCCTGTGTAATCAATTTAGTAGTAGCATTGCCTGCTTCAGCGGGCTCTGATTTATTATCGGCCACAATCAGCTTCAATTGCTTGCCTAATACACCGCCGGCAGCATTCGCTTCCTTAATAGCTAATTTAATGCCATTTGCCGCTGATTGACCATATTGAGCAACACCACCGGTAAGCTCAAAATTTGCACCTAACTTAATTTCATTGGTTGAGGCGGCTTCTTTACTTCCACAGCCTGCTGCAATGATTGTACTCACTGCCATCGTAGCTGCCATTAGCGCCAACTTCCACTTTTTCATACACTCATCCTCCTAAAAGTATCCACCGAATCCATGTGCAACCAGCGCACTCTTTAGTATTCCAGCAATGCACATTCCATTCTGTGGATTTTGTATACATGTTAAGTATATAAGGCGTTTCAGTACCAGTCAAAGCTCTAAATTGGGCAATTAACGAGATTTACATTACAATATCAACTGTTATTGCTATTATGCTCCGCTTTAATATGTATTCCTGTAGTAGACTAAACTATACTTTCTCTATTTTAGTCCATTAAACAGAGAGAATTACACCTCTGAATTCACGGAATAAACTTCCTATTCCGACTTTTGAATTTTCTATTTACAAAGAATTTTATTACTTGTTATTATTATAAATGGAAATAATTTGTAGAGGTGCTTGGTAAGTGGAAAAGATTGAGTTAATTACCCGGATTCGTAATTTATCAGAGTTATTACACAGTGACGATCTTCACAAATACAGTTTTTCGGAAGAGACGATTGCTGAAATGACACAAAAGCTTGATGAAATCACCGAACAATACATTGCAGCTTACTGCTAATCAGCAGTTTTATACAGCAACAAACCGGCAAGGCTTTAAGCTTTGCCGGTTTTCTCTATGCTTCATCCTTTTGGTTTTAGAGGTAGTTTACCGTGATGCATGCCGCCCTGCTGCAATAAGACCGGACGGTTCCGGAAAACCTTAGCAGTGACTCGAAGCACAACCGTTACATCACAATGACGGGCGCCTTTCTTCCAATGATGGTGTCCGTGTTCACAGTTGCAATGATCATGGTCATGACCACATTCACAACACAATTTCTTTTTATGATAATGAGGCTTACAATAATCACATTCGCAGCCGTGATGATGCTTATGGGGCTTGCAATGATCACATTCACAGCCATGATGATGCTTATGGGACTTGCAATGATCGCATTCGCAGCCATGATGATGCTTATGAGACTTACATTGATCGCATTCGCAATCCCCATAGTCATCCTCACAGTCACAATCGTCGTCGCAATCGCACTCATCGTCCCAGTCGCAGTCATCTTTCCAGTGACCTTTTCCATAGCCCCAGTCAGGATTATGCTTATACCAGTGAGCCCGTGTGCACTCATCACAATCATAATCGATGAATTCTACGATTACATCCGCTTCGGTTTCCATACCTGACGAGGCTCCCCAAAGTTCAACGTCGGCAGTGAAGCGAATATTGCGTACTTCTATTGCATGTACCGGCTTTTTAGGTTTACACGCCGTATAGAGCACCTTCACTTCAAAGCAACCGCGAACAACAACTTTATCACATATCGTATGCACATTTGTCAGCTTTAAGTCTTTTACATAGACATCAATAATCTGCTCTATCGCCGGATTGCGCCGGGGAACACGAACACAAATGTCCATTGATTTTTGGCATTGGTTTTCACCGACTAATTCACAAACCACCATAGCCGGCGAAATTGGCTGTATGCAATTATTAATGTATTTTCCACGCTCTTCTTCTTCAGTCACGATAACCTCACCTCCCTAGAGCTTTCGTACTGCAATATATGCCGCAAGGAGTAATAATGACACTACATATTGACGATAAATCAGAATGAATTTTTTCAGATATCCCATACTATCTTAGAAAAGGAGCTGAATTTGAATGGCTATCGTTAGCAATCCCTTTGTTGCCAATCTCCCCAAGCAATTGTCAAATGAGGAGTTATTGCAAGCACTGCGCATCGATATAATCGGTGAATATGAAGCAGTTATCGGTTATGAAGCTCATGCTCAGGCTGCTTCTGACCCGCGTGTAAAACAAATTCTGCTTAAGCTTGCTGATGATGAAAGAAAGCATGTCGGCCAGCTTCAGCAGCTGCTCCTTCTTTTGAGCCCCAAAGAAGGACAGCTGCTGGAACAAGGCAAGCAGGTTGTTGAGCAGCAAGAACAAAACCCCCTTCAAGCAGCCAACCAACTCGTTAATTAAGGATACACCAAAGAGCCGGAACTATAACGTTCCGGCTCTTTGGTGTATCTGCTAATCAAGCATTGATTCAAAATTACCCGTCTCTTCCAATTCTTCAATTGGCACATCCCATTTGTCCTGACTGCCCAGGATAACAATTCCAGCTCTGTTATCTACCTTGTTAACACTTTCAATCCAAACGGGTTTACCATGCCATGTAACTTCAAAGTTAAAGGATGAGCTAATGATTTCAGCTGCACGATTTTGTTGCATTTCCACACCCCTTTCATCAAGTAGTATGGGAGAAAGCACCATAACCTATGCGTCACTTGGAGCGTCTTTTTTCCATTAAGAGGGAATAAACGATTGCTTTTTCCTGCAGTTTGTGCTTCAGTTCACCTTTTTCTTGCTCGCCTGTACATTGAGCAATCAGTTGTTCAAGTAACGCAATTTCTTTTTTTATTTCCATCTCAGCAGGTATCATACCTGAGTTTTTTAGAACTTTATAGGCCATCCGCAAATCAGGCGGTATATGACGGGAATCGGTAAGATTTAATGGTTTCCCCTTGCCAGGCAAGTTGTTCAGCTCACCATTTTTAATAGCCTCCTGAATTTTTTGTTCTGCTAATTTAGAGAAAACATCCAATTTACTCACCCTTCTTTTCTAGTTTGCAGAATTTTGCAGCATTGCTTTTTAACGATATCCATGTACAATAAACTTAACTACCTTTTCAATCGGTTAAGGAGAAAAGCTATGTTATACAGTCCCACAAAACGCCTGGTATATTTATCTTTATTGATTAGTTTATCAATTGTGCTTACGCGCATTGCCAGCATTACGATTCCATTTGAAGGTGTTATCACTCTCAGGATGGGTTTTGGACCATTACCGGTCATACTTGCAGGCATACTATTCGGGCCTTATGCTGGAGCCGTCGTGGGCGTCTTAGGAGATATTATTGGCTTTAACTTAAATCCTATGGGAGTATATTTGCCCCAATTTACGCTTATTGCCGGACTGCATGGCTTGCTGCCGCCGCTTATTCTGCGCTTTTTTAGACGGTCCTATACGGCCTGGCCTTTGTTATGTGCAGTGGCAATTCCTCAAATTGTAACCTCTCTTATTCTTACTCCTTATGTGCTAAAGACAGCACTCGGCATACCCTGGATCATTACTATGCCCAGCCGCCTTGTTTCACAAATTATCATCATTCCGATGTATGCTCTGCTTGCCCGAAAGATTATTGCCGCCCTGAATTGGGATAGGTATGGGAAGTAAAAAATGCTGCCAGGGTAAAGTCCCAGGCAGCATTTTTACTTGCTTTATTTACCCTCTTTTCCCTGCAGGAAAGGGTCATATTTCTTAACCTTAGTATTATTTGATAAGACCGGTTATCTTCTTATAATGAATTGGTCTGTTGGGAGAGAAAACCCTGAGTCGCTTAGAAAGTGCCGTTATCGTTAGCGGCAAAGCGGGCCCCAATTCACCGTCCAAGTCACTTTCTACTAATTCATCACTTTCAATACTTATATGCGAGGCCTGCAGATATTGAACCGCCTTATGGTTGATATGCGCACCTGACAGAAGACTGATTAATATACGGGCAAGCTCAGGCAAACTGCAGCGATGGACGATCAACAGGTCAAGCTTGCCATCATCAATGCGGGCCTGAGGAGCAATCCGATCAAAACTGCCAACTGTTCCACCATTCATCACTAGAAAGAGCATAACCTCGCTAGTGATCGTGATGTCATCAGCACGGATACACATATTAATCGCACGAAACCGCGGCAATTCTTCAATTCCCTTAAGATAATAAGCAACTTTACCTAATGTATTTTTCATTGTCCGGTCAGCTGTATGAGCTACTCCCGTCAACAGGCCGGCACTCGCTACATTCAAAAAGTATCTGTCATTTACGGTACCAACATCAATTACTCTTGTAAAGCCATTCGTAAATAAGGCTGCACAGGCTTCCACATCCTTTTCCAAGCGCAAAAAAGATGCTAAATCATTAGAGGTTCCACTGGGGATAATCCCGATTGGCAAATCAATCCCCAGCTCAAACATAGCGTTTACTATTTCATGTATCGTTCCGTCGCCGCCGGAAATTAGTATGCCATCTAACTCGTACTGCCGTGTTGAGTTTAGTAAGGCAAGCGTATCTTCCTTGCGGCCTGTCCGGATAGGTATTAGCAAGCACTGTTGTTTCTGCATGTGTTCAACAAGGCTGTCCAAGCGATATTTAAAATAAGAATCACCTGCAGCGGGATTATAAATAAGGAGGAAGATTTTCACTGAAATCAGCCTTCTTTTTGTGCTTTAGCCCAGGAGTCACGCAAACCAACAATACGGTTAAATACCGGCTTACCAGGCTTGGAATCCGGATCGGCTGCAAAAAAGCCCTGTCGTAAGAATTGGTAACGTTCTCCGCCGGTTACATTGGCTAATGCAGGTTCTGCTTTTCCCTGTCTTACTACTAGCGAATTAGGATTAAGTTTTGCGAGGAAATCATCCCCATCAGCTTCATCCTCTTCTTCATTTACCAGCAAGTATTCGTACAATCTCACTTCCACATCAACAGCATGCTCCGCAGAGGCCCAGTGTAACACGCCTTTTACTTTTCTATTGCTGGTACCGGCGCCACTCTTAGTTTCAGGATCATAGGTGCAGTGCAGTTCGATAACATTACCCTGTTCGTCTTTTATAACTTCCTCGCATTTAATGATGTAGGCATATTTTAGCCGCACTTCTTTGCCGGGCGATAGGCGAAAATATTTCTTTGAAGGATTTTCCATGAAATCTTCCTGCTCTATATACAGGACCCGGGAAAAAGGAATTGTCCGTATTCCCATATCTTCGTTTTCCGGATTGTTCTCTGCTTCCAATTCTTCAACTTGTTCCTCAGGATAGTTGGTTAAAACAATTTTCAATGGCTGCAGCACGGTCATAGCCCGGGCAGCATTTGTATTCAAATCTTCACGGATACAGTGTTCTAAGAGTGCAATATCAACCGTACTGTTACTTTTGGCGACTCCGATCCGGTCACAAAAGTCCCGGATAGATTCAGGTGTATACCCTCTGCGGCGCAGACCGGAAATTGTCGGCATCCGGGGATCATCCCAGCCACTGACCAAACCCTTTTCCACAAGCGTACGCAATTTGCGTTTACTCATAACGGTATTTGTCAGATCCAGGCGGGCAAATTCAGTTTGCTGCGGTTTCTCCGAAGACTCCCAGTCCTCTAATACCCAGTCATACAGCGGCCGGTGATCTTCAAACTCCAATGTACAAATAGAGTGAGTAATGCCTTCAATTGCATCAGAGAGCGGATGAGCGTAATCATACATCGGGTAAATGCACCAGGTATCACCGGTACGATGATGATGAGCCCTCATAATCCGATATAAAACAGGATCACGCATCGTAAAGTTAGGTGACGCCATATCAATCTTAGCTCTCAGCACTCTGGAGCCATCCGGATATTCACCATTTCTCATTCCCTGAAACAGCTCCAGATTCTCTTGTACAGTGCGGGTACGGAAAGGGCTGTCCTTGCCCGGCTCGGTTAACGTTCCCCGGTACTCACGCATTTGCTGAGCCGTAAGGTCGCATACATACGCTTTGCCCAATGTAATTAATTTTACTGCATACTGATAAAGCCGCTCGAAATAATCGGAGGCATAAAACATGCGGTTATCCCAGCTGAAGCCCAGCCATTTAACATCCTGTTGGATGGAGTCAACATATTCTACTTCTTCCTTGCTGGGATTTGTATCATCAAAGCGCAAATTGCACAGCCCGTTATATTCTTTAGCTAGTCCAAAATTAAGGCAAATGGATTTAGCATGACCGATATGCAAATATCCGTTAGGTTCAGGTGGAAAACGGGTATGTACTCGCTGGCCGTATTTATTAGTCTTTTGATCATCATTAATGATATTTTGAATAAAGTTCGAAGAGGTGGGCGTATTCGTAATACTCATTCATCCGGCTCCTTTGGCTGCTTTATTGATAGTCAAATATTCGTCGCAAATTGCCGATTCCCTGCTCAATGTGTAATTTCTAGTAATATCCAGTATTTTTACCCAATATGCTGATAGCTAAACATAGAAAAGCAACTTAAGGTGCCAGAATCTGGACACTTAAGCTGCCGTTTATATTACCTAATACCAATTTCCTCGTCAGTAAGGTAACAGGCAGGATCAGACTCCCAAAAGTCACCGCTTACCGCTTCTGCTCTGGCCCTAAAATTACCGTTGCAAACTTCAAGCCATTTGCATCGGCTGCAGCGTCCTTTTAAAAGACTCTTCCTGTCTTTAAGTCCCACAAGAATTGGATGATTCAGTTCGGTCCATATATCGCTGATCTTACGGTCCCGCACATTACCAAATGTATGATTTTGTGTAAACTGATCAGGGTGGACATTACCAAGAGGATCAACATTGCCAAACGCAATCCCTGAACGATTGCCGCCATTGCGCTGCATCAGCTCCCAAATCTTTGCCGCCCGCACTTTATCCCGCTTGAGAGTTTGAAGATATAGATAAACAATATCGGTATGATTATCTACCGTAAGAATTTCACATTGATCACCTAATTCAATCGCTTTGCTGCTGATAAGATCCATAGCCTGCCGCGATTCCTCATGCGAAATATCATGCTCCATCATTGTTGAGCCCCTGCCGGAATAAACAAGGTGATAAAAACAGACTCTGGGAATTCCTTCTTCCTTGACTAAATGAAAGATGTTCTCCAAATCATGAAAATTATAACGATTGATGGTGAATCTGAGGCCAACCCTCTGCCCAATACTCAAACAATTGCGAATGCCTTCCAGTGCCCGGTCAAAAGCGCCTGCTTGACCACGGAATTGATCATTTGCAGCACCCAGGCCATCAAGACTGATACCAACATAGCCTACGCCTAGAGACTTGATACGCTTTGCCGTAGCTTTATCAATCATTGTGCCATTAGTGGAAAAAGTAGTGCGTATATTATATTTTTTAGCGTGTTCAACAAGTTCGTACACATCTGGACGGATAAGCGGCTCTCCTCCAGATAACAGGAGTACAGGCACCTTAAATGCAGCACAATCATCAATAAATTGTTTTGCTTCTGCCGTGCTTAGCTCACCATTATATTGCTTAGCATCCGAGTTTGAGTAGCAATGAACACATTTCAAATTGCAAGTACGAGTGATATTCCAGGCTATAACCGGCCCCATTCCGGCAACTGCCCCATGGCGTTGTCCGTGAGCTCCCTTGGCATATCGCAAGCTGTCACCATAATTATTTGTGTCACAAAGCAGTTTACTTACACCAATCATAAATGCGCTCTTCCTTTGTGCATTATTTTACGGCATTTTCTCTTACTTATTGTATACCCTGCCATAATGAAAAGTCTACTGCTATAAGTGATAGCATTTATTAAATAACTATTACAAATTGGCAATCTTTACGACCATTTTTTAAATTGCGAGCAGGATGACTTATCAAAATGGCGAAAACTTATAATACTATTAGTAATGAGGAGTCTTTATGAAACATATTACGCCCCTTCGGTTGGTTATCGCTTTGGTTGCTATATTTATCCTCGGCAGAACAATCGAGTTATTTGATAATCCAGTAGAACCTCAATTTGGCGCTTTTCAAATGCTGCTTGCCCTGGTGGCCGCTATTTTGTTCGGTCTTTATATCTATCTTATTGTAAAAGAGCGGCGTAAGTAAATAATTTAAATACATAATAGAGGTGAAAAACATGGACATTAATTTGCAAATTGGCATGACTGCCGAAAAAAAAGAAGAAGTAACTGAAAATAATACTGCTATTAAGTATGGCAGCGGCGGCGTAGCCGTTTATGCTACTCCGGCTATGATTGGCATTATGGAGGGCACCTGCTTAGCAGCGGTAGATCCCCATCTGCCCGAAGGTATGTCAACTGTAGGTATTCATCTTGATGTGAAGCATTTAGCTGCTACTCCGGTTGGTATGTCGGTACGGGCAACAGCAAAGCTTACCGAAATATCCGGTAAGCGTTTGACCTTTGCCGTTGAAGCGTTCGATGACAAAGAAAAAATCGGTGAAGGTACTCATCAGCGCTACATTATTGATTTAGCTAAGTTCTTGCAGAAAGCCCAGGAAAAGAAGGCTTAAGCGTAAAAAATGTTACTTCTGCCGGACATCCGATCCGAAATGGCATCCAATGACCGGTACCGACACTGACATAACCGTAATTTCCATTTTGCCGGTAAAGGCCGCGCATATATTTATATTGCACAGGGAGCAATGATTTCCCAAATAGTGCTACCTGTCCGCCATGAGTGTGCCCTGCCAATGTAAGGGGAATGTTATTTTCGAAACTATTATCAAAAAAATCAGGATGATGAGCAATCAGCAAGCGAAATGCTTCGTCCGGAACTCCGGATAAAGCACGGTTGATAAAACCGCGGCGTTTCGTTTGCTGGTCTTCTTTTTTATCAGCCCAGGGGTAATCTACTCCCAGCAGATAAAACGGCCGTTCTCCCTCTAATACTTTTCGGCTATTATTCTCTAAAACAGTAACCGGGGAATGCTTCCATGCCTCACGTATGGCCGCTATATTGCGGAAATATTCATGATTTCCCCAGCAATAATAAATACCTTGCGGTATTGTCGAGAAAAAACGGTTAATGCGTTCCATTGTAGGTGTTAACAAGTTAAGATCATCAATCAGATCGCCGGTAATAACCAGTATGTCAGGTTTTTCCTGAACAATCATCGTTAATACGCGATCTAATTTTTCCATGCCGAAAAAGGGGCCAATATGGGTATCACTAATTTGGGCAATTTTATAATTAGCCATTTGTTCAGGCAAATTGGCAAACGATAAAGCATGGTGCTGTTTGGCTATATAATTATCTCCGATAAAAACACCGCCTGAACTGATAGCTAATGAGGCCAGCGGTGCGGCAGCCGTCACACCCCGCAAAAAATCGCGGCGGCTGATCTGTGACTTTCCGTCCTCTATTTCAGGCTCTGCAGCTTCTTGTTTGTTTCTCATTTTGCGCAACACAAAACGGATGCAGTACAAAGCAAACATGACCGGCAATAAGACTAGCAAGCTAATAACCCACGTATACACCGCATAAATAAGGGCTTGCATAAAAAAGCCCATATATCCATCTGCCGGCCGCAAGGAGCGGCTGGCTGCCATCGTGAGCAATGCCCCTGCTGAAATCAACCAATAACTGTATTTCACAATCCGGCTGCTATACACCGGATGCCAGCGTGTTAACAGGCGATACCCCAGCCAGGTTATAAGTAAAAAAACAACTGCCACCACAAGGTAAAAGAAAGAACTTGGACTATGCTGCATAACAACCTCCTAGTTTTTATCTTGCCCGGTTTAAGAATCAACCATGCCACTGGGCTTCCAGCTCTGCTGCCATCTTACGATGAGGCCCGGCAAAAGATAACGACGACCATGTTTCCGGGCTAAGCCATTTAACATGATTAGAGTCCGCTATTTCCTGCCGTCTCACTTGCTTGCATGAATAAAAAACAATTTGCCACTGCCTGTGACTAAAGGTATGTGTGAGTTCCAAAACTGGCACTGGCTCGACAAAAGCTTGCTGCCCCAGCCTGCAGAGCAAACCTTCCAGCTCCATAGGACCATCGTTCTTATTTTCAATTTCAATAGACGGAAACTCCCACATGTTTGCCAATAGCCCTTTAGCAGGACGTTTACACAAGAGATACCGGCTTTCCGCTTGAACAATAGCCGCTGCTACCTGTATCACTCGCGGCGGAGCACTTCTCTTGCGGATAGGCAGTTCCCGCTGCCGCCCCTGCTTATAAGCCAGGCAATACTGATCAAGCGGACACTGGGTACAACTTGGGTTTTTAGGAGTGCATATTGCAGATCCCAAGTCCATGACAGCCTGGTTAAAATCGCCAGGACGGTCGTCAGGCATTACACCGGACACCAGTTCCGTTACTTGTTTTCTCGCTGCCGGTTTAGTTATATCGTTTTCCAGACAATATAAACGGCTAAATACACGTAACACATTTCCATCCACAGCAGGCTCTGGTTTATTATAGGCAATACTTAAAATAGCACCTGCCGTATACTCGCCCACTCCGGACAAAGTTATTATCTTTTCCCTGTCGTTAGGAATCTGTCCGCCATATCGCTCAGCTACTTCTCTCACACCCTGGTGAAGATTACGGGCACGCGAATAGTAACCTAGCCCCTGCCAATACTGCAGCACCTCCTCTGCAGATGCCTGGGCCAAATCGTGTAATGTGGGAAAGCGCTTCATCCAGCGCTCATAATACGGTTTAACCGCTTCAACCCGTGTTTGCTGCAGCATAACTTCTGAAACCCAGATTTTATAAGGTTCCTGATCTTGCCGCCACGGCAATTCACGGTGATTTTCATCATACCAGTTCAGAAGTGTTTCTGCTAAATTCATTTTTATATAGATTTCTCCTTTAAAAAGAGCTTACTGTCGTAATCGTTACTGCCTGGACACTTTCATTATCAGCGGCAAATGTCACTTTGCCTTTTATCTTTTCACCTTGCAGCACCTGTGGCAGCCAGTGAATATCATCCTGCCACATTGCCGCATACGGAATTTGATCAATGCGAAACCACTCCGGTTTCATCTCATCAGTTTCAATAATCTTTCCCTGCCATTGCTTTACAATAAATATATGGACATCATGATCCAATGCACAGTGGTCAGGAAATATAAAATCCAGCTCGCCGACTTTCACAAGATCCCGCACATCAGCAAGTAAGCCACATTCTTCCGCTAGTTCGCGCACTGCTGCATCCATTATCTGTTCTTCCCGATTTATTTTGCCGCCAAACCCATTATATTTTCCTTGGCCAAAACCAGTTTTCTTCATTCCTAACAGTACGTTTTGCGGCCGCAGGCTATCAACTACAAAACAGAGTGTCGTCGAATACATACAAAACCACCCTTTCAGCTAAAAATAGGCTCGTACTTTCCTTACGGAGTGCGTGCTCTAGCTTTTCCGGCTAACTCCGGGTATGATAGAATAGTACTACCTTAGCACATATACGAGGTGACCATCCATGTCAGCATCCAGCCACTTAGTCTTTAATGTTACGATCGGTAAACAAAAACCGGAGAATATTATTAATCGCACAGCTTATTGCCCATTCTGTCATCGAGATGCTCTAGAAGACATTATTGAACGGCGGGGGCCGATCTGGCTGATCAAGAATAAATATCCCGTCCTGGAAGCAACTCTGCAGACGGTGCTAATTGAAACGGAGGACTGCAATTCCGAGCTTTCCTTATATCCGAAAGACCACTTGTATAGTGTTATCCGTTTTGGTATGGAAAAATGGCTCGAAATGACTGCTAGCGGACAATTTGCATCTGTTCTGTTTTATAAAAATCACGGTCCTTGCTCAGGCGGCACTATTCGCCACCCGCACATGCAGATTGTTGGATTAGAAACTGTCAACTATTTGGAGCATGTCCAGGCAGACCATTTTATCGGACAACTAATTGACACCTGCAAAAGTGTTGAATTCAATTTATCCACTCAACCGCGTGTAGGTTTCTTTGAGTTCAATGTTCTGCTTGGTGATCTAGCAGATCTTGATTGTATGGCAGATTATATCCAAATAGCAGCACATTATATTCTGCACAGCTTTCACCGCGCTTGTAAAAGCTACAATCTCTTTTTCTACCAATACGCAGGAAAAATAATTGTAAAAATTATTCCCCGCTTCGTCAGCTCACCCTTATTCATCGGCTATTCTATCCCTCAGATAGCCAATGAAGAACGGGCCAAAGAAGTGATTACGCAGATTAAAGAACGCTATTTATAAGTTAGTACCTTGTCAGCCCTAATCCAGTGAATACTGACGGTCTATTTTCCGCAACCCTTGTCGTCGGTCAGCATACATCCGGTATGCCTCCCTCCTCCGCCTTGGTTTGCGAAAAATATCCTCGCCATCATCCTACTGTTTTAAAGCTGACAAGGTACTTGTTGTTATTTTAACATATTCTTACTAACCAGCAAACTGCCTCCGGCAATACCTCACCATCAGCTGCTTTGTTGCATATTATGCATAAGTATCTGTAGTCCCGTATTGAATAGGAGGATGTTATCATTATGTCTGATCGAACTAGATATAAACCACCTAAATGGGGTACGCCGGAAATCATGGATTACAGCGACCGTCCGGAGCAGCCTGATCATCCGATCGGCTGCTCACCTACCGGTACACCCTGTGCCCCTAATTGCAGTCCCCTATGCGATCCTATCTGCCCGCCTCCCTGTACGCCGTCTTGCCCACCTGCTTGTAAACCGTTCTGTGCGCCATCCTGCAGACCGCGTATGTCTTGCCAGCCGGCTTGCAGGCCGACGTGCTACCCTTCTTGCCGGCCACGGACTGAGTGCCAGCCCTACTGCACTCCAAGCTGCCGGCCAACAATTTATTGAGATAGGGACAGTCCCTTTAAACAAAAGGGACTGTCCCTATTTTATAGCTGAATCTAATAAAAGCCGGATAAATCCGGCTTTTATCACAATTCTATTCTTCGTCTTCTCTTGGTAAATTATTATTTACCTGAGCCCGAATAATATCCGGCGCAACATTAGTCGCTCCGCTGAAATCATGCTCATGATCTTCTACTTCTGACGTCGTCCCATTATAATAATGAATATGTGTTCCGTCACCCATCGATACTGCCGGCCCGGTATAGACATCGTAAGCATGCCAATGACCTTCAACAAAACTTGTCCGGCCTTTCAAACAGTGCACATGTGTACCATTAGTCATACGAGCTGGGGCACTGACGCCAAGAATACTATGATTATGACCATCCGCTACCTGCGTAATTGTCTGGTATATGTGTACATGAACCAATTCCCGGCAGGTATCACGTTCATCCATTACTGGTCCTTTGCGATCCTCTTCTTTCATAAACAATATACACCTCCTTATGTTTTATTGTATGCGTAAGCATTATAGATGGTGAACGCAAACAAAAAAAGCGGGGAGAAATTCCCCGCTTCGCTTAAATACCTCTTAGCAATTGACCTAATACATTATATTTGGCATTTTGATAAATCTGATCAAAAGCTACAATATACCATTCGCCCTTAATTCTTTCCAGACCTACAGGCTTCACAGTAACATTGAAGGTATTCTCCTGCTGCAACGTTACAACTACTGCAGCATAGTCTCCCGATTGAGCAACTACTTTAACAGCTGCTACGTTTGATTTTTTAAGTTCTTTTAAATCATCACCGCTAATAAACTCGGCAATTGCTTTTGGATCACTAGCAGAGGTAGGTGATACGTAAAGACCGGCTTCATTTAGCTTACCAGCTTTAGCAGCGTTAACAAAAGTCTTAACAACACCATCAGGAGACAAACCGGTAATGCGCTTTCCACCGCCGCCGCCACAGCCTGCGATGACAGTTAATAAAGTTATCATGGCTACTACTGCAACCATTGTCGTTTTCTTTTTGAACATAATAATCCCCCTTCTATGTAATCGCAAGATTACTTTATGTAAATTATACAACAACCTGACTACTTAGTCACCAACCTATATTTTCCAGACTGTCAAGCGGTTTCTTTTGCCAACATGTAAAGAGGAGGTGGAGATCATGATCTCCACCTCCTCTTTATTAACTATTTTAACCCGCTTTGCTCTACATCAAAGCTATCCTGTACTTCCATCGTACCATCTTTACTAATTGCCCTGTCATCAATATCAATCTTTTCCTGCTGGTCCCAGATCATTCGGTGAACTAAATAGTTAACTGTCCGTTTATCTCCCGGCTTTAGCGAAGAATCTGTAGACTGATTAACCGTATAATCAAGAGCATCTTCAAATCCCATCGTTTTAGTACCGTCTGAAGCGCCTGCCAAACCGCCACTTGTGCTTGTTTGCTCACTTGTACGGCCATCGGGCATACTAGAGTGATTAGGAGGACTGGATTCACTGGTAGAAGCTTGCATTTGATTCTGTGAGCCTTGCTGATCTGCCATGTTTGTTTGCGAAGCTTGAGCAGCTAACTGCTCGCCGTTCACGGGAGCCTGTGTTTGCTTGCTGTCATAAGCGGAAATTATTTCATTATTGTCAGTCATCATGACACCTCCTGCACATGTAATAGTAATAGCGTTGCCAACAGATACTTTACCAATACAGGAAATTTTCCCGAGAGCTCGAAATATTATTAGGAAAACCTGGTATATTACCATAAAGGATTGAAATTATGAACATTTTTGCGATAGCAGATACTCATTTATCTGGCGATCCACCAACAAAACCAATGGATGTCTTTGGTTCCCACTGGCATAATCATTGGGAAAAAATTAAAACCGACTGGTTGTCCCGCGTAACTGATCAGGATATCGTGTTACTGCCAGGTGATATTTCTTGGGCGATGCGGCTTGCCGATGCAATGGTTGACCTAAGTGCCATTAGGCAGCTTCCGGGCAGAAAGATTCTTGTTCGCGGTAATCACGACTATTGGTGGCAGACTATCGGCAAGATGAACAAGGCCGTTGAAAATGAGCTGACCTTTTTGCAAAACTCTTTCGCCGCTGCAGGCAATTATGCGATTTGCGGCAGCCGTGGGTGGTTATGCCCTGGAGACCGTTCCTTTACCGCACAGGATAACAGCATCTACCAGCGGGAGCTGCTTCGCGTACGCGCATCTCTTGAGGCTGCAACAGCCGCAGGATTTGAGCAGATCATTCTCATGCTGCATTATCCTCCTGTCAATGACAAGCACGAGCCTAGCGGTTTTACTGAACTTATCGGTGAGTTTCAGGTAAAAGTATGTTTATTTGGCCATCTTCATAGCGAGTCGGCCACTACAGCACCAAGGGGCATAATAAATGGCGCCGCCTGCCATTTGGTAGCTTGCGACGCCCTTGATTTCAAATTGAAGCTTATTCTACAAAGCGGACCTGATACGCTTTAAGCCAAGTATCCATTTGAATAAGATAGGCAAATAACTGAGGACCTCCCATTAATTGGCCAAACCAGGGTATATTGGAGGCCGCTTCTGCTGATTGAGCAATCTCGCGGATTTTTGCCGTATTGATCAAATCATGAAGCGGGGTTTCCCTATCGTTTAAAATGGCTAGCAACCGCTCTCTCACAGTATTTAAGTAGGCAGGATTGTGCGTCTTCGGATAGGGGCTCTTTTTTCGCCACAGTACGTCTTCGGGCAGTACCCCGGTCAAGGCATGCCGTAATAACCCTTTCTCTCTATCCTGATAATTTTTCATTTCCCAGGGTACATTCCATACATAATCAACAATTCGATGATCACAGAAGGGTACTCTTACTTCCAAACCAAAGGCCATACTCATGCGGTCTTTACGGTCAAGCAAGGTCGGCATGAAGCGGGTGAGGCTGAGATAAAATATTTCTCGCATACGGGCTGCTTTTGCTGCCTCACCAGGCAAGCGAGGCACTTCTTTCAAAGCATCACTGTAGCGGGAAGCTACGTAGTCCTGAAAATTAAATTTTTCTTTTATAGCAGGGGTCAGCCATTCGGTCCTTCCCTGAATAAACCGTGACCACGGAAAAGTATCGGCATTAATTAAATCTTCCCGGCGGAACCACGGATAACCTCCAAATACTTCATCGGCGCACTCACCCGACAGGGCAACAGTAGCGCCTTTTTTTATTTGCTCACAGAAAAGGTATAAAGAGGTATCAACATCAGCCATGCCCGGTAAATCTCGAGCTTTAGCTGCAATTGGCAGTGTATCGGCCAAGCTGCTGTTCTCCAGTTCCACCAGATGATGACACGTAGAAAAATATTCCGAAACACGCTTTACCCACGGTGCATCGGAGTTAGGCTGAAAGGCATTAGCCTGAAAAAACAAATCATTATCTACATAATCTACCGAATAGGTATGAAGACATTCATTTCCTTTTTCTTTATAAGACTGAGCGGCAAAAGCTGTTAAAGCGCTTGAATCAAGCCCGCCTGATAACAGTGTGCACACCGGCACATCCGCTACTAGCTGCCTTTTTACAGCATCCTGTAATAGTTCGCGTACAGTAGTAATAGTAGCAGCAAAAGTCTCATTGTGAGGTTTTGATTCCAGCTTCCAATACGTACTGCTTCGCTTTCCGTTACGATTGACGATCATCGAGCACCCTGGCTTCAGCTCGGCAATATTTTTGAATACACCATGCCCCGGCGTACGAGCCGGACCGATCATAAATATTTCTGCCAAGCCTTCACGGCCAACTTCCGGCTCAATAGCAGGGTGTGCCAGCAGCGCTTTTAGTTCAGAGCCAAAGAAAAATGCACTGCCTCTCTCAGCATAAAAAAGCGGTTTTACACCCATCCGGTCACGGGCTAAATAAAGCTGTTCTTTTTCTTCATCCCAAATAGCAAATGCAAAAATACCATTAAAGTGTTCTACACACGATGGTCCATATTCAATATAAGCGGTAAGCAGCACTTCCGTATCGGAATGAGTGCTGAAGCGGTAGCCCCTGGCTTCTAAATCAGCTTGTAATTCTGGTGTATTATATAATTCACCATTATACGTAATTGTATAGGCATGATCGCCGCGTTTGCGAGTCATAGGCTGGCGGCCGCCTTCCAGATCGACGACACTCAGCCGGCGATGACCTAGAGCGGCGTTATGGGTAATATACGTCCCAAATGCATCTGGTCCCCTTGTGGTCAGTGTCTCAACCATTGCATCCAGTATGGGTTTTTGCGTGGTTAGGTCAGCCTGCCAGTCAATCCAGCCGGTAATACCGCACATAATTTTCTCCTCCTCAACAATACAACGCCAACATAGTTCTCCCGGGAGGGCATTCTAGCAGTTGGCGTCATTGCCTTTGTATGCTTTTACAAGAGTAGAATATGCGCAGTGAAATGATTTGGTCACTATTTGTGATGATCGTCACAGAAAACGGACATAGTAATGTGTAATATAAAGGTATAGAAGCGAATAAGGTTCGCTAAGGGGGATTAATTATGGAAAAGAAATTTATTAAAAATATCGAGTTCAGCAAAGCTCTGAATTTTGCCAGCTTAGTTGATTACAAACCCGGTCAAGTCATCAGTCTTACACTGGCTCAAAACGAATCACTCACACTCACACTCTTCGCTTTCGGAAAAGGCGAAGGCGTAAGTACTCATTCAGCACCTGGTGACGCTATGGTGTATATGCTTGACGGCACTGCAGAAATTACAATCGGAGATGAGAAAATCATCGCCGGTGCCGGACAGACTGTTATTATGCCTAACAATGTTCCCCATGGCTTAGATGCTATTGAGGATTTTAAAATGCTGCTGATATTAGTGAAATAATTGTATACTTAGAAGAACAAAAAGGAGCGCTGCTTTCATTCGTGCAATGAGAGCAGCACTCCTTTCCTCTATCTTTCTATCCCTTTTCGTTCCTTGTCAATATACATATTTTTATCAGCGATCTGCAATAAAGTATCCACATCAGCACCATCCTGGGGATAAATTGCTACTCCCACACTGGCGCTGACGATAAATTCGCGTCCCTCTAAAAGCAAAGGTTCTTCAATAGCACTTACTATTTTATCAATTACCCTGTCAATGCTTTCCCTGTCAGGAACCCCATACAAAACCAGTGTAAACTCATCTCCGCCCAGGCGGGCGACTACGTCACTCTTACGCAAGGCGGCTTCCAGACGCTGAGCAATAACTTTCAGTGCTTTATCACCACTATAGTGACCCAATGTATCATTAATTTCTTTAAAGCGATCTAAATCAAGAAAAATTACCGCTAACATTTGTTGATTGACTCTAGCCTGGTTGAGCGACATCGTAAGTCGGTCCCGAAAGAGCATACGGTTAGGCATTCCTGTCAGCGAGTCATGATAAGCCATATATTTAATTGCTTCTTCGTAACGTTTGCGCTCAGTAATATCTACAATCTGACCAATATAATACAGCGGCTTCCCATGGACTCCTCTAACCAATGCAATGTGAAGCATTACATGGATAATCTCACCGCCATTACGAAAAAATCGCGATTCCAGCACCAATTGCTGTTCTTGATCGGCAAGCAGTTTCTGAATAGCAGTCTTAATTGTACTGAGATCATCATCGGACAAAATATTTTTTAGCTGCAGGGACGTGAATTCTTCAGCAGAGTACCCCACTAAATTGCACATAGCCTGATTTACCCGCATAAAATGGCCTTCCAAGCCAGTGATTGCCATACCAATAGGCGCGTAATCAAATACCAGCCGGAAACGTTCTTCACTTTCTTTTAATCCTTCTATGGCCTGAGAGCAGCTAGTTGTACAAGCGTTCACCTGCACTCACCTCTATTCGATAACAGAACTACGTCATCTAGTGTGATTTAAAAATGATTGACTATTATATATTCGGCAAGAATCGCTATATCCCTACTATTTTTTCTTAATAACAGCTATAAACTTTCTGCTGCACGTAAAATCACCCTTTGGATGATATGGTAAATGCCTGTCATTAGTATTCCAATAATGTCAGATTAAAAACATAGCAACAATTGTTGTCACAATCAGTCCAGTTGCTACCGGAATCAGATTTCTTCTGGCTAATTCAAAAGGATCAACTCCACAAATAGCTGCTGCCGGAATCAAAGCCCACGGAACTACCGTGCCTCCACCTACCCAGATGGCGGCAATTTGCCCCAACGCAGTCAAAGTAGCAATCCCTGAGCCAATTGCAGTTGCAAAAAGATGAGCGATTGATCCTGCCAGTGATATGCCGGAAAATCCGGAACCATCTAACCCGGTAATAGCTCCGACTATTGTCAAGGTTACAGCTCCAATACCGGGATTAAGAGGAACTGTCTGAGCCAATGCCAATCCCAGATCATTCACCAGTCCTTGCGATCCGGGCGGCAATACTTTGCCATATATGCTTACGAATGCCGAATCTCCAAGATAAAAAAAGGCGGCAATAGGAATAACCGGGCCAAAAACTTTAAAACCAAACTGAAATCCTTCGATTAGATATGCAGTCATTTCCTCTAGGCCTTTATCCTTATGGGCCAAAAGTGCTATGATTACCAGGATTAATACCGATGTACCGCCGATAAGGGCTGTTGCGTCACCGCCCTGTAAATGCAAGCTAAACATCGTCATTACATCAGCCAGATAAAGGATTGGAACAGCAATCGCTAATGCAGTCTTTTGCCTCATTGATAATGTTGATTTTAAATCAATTAAATTTGCTGACTGAGAATTTAATGCACTATCATCAAGGGGCTCCCCAGTAAAAAGCTCGCCTTTTTTTAAATCCCGTTTCAGTAGAAAGAACGCTGTACTTGTTGTTATAATTCCCATAATAAATACTAACGGTACACTTGCCGCCACGACATCACTCACAGGAATTCCAGCTGCTGCGGCAGTCAATTTGGGGGCTCCCTGGATGACAAAATCACCGGATAAGGCTATACCATGACCGAATAAATTCATTGCCATCGCAACTCCCATTGCCGGTAAGCCAGCGCGGACAGCTACAGGCAGCAATACTGCTCCTAATAAAGCGACGGCTGGTGAAGGCCAAAAAAACCAGGAAATAGTCATCATCAAAATACCCGTTATCCAATAAGCCAATGTAGGCGTTTTAATCAGGTTTGTTACCGGCGAAATCATCACTTCATTAATCCCGGTTCGCAATAAGACCTTACTCATCGCTACAATAATTGAAATAACCAGGATAGTACCTAACAGTTCGGTTATAGCAAAGATAAAGCTATCAAATATACCCATTATAGAATTAGCGATTGATCCCTTGGCCATGAGACCAAGCAAACAAATGCCAACAATACAAACAAGTGTCGTATCCCGGCGCATCACCATAAAACCAATGATAAGAACAATAAACGTCAAATATACCCCATGGAGCGCAGTTAAATCAACCTGCATGCAAACTCCTCCTTTAATTTGGGTAATGACCCCAAAAACTTATTACAGGATATGCAGGGCTGTTCATAGTGTTACGAAAAAGAAAAACCGCCTCTTGGCGGTTTTCATCCTTAAATCCTTTTGTAACATGGTTGATTGTGCTATAATGAAGCCGAAAACTGAAGAAATGCAGGTATTAACCATGAGTCAAGTAGTACGACAACATCTAATAGCAGGTTTTATATTTGGTGATCGCCAGTCCGGTGAATATGTCTACCTCCCGGGAGGGGAAGTGGGGCTTGACGAGCCATTATGTGTTCTGGAAACGCCGGCTGCCAGACTTGATGTATCTCTTGATGAAGCGGTACAGTTAGTTGCCAAGTTGAGCCTAAAACCAGTGAAACATCCGCGGTTAGGTGCAAAATCGTGTTAAATCACTATAAAGCTAATCGTTTGGGAGAAATTGATGCTCTGCGTGGAATGGCCATTATTTTAATGGTCATTTTTCACACCATTGTCGATTTAAAAGATTTTTATCATTATCCGGTTAACTATCACGACGGATTTTGGTATTATCTAGGCAAATCATCGGCTTCTTTATTCATATTCCTGGCAGGCTTAAGTGCGACGCTTGCCACTTCCCCCATCCGCCACGGCAGCCGAATTTTCTTCTGTGGACTGGCGTTGACAATTATAACCTGGTTCTATAGCCCTGACTGGTATATCCGGTTTGGTATCTTGCATTTTTTAGGAATAAGCCTGATCACATATCCTTTTGTCAATAAACAAAAGCCAGTAGCATTACTGCTACTGGCGATATTTGCCGTTCTACTAGGACACTGGGCGGCTGATCAAATTGTACCGTGGCCACTGTTAATCCCGCTTGGCTTGCTGCCAGACGGCTTTCAAACGATGGACTATTATCCGCTATTTCCGTGGTATGGGATCTTCCTAATAGGAACTGCTGCCGGCAAGTACTTCTATCAATCAAGCACCAGCTTGTTTCCCTATGTTGCTTTTCCTCAACCGCTTACCTTTTTAGGCAGACATTCGCTTGCCATTTATCTGATCCATCAGCCTTTATTGCTGGTATTGCTTTACGGGCTCCATCACATTAAATAAGGCCGGCTTTTTTATAAAGGGCATAAAAATGATGAACTGGCCCTACCCCTTTGCCGAGTGGAAAAGCCTGCTCAATTGCCACTGTAATAAAGTCTTTTGCTTTTCGTACAGCATCAAAAATCTCACAACCCTGCCCAAGGTTAGCAGCAATAGCGGAGGAAAGGGAGCAACCCGTACCATGCGTATTGGTTGATGGAATACGCGCTGATGGAAGATAATAAAAATCTTCGCCATCAAAAAGAATATCCGTAGCATCAGTCTGCCGATGTCCACCCTTAATTAGTACATTTTTTGCCCCCAAAGCATAAATGCTTTGAGCAGCCTGCTGCATATCATCAAAAGTCTCTATCTTTTTCCCGGTGATCACTTCCGCTTCGGGAATATTAGGCGTAATAATTGTCGCTAATGGCAATAGCTCACTTACCAGCCGGGCTTGGGCCTCTGGCTGCAGCAAGCGAAACCCACTCTTCGATACCATAACCGGATCAACAACTATGTTTTTTGCTTGATACTGCCGAAGCTTGGCAGCAATCGTATTGATTGTCTCTTCGACAGAAACCATGCCAATTTTAACAGCATGAACCTCAATGTCTTCAAAAACAGCTTCCAACTGCTGCGCAATGATGTCGGCACTAATATCCTGTACAGCCAATACACCTTGTGTATTTTGTGCGGTTACAGCCGTAATGACACTCATCCCATAGGTTCCATGGGCAGAAAATGTTTTTAAATCAGCTTGAATGCCTGCTCCACCCGAGCTATCCGATCCGGCGATGGTTAACAAATTTTTCATAACGTCACCTCTTTAGAGTTTAGCATTTACTTTCATTTTTTAGAAAAACGAGGCTGCACATACCAAAGGAGCTCCCCCTCCAGCCTGTTATCAACTACAGCATTTGACTTATAGCGGAGACCCACGGCAGTTGATTTACGAAAAGGCAGCTGTAACCCCGTCAGTTGCTCGGTCCATTCACCTAAAAAAGGCTGATGTCCTACTATAAGAACACAGTCTTCTTCATGGCAATCATTCAAATTGGCACAAAGCATTTCAAAATCGCCATTAGAGATTGCATTATGTATTTTGACTTTTACTCCCACTTGGTCTGCCAGTATTTCAGCTGTTTGCAAAGCCCGAAGCAATGGACTCGACCAAATTTGAATTTTGCGTTTTTTAGGCAGCAGTTTATTGACGATTTTAGCCATTTTTTTAGTCCGTTTACGCCCTTTCGTCGTTAGGCTGCGCAAACCGTCGTCTCTCATATCGGTACTATCTTCTGCTTCACCGTGACGAAATAAAACAATTACCATGCAAGTCCTTCCTCCACTTTGCTTTGGATAGTCAAGACAAGCATACCATATCAACAGAGTCTTTGCCTAGTGTCTTGCGGACTCCTCCGCCTTGTATTGCAAAAAAATCTGCACTGTCTAATTCTAATTCACAACTTTGCCAAGACACTAGTACAGACATAACAAAAAAAGACAGACGAAATTCGCCTGTCTCTGCCGGAACTTCAGCAAACACCAAGATACGCCGAAAGCCTGACAGCCTGGTGAATATCACTGCTGCGCAAGTCAGGATTATATGGAGGTAAATCACGTAAAAGTTCAGTTAGTTCCTCTTCTGTTAATTCTACTTGAATCGGCTTTTGTTCACCCATGCTTATGCTCCATTTCGCTAGGGCATTTTATAAAACGCCATTATTCGACATGTTATTACGACGGTTCGACATATTAAAACAAAATCCTGCCTGCACTGGAAATTTTTATTAAATTTAAATAAAATTGGCTCCTGCCAACAGCAGGAGCCAATTCTTTATTTAATCGTACGCACTAGACGCATCCCATTAAGAGTAACCAGTAAAGAAGCGCCGGTATCGGCAAAAACAGCAAGCCATAAGTTTACGAATCCGGCAAACGTTCCAATTACGAAGAGCGCCTTTACCGCAAGCGAGAAAGTAATATTTTGGCGGATAATTGTCATCATGTTCCGGCTTAGCGCCATAATATAAGCTAGTTTTCCCAAATCATCAGCCATAAGAGCAATATCCGCCGTTTCCAGAGCACTGTCCGATCCGGCTACGCCCATAGCGATACCCACATTCGCAACAGCAAGCGCAGGTGCATCATTAATACCATCACCGACCATCGCGACATTGCCATACTTGCCGGCTAATTGCTGCAGTGTTGAAACTTTATCCTGAGGCAGGAGTTCACTGAAGACAGTATCTACACCGGCTTGCAGAGCAATATTCCGGGCAGCCCGGTCATTATCACCGGTAAGCATGGCGATACTCTTTACTCCGGCTTTACGAAGCGCCGCTATTGCCAGTGGAGCGGTAGCTCTTACTGTATCAGCAAGGGCGATTAAGCCCAGCAGCTCAGACTGCCTGCCAATCAGCACAACCGTTTTTCCCTGGTCTTCCAGTTCAGTAACCAGTTGAGGAGCATTTCCCAGAGGATAAGCCAATTCCTCAAACAATCGCATGTTGCCGACATAAATTGTTTCTCCCGTTACTGTAGCCTGCGCACCACGTCCGGGCAGCGCAGTAAAATCAGCTACTGAGCCCAATTCCAATAAACTCGCACGGCCAAGAATAGCTCTCGCTAACGGATGCTCCGACCTTTGTTCTACTGTTGCAGCCAATGCCAAGACTTGCTCACTGTCAAGGCCGCTTAAGGGAACAATATCCGTCACAGCCGGTTTTCCTTCCGTCAGAGTACCAGTCTTATCAAAAGCCACCGCTTGAATAATCCCCATTTGTTCCAGATATACCCCGCCTTTGATCAGCACCCCGTTGCGGGATGCATTCCCAATTGCGGATACAATGGAAACAGGTGTTGATATAACCAATGCACAGGGACAGGATATTACCAGCAATACTAGGGAACGGTAAAACCATTCATCAAAAGGCTGCGCAAATAGCAGCGGAGGGATAACGGCAATACCTACAGCAGCTATGATCACTGCCGGTGTATAGTATTTAGCGAACACATCAACAAATTGCTGCATAGGCGCTTTTTCAGCCTGTGCTTCCTCTACCATATGCATAATCCGGGCAAGTGTAGAATCCTGGGCAAGCTTGGTAACAAGAATCTCCAAGACACCTTGTTCATTGACTGTACCAGCATAAACGAGATCACCCAACTCTTTTTCTACCGGTAAGGACTCGCCAGTAATGGCGGCCTGATTAACACTTGACAAGCCTGTCGTCACTTTGCCATCCATAGCAATGCGTTCTCCTGGCAGAACCAGGATCGTATCGCCTACAATAATTTCTTCAATAGGCAAACGTACTTCCTGACCATCACGCCGGACAAGCGCATCTCTAGGCGCCAGCTCCATTAACGCCCTGATAGACTGGCGGGTTTTATCCATCGTGTACGCTTGCAGCGCATTTCCCAGAGAAAAAAGAAAAACAACAGTCGCGCCTTCGCTCCATTCACCAATAGCAACTGCACCTATAGCGGCAATCAGCATAAGAAAATTGGTATCAAGCGTCATACTTTTTAGTCCATATAGGCCGCTCTTAGCTACATGATAGCCCCCGACAATCATTGCCAGCGCATATAGCGGTATAACAACAGCTTGAGCAATATCCGTCCATTCCAGAATCATCGCTGCTCCTAAAAACAGCCCTGCAAAAATCGTTGCCAAAGTTTTGGGATTATCCCACCAACGTACTGGCTGCGCATTAGCAGCAGCCACCTGCTGATAGGGTTCAGCCTGATAACCAGCTTGCCGGACAGCATTTATGATATCAGCATCAGTAAGAATATGCGTTATTGTAAGCTTAGCTGCACCAAAATTAACAATAACCGACTTCACACCCGGCAAAGCAACAAGGCGCTTTTCCAAATGGGCGGCACAATCAGCACAATCAAGACCTGATAAACGGAAAATACTTGTATATGCCTTTTCTGAACCTGCTGTTACAGCAGCATGCTTAGCTTCCGGGTTAGTATCATGGGGGCCGCAGCCATGACAGCCGCAGGCAGTAGTTACCTCCGTTTTTTCCATCACAAAATCCCTCCTAACTATGACTAATGTGTTCCAGACCTTGGCACAGAAGTGCTACTACATGATCATCATCCAGCGAATACCAGACGGTTTTTCCATCTTTACGAAACTTTACCAGCCGGGCATTTCTTAGTACCCGTAACTGATGAGAAATAGCAGATTGCCCCATATTCAGCGTTTCGGCAATATCACAAACGCACATTTCACCTTTACTCAAGGCATGCAGTATCTTAATACGCGTAGGGTCGCCCACCACTTTGAAGGTTTCAGCCAGTTGAAAAACTATATTATCTGTCAATAGTTGTTGGCGGGCCAAACAAATCCGTTGCGGATGATAATTACATTCTTCACATAGCTCGAAATCAGAATCATGCATTTCTCTCACTCCAATATATGAATATATGTTCATATATGAATGATAAATGATTTGCCCCATGATGTCAATAAAAAATTGCTCCCTTCAAGTAGAAAGGAGCAAGAAAATATTGTAATATTATCAGTCTTTCATTGCCAGCCGGTAAACCGGCAAAGCTATAGCAATCATCGCTACAGCAAAAACCACATACGCCCCCTGCTTATTACCGCCTTGCTTTAACCAACGGGCAAAGGTAAGGGCATAAAAAGCAGCGGTAAAAGAACCAAGCAGCAAGATTATATCGACCACATTACAATCCTCCTTATTATTTAGCAATTGGTGATGACTGCCACATGAGCGCACTACGGCGAATTTTCGTATTCACTTTCACCCGGAAATCAGCTTTGCTATACTTTTTATCCCAATCAATTTCCTTCCATTCCGGCAAGGTGCGAAACATGGCACGGGCCTGGTAACCAAAGCCTACTGGGTCAGCGCCGAGAAACTGGGTCTTTTCCAGCATATTCATCATTTCTGCTTGCACTACCTGTGAAATCTGATCTTCCAATTGCTCTTTGTAGCCAGCCATTTCATAGTTAATAGCACTGGGAATTGACGTAACTTCAGCCTCCAGCATGACATCCACATCAAAACTAAAATGTCCGTCTTGCATTGTTACTTCGGTCTTTGGTTTTCGGCCAAGGCGAAAGATAATATTAATTGATTTTTCTGGTACATTGGGATCGGTTACTGCCAGGAAACAGGTAGGTGCATTTTTACCTTCCAGCAAGCTCACCACCCGGCATTCCTCATTCGTTAACGTGCCCACCATCTTATCAGCCTTAAACAGTGCTAAGCCAGCAAAATTAGTTGCAGCACCATCTCCTGTCAATGGTATATCACCAGCAGTATATTCGTCATTTTTTTCGCCGGGGCTTTTCTTGTCCGTAGGCCGGTCCTTCCCATCCATGGAATTGACGGCGACTAAAGATGCATAGGGTGCTGCACTGCCGCCTTTAAGCCGGTTATAAAAATCATGCAAAAAGCTTCGCCCGTAATATCCGTTCTCTGTATTGCTCAACATCATTGTCTCAATATATTTTGAAGGCAGAATTTCTAAGCGGGGAGTCAGTTTCTTAATAAACTCCTCAGCAGTTGAGTCATGAGAAACAACAATGTACATAGAGCCGCGAAATTCACGAAAGCGCTGCAGCGGTGCTACAAAATCACCTACTCCCTGACGGGCAAGCGATTCACCAATAATAATAACTTTGACATGCGATAAATTAGGAATGCGGGCAATGGTTGTATTTAACAAATTGCGCGCTTCTACCAGCGTTGTTGCCGTTACGGTGATAATTTCGGTTGCCTCTTTACTATCACTAGTGCCCGTACCGGACAGGGCGCGTGGAATGGCTAATTGATATGTAACCTTAAGATTATCTTTTTCCGGGCCTTTATCTATGCCCATGGCAATGACATAACCTACTTCATCCGTTTCACGGGCGCCACCGCACCCTGCAGTAACCAGAAAAATTGCTAATACCAGCAGAATGATCAACCTGCTGCCCATATTTTCACCTTCTTCCGCTTTTTCCAGCCGAGACCTGCCAGAAGCAATAGGGGCACTGCATATATGCCGATATTCAAAAAGGTTTTCCCTACAAAGGCATAGTCCATCATCACACTGACAACATCCTCAGGAATCATAGCAACATGAGCCAAGAGAATGGTAACTACCGGTATAAGCGGCCGCATCGTCGGCAATTTGCCCAGATAAGTAATGCAGTATAATGCAAAATATAAGCTAAAAGCAATATCAAGCAGCCCATTAATTACCCAGAGAATAATAAATAGTGATTCCAGCCGCTGCACGTAGCGGCCCAGATAAACAAGGCGGACCATTTCAAAAAAGGGCAGCATTTTCTCCCGTCCCACTGTAACACCAAACAGCAACGTATAGAAAAAAACGACCATAGCCCGTAATACAGTGCTCAGTCCCAATCCAAACAGAGCAACTTGCCACCTTGTCCGACTGTTTTGAAAAGACGACGCTACAATCGCTATAGCAACAACACCAAAATTAATACCGGCAAACTTTGCACCGGTAAATAAGGTTGTTCCCAGCCCCATACTCAACCACGGCGCTAAACGGTATATTTCATAAAAAGGATTCAAAAGTATGAAAACAATCAACAGCGTTACTGCAATAAAAGGCATCAGAATATACCCAGCCCGAGCCATCCCCTCGAGACTGAAGGCCACTACAATCCCCACTACAAGAGAATAGGCCAGGATGACAAAAGAAAACTCCGTCATAGGCAGCGCTGTAAGCAAGGTATTCTCGGCATACTGCCTTAGCATTAATATATAGTTGACACTAAAGGCTAGCGCATAGTATAAGGCGATTATCCATGCAACAACCGATCCCAGCAGTTGTTCACATACCTCAAACAAATTACCCGGTACATGTTTGCAAACAAATAAGACGGCTAAGAGTGATAGCAATGATATACCACCGTGAATTAAAGCGGCAAGCCATCCCAGAGCACCTGCCTCATTAATCAATACAGCCGGTGTGGTCAGAAAGGTTGTCGGAAAGGTAAGGAGAAAAACAATTGCCATTCCTTCTGCCGTACCCATTTTCCCTGGCTGGTAGCTCATTCCTCCTCCTCCTTCTTACCTACAGGCTTTTCCTTCGTCCATTTACGGCTAATTGCAGGCTGTCGCCGGCTATCCTGCGTATTTAACTGATCAGGCCTAATTTCCTGACGAAATACCGGTCCTCGTACTAAGGTATCATAGCCGGAAATTGTTTTTGGTGCTACCGGTGTCATATAGGGCACACCGAAGGATTTCATACTACACATTGCAACCGTAATAACCAAGAGGCCAAAGGATAGTCCTACGAGACCCATCATGGCGGAAAGCAATAAAAAAGCAAACCTGGTTATGCGCAGGGCAAAAGCCAGCCGGTAATCAGGAATAGAAAAGGAAGCCAAGCCAGTCACAGCAATAATAACAACCATGATTGGACTAACCAGGTTAGCAGCAACTGCTGCCTGTCCTAAAATGATGGCTCCTACAATACCGATACTCGATCCGAGCAGACCGGGAACGCGCAAGCCCGCTTCCCTGATCAATTCAAAGGAAAACTCCATCATTAAAATTTCAACTATTGCCGGAAATGGGACCTTCTCTCTCGCTCCGGCAATCGCAAGTGCCAGTTCGGTCGGCAGCGCTTCCTGGTGAAAATAGTTGATCCCCAAATACATTGACGGTAATATAACGGCAACCAAAGTCCCGACTATTCGCAGCAATCTCATAAATGTGCCAGCAGGCGGTTTTAGCGAGAAATCTTCTACAGAATGAAAAAACGAGAAAAAGGTGACGGGAACAATATGAACAAAGGGCACTCCTTCATAAACAAGGGCAACCCGTCCCTCGGCAATATTCACTGCCGCCCTGTCTACCCGTTCGGTAGACAGCATTTGGGGGAAAATCATCGCTGGATGGTCTTCAATAAATTGCTCCAAAATTCCCAAGTCTACAATATAATCGGTGGAAATTCCCTTAAGCCGCCTTTTCACCTCTGCTACCAAATCAGGATTAACAAGCGATTTTAGGTACATAACTGCACATTTTTGCGGTATCCGGTCTCCGATCATAAGAATTTCCGTAACCAAATCATTAGTAGGCAGCATGGTACGCAGCAAGCCAGTATTAGTTCGCAGGCCTTCACTAAATGCAGCCTGGCTGCCACGAATAGATTGCTCGATCTGAGGCCGTTCCACACCGCGCTGCTTGTACCCTTTGGTACTTAAAGTAAGAGCCTGTTCTACCCCTTCAAGAAACAGTGCCGTATCTCCGCCATTAATTGCATCTGCCACATCTTTAAATTTACTTACCGGTGATGCCTGATTACTGGGCAAGCAATTTTCCATAATAGTGGTAAGGAGCTCATTGCCTGCAGGCTTTGTTTTACCCGTATCCAGTAACATAAGAGGCTGCAAAACACCTAAATCAAGTACCTGCTTATCAATCATGCCGTCCAAGAATACGAGCATCGCCTTAATTGGCTGTTTTCCGCCAAGTTCAAAACGGCGGATCAGGATGTCCTTATTAATATCGCTGCTGTACATCCGGTCAATAATGGCTTTATTCTCTTCTAACAGCGGACTTACCAGCTTGTCCAGCGGCTGAGCTGCCGCATCATAAGAAAGCAATACCGGCGCTGTATTGTCTTTAACCTTTTTCAACGCCTCCACTTCTTCTGGCAAGCGCTCAATAGAGGTCAGGTCATTGCCGCGAAAAGCAGCTATGCTCTTCTCCATGATTTCTTCCAAACGGCGGGAATAATCAACTAGTGTTTTTAACTCCCGGACTGCAGAAGTGATTCCATCTTCAGGACGAGGTCCGGAATGGCCGCTTTTGCCTTTTTCTATCTCATCTAAAACAAAGGGTTTGGGATTTTGCGGCGGTTTATAAATCAAGAGTGTTTTAATACTCTCATATATTTGCGTAATAATTGTATTACCCACCTGGAACACCTCCTGATTCTGGTAATAATAGATAGTATTTCAAAAAACAGGAAATAGTATTTACCTTTTTCCTGTGCTTTTCTTAAAGCTGCCCACATATACATAAATAAATCATATAACTTGAGGTGGCTCTATGACTGTTAACGATAGTATCACATTAGAAAATGAAATCCTCCAGGCTTTTGATGCCCTTAGCCCCTATCTGCCGTACCTTTTTGAAGAAGAAGTTTTCGTAGGCTTTACTGACCGGGTTCGGTTCCTGCGTTTTATTCCCAGTCAGTCTCTGCAACCAAGTATTACCGAAGGTGATCCTATTCCTCCTGGCGATGCTATCTATGAAGCCCTACGGCTTGGCAGGCCAGTCACCAAACTAATCGCGCAAGAGCTCTATGGAGTAGAGTTTAAAGCGATAGGCATTCCCGTCAAAGATAAGTACGGCCAGGTAATCGGCGGTATTGGAATCGGTCGCTCAATATAAAAAGAGACTGGATGCTTTCACATCCAGTCTCTTTTGCTTATGCTTTTGTCCGGAAAGTCTGGCAGTTGGTCTCTCTGCTTTTGCTGGCAGAGTGGCCTCCGTTATCGACATTTACTTCGATTGCAGGTGCTGAGCATTTGTAGTTGTCTTCCCAGTAATTACAGTTTTTAACGCTGCATTTTACTCCATTGAGTACATTAGCCATTAAATCCCCTCCTTTATTAGGATACTTTTAGTTTGTCTGAAAGGAGGCTATTCATGCAAAAATTCCGGGTAATTTCAATGTTATTTACTGTTCAATCTACCTGCTATTTCCTAAGATTAGTGGACTTAAAAAGGCGAAATACGGCATGGAGGCCGGCAATTGCCGCCCCAATGGTATCGCCGATCAAATCAAGATCCGTGTCAAGTAAACTAGGTTGACTGGGATGATCAGGGTTACCGATCTGATCACCGATAAATTCACCAATCTCATATACCGCTCCTATGGCAATACCTAATGACAAAACCAGAATAAAGGTAAACAACCTGCTCGCCGGCTTTGCGAGCAGCTGAGCAACTAATACGTAGGCAAATAAGGAAAAAGCATAAGTACCAAAGGCATGCTGAATCTTATCGAAGACAAAGGAATGCTGATAATAGCTTAAATAATAGCCGAAAAAGTTATCACTCAGGCTCGCTGCCATCGATGCCACTCTTACATAATTGCTCATATAAAAGCCATACCGTAATTCCAGCAGCGTATAGATTATCCATGCAACCGCCAGTCCGGCAACATTAGGAATAACCTTAGAATTGCCATTAGCAATTAGAGCAATGGCAATGATCATTTCCAGTACTAAAAAAATCAGAGTAAACTTTAGTATTGCAGCTCTCGAGTTCGGCAAAGACAAATCCTCCTAGACCAGATAATCAGTAAAACTTGCCTTACACAACGCCTTATCTTTCCCTTATCTGCAAAAACTGATGCAACAAAAATACTGCAAATCCACTCTAGTTATTGTTTAGTGGTAAAAACAGTCGGAAAATGGTCCCTTCTCCAGGACAGCTGACTGCCTCAACCATGCCGCCGTGCGTTTCTATTAATTGCTTAACAATCGCCAAACCTATTCCTGAGCCGCCACTTTTTTTATCACGGGACTTATCAGAGCGGTAAAAATGCTCAAAAATATACGGTAAATCAGCTTCACAAATTCCAATCCCAGTATCTGCTACCGTCAATTCGACCCAAGATTGATTTTTTCTATCTACAACATTGCATGTTACTGTGATCGTACCGGTACTTGCCGTATAGCGCAGGGCATTTACCAGCAGATTGTTCAGAACCTGATTGATCCGGCTGGCATCAACAAAGAGCAGCGGCACAGGTTTTAAATTCATCACAAGATGAATTCCCTTCTCATCGGCTAGCGGCTTCAGAAGCTGAATAGCCCTGGCAATTACCGCACTTATATCTGTAGATGTTTTTTCGAGTATTAATTGTCCCGCTTCAGCCAATGACAAATCCCGTAAATCTTTAATCAGGCGGTTTAAATAGACTGTCTCTTCGTGGAGGGAACGAAGCTGATCATTATTTTTTTCAACAACACCATCAATCATTCCCTCTAAGTTTCCCTGTATAATCGCTAAAGGTGTACGTAAGTCATGGGCAATATCCGCTAATAAGCGTTTGCGTAATTGGATGTTCTCTTCCAGAGAACGAGACATACGATTAAAGGCTTTTGCCAGCCGCCCTACTTCATCTTCTGATTCTACCAGTATTTGCTGACCATAAGTCCCACTGCCAATTGCATCAACTGCAGTATTTAACTGACGGAGTCGTACGGTAATGGTTTGCGCAAACAAATAGCTGGCAAGCAGCCCTGCAAGCAGCAGTGCACCACCGACCCAATAAAGTGAGCGGTGAATCGACTCTAAAAAAACTTGCTCCGGCAATCCCATCATCGCTGCCATGGCCTGCCCGCCGCCCATCGCTTTCATCATGTGTTCGCTGCTTTGTCCCTCAGTCTGCTGTCCGGCCACATAGTTAGTAAAGTGTACCATCATCTGGTATTCAGCAAGATAGACCAATAGCAGTACTGTGAGTAAGATAGATAAAAACATCAAGCCGGTAATCCGCCAGGTTAAACTACGCATATTCGTCACCAGCTATTTTATAGCCTATGCCATATACAGTTTGAATAAGTTGTGGATTACAAGAATGACCAGCTAGCTTACGGCGCAGGTTTTTTATGTGGGCATCAATCGTACGTTCATATCCGTCAAAAGTATACCCTTGTACCTGCTCAACAATATGGAGCCGTGAAAAGACCCGCCCTCTGTTGGCAGCAAGCAATTCGATAATTTTAAACTCAGTTGGTGTCAGATCCAACGGCTCAGCTCCCACCAGCACTAAATGGCGCTCCCGGTCGATGATTAAATCGCCGACCTTGAGCTGAATTTCTTTAGAACTGCCCTTCTGTGTCCGTCGCAAAATAGCTTTTGCTCTGGCAACAACTTCACGCGGGCTAAATGGCTTAGTCACATAATCATCAGCTCCCATTTCCAAACCAACTAACCGGTCATTTTCTTCATCCCGGGCAGTCAGCATTAGAATCGGAACATCGCTTTCTTTTCTTATTTGACGGCAAACTTCCCAGCCATTCAAACCAGGCAGCATTAGGTCAAGAATAACAATATCCGGCTTCTTCTCCCGCACCAATTGAAGAGCCTGGTAGCCATCATGACCAATATATGTGCTAAAATTCTCTTTCAAAAAATAAGTTTGTACCAACTGAGTGAGCTTACTGTCATCATCAATAATCAAAACGGTTGGCTGCATCATTTTTTCTCCTTTTCAGCCTAGTGTCTTAGTAAAGTTAAATCTTAGCTTAGCAGCGTATCTTTTTTTGCACTGTCTAATTCTAATTCATAACTTTGTCAAGACACTTACCCTTATTATACACCCGAACAGCGATTATACATTGTGCTTGCCTTGTCTTCTGCAAACTTTCAAAGAAAAATCTAAAGAACCATTGCTAAAATCAAAAGATACTCAACTTTACTTCTATGAAACAGGGAGGATGCCCCTATGGAAGAGCTTAGCATTTTGTTCCTAGCAGGTTATCTTTTCTTCTTATATCGCGTCAACCGGATATTGCAACTAAATTAATACTGCTGTCACGAGTGAAAATCACCCCCAAATCATTGGGGGTGTTTTTCACTATCTAGTTACCGTGATGGCTGTTATGATCATTCATTTGAGCTCCGCCATTCATCACAGTTGACGGCATACTATGATCGCTGCTCATATCCACTGAGTTAACCAGGTCAGACATTACCTGGTGAAATCCCATATCCTGCTGCAGCATTTGTTTCATGACACTTTGCATTTGCGGTGTTTGCAACATATTTTTCATTGCCTGCTGCATTTCAGGGCTTTGCATCATTACAGCACATTGTTCCTGCATCTGAGGTGAGTTCATCCTATCAGCCATTGCTTTGGCGTCCATTGATTCCATCATATGCCCGCTTTGCACCATGGCTGGTGTTTGATTTTTCTCAGCTGCATTTGTCATACTGGATACACCAAAAGCAACGGACGAAACCAACACCCCACCTATCACTAAAAGTATGATTTTTCTATTCATTGTTCTTCCTCCCTATTAGTTGCTTTGTTTTGCTTAGTATACCAAGCACTTTTGAATTTTCGATGAATTTTAAGAAAAAAAAACGCGAACTATAAAAAAGCTGCTCTTCCCGAAGGCTGAGCAGCTTTTTTCATATGATTACTTATTGATAGCCAAAATCCCATAACGATACTTTAAATCATCAGACTGGGTAAACCAAATCTCACCACTGCCTGCCATAACTCCTTTGTAGTTAACAAAGGTTTCATTTACTTTCTGTTTGGCTAAAGCTTCTTTTACTATTGCCGTAAAAACGGTGTCATAGCTTTTTAGCAACTCTTCTCTGGATGTATAGGTTGTTGGCACACCCTGGGAGTAAACATTCAATGGATACAGAATATAATCGGCTACCGATTCTTTATTGCCGACAGCAACCAGCCCCTGCAGCCTGGTAAAGACTGCCTCAAATTGAGCAGCATCATCAAAGCCTGCCACATAGTAACGATTCATCGCCATAGTAATCTCTTGGGAGGATTGATTCTGGAATTCCCGTACTTGCCTTGTTAAGCTTTCATCATTTTTTTTCAATACTGTTACATATTGCCTCATCGTTTTAGAAAAAACACCGTTTTTATCATCCCACGCCGTCTCAAGGTAACCTTTTTTTGCCTCAGCAGCCATTTGCTTAGTATCGTAGTCAAATAAAGGTGTATTATTCGTACCGTACAAGGCAAACATTGCATACTTGTTAAGCAGCATTTTTATCTCTGTAGTTTTAGGTGAGTCAGGATATTGAGCAAGATACCTCTCCTGTGCTAATGTCCGTTTAACTAATTCGTCCCAGCTTATTCTGAGCGCCGCATCTTTAGCAGGAGGCTGTTGGGATTCTACCGTCATAATATCAATATATGCAGCAAAATCGGGTGTTAAATTAGACTGGTATTTTTTATACATTTCATAATCAATTACCGGATAATACATTCCTTCAGCCGTTTCTATTTTATATCCGCTATTTTTAGCTGCCGCCAGGCGCTCTTTTACAGCAGTGTCTTCAACAGCATTCGTATAATCAGTTGAGCCGCTCTTTTGGTGCGCCCTGGCCAAGGCTGCCTGTAAGGCTTCATCATCGGCAAAGCGCTTCTCGATATCAGGAAGTCCGGCTTTTTGCTTCTGTTCAAGCCCGCTAACCATTACTACCGCATTTTCCTTAGATACTGCACTGTGATTTGCATCAATATACTGGACAACTTGAGCCGCTGTACTGTTTTGATCTTCTATCATCTTCGTAAACTTTTCCATAATAGCCTGCTCTTGCTTGGCAGTATCCTGAATAGGACTGGGGGCTTTGCTTGCACAGCCGTTTAACAGGCTGGCTAAGATAATCAGTAATGCTACCATAGCTATCATTTGATTCCGTCTGCTCATTTGAGTCCTCCACATAAGTAATATTGCCTTTAAATTAAGTAACGCTGTCCCAGTGTAAAAGTAACGTACAAGTAGTATTGATAGCATTACCTGATCAAGGAATTATTACAATAAGAAAGAACCTGCTATCTCCTTTTGTCATTGCCACAAAAGGAGCAAAAGTCTAGGCCTATCTTCCAATAGCCTTGGAAAACTACTGACTTACTAAAATTCGTAAACTCGCTATCGCTCAAACGTTGCATTTCCTCATTTAGCAAAAAGGAACTATGGCAAACTTACGTTACCATAGTTCCTTTGCTGCCTACATCATTCCCCAACCCCGGCTATATTCGAGATGAATTTGAAAATCCTGATCCTGAAACCCTTTTGCCAGCAAGTACTCTTTGGATTCACGGGCTCCGACAGTTTCTGACTTGCCATAGAGATAATTTTTATCGGTAGAGAAAACAAACTCCAATTCCGCCAACGCTTCCATCATGGCAGCAAGCTTATCATAATGCGCTTTTGCTAAAACACCAGCCTCCCGCAGCCGATGAGGCCCCTCGGCAAGAGTACCCAGGTCAAGGGCTAAATTTGCATTCAAGCCTATTCGTATGAGAGTAACATGATTAACAATTGGCCTTTCCATTACTTAATTCCCAGCCAATACTCTACAAACACTAAATTGGATAAAACATACCCCAGCGGTACATTGATCGCAACACCTACCGCGAATGCGGCTAATGGGCGCCAGCCAAACGTAGATAATTCTCTAAAGCGGGTGGTAAACCCGATGGATAGAAAAGTCCAGGTGAACGCCCAGCCGCGGAAAGTTTTTAAAGGCCCAATAGCATCCTTAGAAAACTGAGCAGCCGTTTTCGGATCCAGACTGGCAATAACAAAACTTACTAAAATAGAGGCTGCAAAAAAGCCTAATATAAATTTGGGAAACCTTCTCCAAATTTCTGCCACATCAATTTTTTCAGCTTCTGCTTTGCTCTTATTCTCCCATACGGTAACAGACAGCACTGCCACTAGCAACGCCCAAACCCCAACAAACATATCCCGTCCAATCACTTTCATTAGCGTAAATGCTTTTACAGCCCGTTCATCGCCAATTGCTTCTGCTGCCGCAAAACCGGCTGCATCGGCAAATTCGGAAGTACCGATCCAGGCTCCGGCCGGTCCAGGATCAAGTCCGAGCAGTTTAGCCCATAACGGTAAGAGAAAGATCATTGCCACAGCCCAGATAATAACCATTGAGATAGAGACCGAGACATGTTCTTTCTCTGCCCGGCAAGCCCCGCCGATGGCAATTGCAGCAGATACACCGCAAATTGATCCACCGGCTGCCAAAGTTGCCCCAAAGCGGGGATCAAGCTTGAACAGTTTTGTTGCCGCGAAATAAATAGAACCAAAAGTAATAACCGAAACAATGGCAGCCTGCAGAATTGCTACAGGACCAGCCTGGAGAATCAGTGTGAGCGGCAATGTCGCCCCCATTAAAACGATCCCTGTTTTCACATAAAGCTCCGTACGTAAGCCTGCATGGAACCATTCAGGCAGTTTGAAGATATTACCGATTATTAAGCCAATAAGCAAAGCCAGGACTGGTGTTTCCAGCTGCCAATCCTTAATAAATTTATTAGCACCTAATGTAGTAATAAGTACAGAAAAAAGAAATAGTGCTATAAACCCGCCAACAAACTTAGGAACGCTTTGTCCCATCACTTTTACACCAATTGAATATACCACTAAAAAGAAAGCCAATAATGCTATAAGTCCAAAAGATGAACTGGTAAGAATGCCAGCTAATTTTGCAAGATCTGATGACCACCCACCAATATTAACAGCCATTGTCTTAAATATGCTGACGCTTCCGGCCAAAAACGCCAGTGTAACTAACACAATAAGTCCGAAGCCAATTACGATTGCCCAGTAATCTTCTTTTTTGTACCACTTGCTTCCACTCATTTTACTACCTCCTATTTGCTGAAAAAAAATAAAACCAAAGGATAAACAGCCTGCATTTGCAGACGATTTAAGCCTTTGGTTTTTCCAATCAGCACTATCTTTAATTCACCTTAGAATAACACGAAGTCATTTTGAAAGTCAATAGTTATTCATATCTGATAATCATATACCGGTTTCGTGCAGCGAATAGCTTTGCCAGCACGGGTATCAATGACTTCCCCTTTGGCTAAAGCAAGTTTGCCATTGATAAAAACATAATCGATTCCTTCCGGCGAAGCATCGGGCAGTCCAAAATCCGCCTTGTCCGTAATTCCATGAATATCAAATACTACAAGGTCGGCGTCCATCCCCACTCTCAAACGGCCCTTGGTCGTAAAGCCTAGCGTTTCGGCTGGCAGCAAAGTTGCTTTACGAACTGCTTCCATAAGATTCAGCTCGTAACGCTCTACAACCATTTTACGGAAATACCGGGGGAAGCTGCCGGCAATTTGCGGATGTCCTTCACCGGGATCATAGGCACCCGTATCGGTAGAAGGCATCGCATAGGGGTGATTAAGAGCCATATAAATCTCTTCTTCAATACCGGTAAAAACAACTACTGCAGTATGAGGGGCAGTGGCTCGCAGCTCACGGTAAATATCCATTGTTAAGCGGCGACCATTGTATTTACCGGTAATGACCAAAATATCTTCAAGCTTCCAGCCATTCACTTCCATATATTCTTCATCAAAAAGTACAGCACCGATATGAGTTGCCCATTGGGTATACATGCCACTGTCAAAGCGGATATCCACCCCTTGTGCCCTGGCCCTGTTGATTACTGCCAGCGCTTCATCCATCATACCTGTACCATACTGATATACGAGATGCGATACTTGTACCCTGGCACCCGTCTGCCGGGAAATTTCTACTGCCTCAACCAAAGAGTACATATCGCTGCTGGTAATCATCCGTGTATCTACTGCTACAATCCGGCCATATCTTGCAGCAAGCTGGCTTAGCCGCATGATCTCGTCATTCGAACTGCCCGGGGCATAGGCGAGCCCCAGAGAAAGACCGCAGGCCCCTTCTTCAAAGGCTTGTTCCACCAAGTATTCCATACGCACCAATTGCTCTTCAGTAGCAGCCTCAAGCGGATTAGCAGCACCTACAGCTTCTCTTAAGCTCATGGAATGACCAATCATCTCAGCCTGATTAATGATAAAGCCATGCAGCTCCTGCGCCGAGAAGAAAGCATTAATATCCAGCGGACTTGCACCGCAGTTACCACCGACAGTAGTTGTAATTCCCTGGCGCAAGGAGAGTTCACCGCAATAATTGTCCTGGTCGATATGTCCGTGTATATCAATAAAGCCCGGACAGACAATTCTGCCTGAAGCATCAAACTGCCGGGCTCCCAAAATGTCATCTTTTGTTATAATGGCAATTTGTCCATCCTTGATACCGATATTACCATTAGTCCGGGTAAGGTTCTCAGGGTCAATGAGTATCCCATTTACAATCACTATATCGAACATGATTTCCACCACCTTATTTACAAAGATACACATTACCGATATATCGAGTATATTCGGCAAAATATGCTATTTCTCCTTGGAAGGTAAAATGGAAATATCCGCCTTCTATCCTTAGTTTCTATTAGTTTTAGGATTTTTCAAGGCAAAACTTGGTAGGTCAGCCGAAGATGCCGGTGGAGCAGTATAGGCTTCCTGCCCATCAGCCTCTCCCAGCTTCTCCAAGAATGAGGTTACATAAGTATTGATCGGTGTCCGCCCTATGTTAAAAGAGGTCGTTAGTACTGCAGGCTCCGTCGCATATATAATTGCCGCTACCGGTGATGCCATAACCAGAAAAGTCATAATAAGGCCTAAAACTCCATTTAAAAAACGCTGCAGTACTTTTTTCATATGTTTTTCCTCCTAATTTTTATTCTGAGAATGCTATATTGTTATTATGTCAAATAAGTTTTAGGATTCTTTTAGAATGAAAAAGAATCACCCCCTATTTTCGGAGTGATTCTTTTTATTATGGTAACCCAGTCAGCATCTGCTCAGAAACGCTGGATAATTCTCCTGCCATTTCTGCTAATCCCTGACTGTTTTTGGCCATTTCGCCAATCGAGGATGCTTGATTCTGAGCTGTTCTATCAATACTCACTACTTTCTCATTCATCTTGGCAATTGATCCCTGTGTCTTCTGTAAGGATAAATTAATATTCTTAACTGATTCAGCACTGACAGCCGCTAGTTTTCGTACTTCTTCAGCCACCACACTAAAACCTCGGCCTGCTTCGCCCACTCGGGCCGACTCAATTGCTGCATTTAGGCCCAATAAATTCGTCTGCTGCGAGATATTACGTATAAAAGCAACAATTTCATCGGTATGGCGAATCGTCTCCGCTAATTCGCTGCCAAGTTTACTAAGCTCCTCACTAATTGTGGTCAGCTGTTGTGCACCTGCTGCCAACTCCTCCATACTAGCCGTAAATTCTTCGGATGAAGCTGCCAAGTCTCCGGCAATAGCATGGATCTTTTCCTGATTCGTAATATTCTGTGTAGTAATAACACAACCGACTGCGGTATTTCCTTCTTTAATCGGATAGGCGCAGGCAATGTAGGGAATATCAAACGCCGATTGTTCCCGGGAGATCATGCGTATGACCCGGCTGCCGGTCTTAATACATTGTTCACTGACCTGCCCTTTCATCGGCTCTCCGGCTTTTAGTCCCAGATCAAAGGATTTACCGGGAACATAGGCCGTATATACACCGTCTTTAATTACAGAAATACCCACATCTTCAACAACAATATCATTAATATAAGGAGCCAGTTCGGTAAATAACTTTATGATCTCTTCTCCTGAGTGTCGCTGCATAGGACCTCCTTATATTCTTCCAAAAAGCGGGTATTAAAAACACCATCTACAAATACTTCGTGCTCCAGTAAATTTTGATGAAAGGGAATCGTTGTTTTAATTCCTTCGATGACAAACTCATCTAAAGACCGTTTCATCCGCTCAATCGCATCAGTACGGTCTTTTCCCCAGACAATTACTTTTGCCACCATGGAATCATAAAAGGGAGAGATATCATAACCGGAATAAGCAGCACTGTCGACACGGACACCAAATCCACCAGGCGGCAGATACTTTACAACCCGGCCCGGTGCCGGCATGAAGTTTCTTTCTATATTCTCAGCATTAATCCGGCATTCAATGGCCCAGCCATTGACAGTGACCTCCTGCTGACCAAAAGACAAAAATTCCCCTGCTGCTATAGCGATCTGCTCCCGGATTAGATCTTTTCCCGTTATCATTTCTGTTACTCCATGCTCAACCTGGATGCGAGTGTTCATTTCCATGAAATAAAATTGTCCATCCTTATCCAGCAAAAATTCTACTGTACCGGCACCATAGTAATCGACAGCAGCAGCAGCCAATACTGCTGCCTTCCCCATCTGCTCCCTTAGTTCCGGATTAAGAGCAGGTGACGGCGCTTCCTCGATCAACTTTTGATGACGGCGCTGAATGGAGCAGTCCCTTTCTCCCAGATGAACAATATGACCATATTTGTCTGCCATGACTTGAATTTCGATGTGCCGTGGCTCTTCTAAATATTTTTCCAGATATACCCCTGCATTTCCAAAAGCCATTTCCGCTTCCTTCTGCGCCTGACGAATGGATCTTCTTAATTCCTCTTCATCATTAGCTACCCGCATGCCTTTCCCGCCGCCACCGGCCGTTGCCTTGGCAATCACAGGATAACCGATCACACGGGCAACCTGAACAGCTTCCTCCAAATCATCGATAATCCCCTCTGTACCCGGAACAGTAGGTACGCCCGCTGTTTTCATTGTTTCCCGGGCCACGGCTTTAGCACCCATCTTTCGGATAGCCTGGGGTGACGGGCCAATAAAAGCCATACCATACTCCTCACAGATTTCAGCAAAATCAGCGTTTTCGGCAAGAAAACCATAGCCGGGATGGATTGCCTCTGCCTGAGAATGTATGGCAGTACTGATTACATTAGTAACATTCAAATAACTGCTTTTGGCAGAAGTGTCACCAATACAATAAGCCTCATCGGCAAGTTGTACGTGCAAAGCATTACGATCTGCCGCAGAATAAACCGCCACAGTCTTTATCCCCATTTCGCGGCAGCTTCGAATAATTCGGACGGCAATTTCTCCCCGGTTAGCAATTAATATCTTCTTAAACATAATTGTCTCCTTAATCACAAATCACTGACGGCAAGTGAACTTGCCGTCAGTGGATATCTCTTAAAATACCAGGAAGTACATTAAAAATACATTCACGGTCAATAAGAGCAGTGCTGTTGGAACCTGGGCCTTTATAACACCATTCTTATCAGGCAAGTCGAGTAATGCTGCCGGAACAATATTAAAGTTAGCGGCCATAGGCGTCATCAAGGTTCCGCAATAACCGGAAAACATGCCGATTGCTGCTAAAACAGCTGCATCTCCACCATGCAGATTAATAATCAGCGGCAGCCCGACACCTGCGGTCATAACAGGGAAAGCGGCAAAGGCATTACCCATAACCATTGTAAACAGCGCCATCCCTACTGTGTAGGCAAAAACAACCATAAAGCGGTTATCTACTGGAATTGCTGAGCTTACGAGTTGAGAAACAACCTGACCTACACCTGCAGCGGCAAACAATGCTCCTAAAGTTGCCAGCATTTGCGGCAATACGGCGGCCCAACCGATAGCATCCATTAAGCGCCGTGATTCTTTAATTGGCCGTAGGCCGCCTTCTTTTGTCAATACCATGGCTGCCAGCAGGGCAATAACGCACGCTACGCCTAAGCTTACAAGCGTTACGTTAGCTTTATCTAATAATTGTAAAGCACCAATCTTCACATCTTTTAAGCCAACGGTACCGATAATGGTAATAACCGGGATAAGCAAAGCAGGCATAAACAGCCAGTTTCCAAGTTTTTTCGATTGCCCCATCCTCTTTTCCGTTGTGGCTTCATCATGTTTCCCCATGCGTACACCACCAATACCAGCGATAACTGCCATAAGGATAATCATAATTCCTACATACATAGGTTTAATGCTATTGCCGAATAAAAAAGAAATTGCATAGAGCCCCCAAAAGGTACCTGTCAATATTCTCTTGGAATTACCTTTATCATTGAAAGCAAGCAGAGCAATAATAGCTACAAACAAACCTGCTACATAATATATATAATCAAGACTGATAATCATGTTTTTTCAGCTCCTTTACTTGTTCATTTCCCAATGTACCCGCCTGCACTTCCTGTTCAATTGTCCTGTCCAGTAAATACAGCCGGGTACCATGGATAATAAAGGCCGCAATAGCGGTAGGAATACCCCACATTGCAATATGCAACGGCTCCAGGATGATTCCGTTTTGCTCAAAGAAACTCTTCATCAGCAGAATAGCACCAAAGGCGATAAATATATCTTCTCCGAAAAATACACCTACATTATCGGCAGATGCGGAAAACGCTTTAATCTTATTGCGGGTACTATCCGGCAGATTACCATGTTTGTTTTCGGCAGCAGCTTCTGCCATGGGCGAAATAAGCGGACGCACCATTTGTGCATGGCCTCCCAGAGCCGTAAGCCCCAAGGCTGCCGCCAATTCACGAATAAACAGGTAAAGAATCAGGATACGCCCGGTAGTAGCAGCACTAACCTTACGAATTAAGGCCTGGGCTTGCTCTTTTAAGCCATTGCGTTCCAATAGGCCAATTACAGGAAGCGTAAGAATAAATAATGAGAGATAGCGGTTTTTAACAAAAGCTTCCCCAAAAATAGTTAAGATTTTCTCGACAGGCAGATTTCCTGCCAGGCCAGTTACAATACCTGCAACAACAACCACAAGCAGCGGATTAAACCGCAATGCGAAACCGGCAATAACCACAGCAATACCTAAAAGTGTCAACATAATCCTTTACTCCTTTACACGTAAATTTAATCAGGGAATGCTCTGGCAGTACACCTCCTTCAACCAAAGCTCATTTCATAAAGGAATTTGCTGATTAAATCAGGTCATTCCGGTTTAACTAAAAATAGGGGCTGACCATATTCCACAAATTCTCCATCCTTGCATAAAACCTCAACAATCTCGCCAGTGATGCCTGCTTCTATTTCATTGAATAATTTCATTGCTTCGAGAACGCAAACCACTGTATTTGCCATTACCTTTTGGCCTGGCTTTACAAAAGGATCGGCACCGGGCTCAGAAGCAGCATAAAATGTCCCCACTGATGTAGATAGAATAGGCTGAAACTCTGCCGGGTGTTCTGCCTTCTGTTCTTGATTAGGTTTTAGAGTTATCTGCTCAGCAGCAGCCGGTACTGCAATGGGGCTAGACTGGTTTGCTGAGACCCGATCAATGACGATCTTCGTATTTCCTTGTTCCAATGCAAAATGCTGCACTGGTGATTCAGTTACCATTTTGATGATTTCTTTTATTTCAGTAATCGTAAACATCCATATTCCTCACTTTACTATTGCATCTTTAATTGAATTGCCTTGCTCAATTTGCAAATATGCTCTTCTCTTGCCAGATAAAGCTCTTCCGCTTCCTTTATCGAAACTTTAGAGAAACAGATTTTCCTGCCAGGCTTGATTTGAGCTACTTTTGCAACATCAACAGCAGCAACCTGCCCAATCTTGGGATAGCCGCCTGCTGTTTGCCTGTCGGCCAATAAAATAATCGGATTTCCATCTGGCGGTACCTGGATGGTTCCTAAAGCTACCGCTTCTGAAATCATTTCCAACGGCTCTGTCAGCTGTAAAGCCGAGCCAGCCAGACGGTATCCCATTCGATCGGCCTGCGCCGTTACCTGAAAGGCATCCTGGAACAGTCTTGCCTTACTGGTCTCATTGAATTGCTCATACTGGCTGCCAAGCATAATCCGGATTCTGACCGAATCACCAGCCGCAGGAATATGTTCTCTGCCAACATACCAGTCTGTTGTATGAAAGACGCTTGAGGATGTAGACTTTTTTTGCGTCAGATTATCAATAAATTGTGTGGACTTCTTGCCCGGTGCATCCACAGTAAGCTCATCTCCAGCTTGCAAGGCCCTTCCTTGGTATCCGCCTATGCCAGCCCGCAAATAGGTGCTTTTACTCCCCATAACAGCAGCAACTGCAAAACCGCCAGCAACGGAGAAGTAACAGCGGCAGCCTGACTTACATGCTCCAAATTGCAGTACACCTGACTCGCGTAAGTAAACCGGCTTTCCCATGGGTACAGGCTCGCCATTGATGGTGGGTGATAAATCACCTCCGGTTATGCTAAAAAGAGTCCCTTCTTCCACCAGCAAGGTCGGCCCTGATAAGCTAATTTCCAGTACGGCTTCATTCTCGGCATTCCCCACAAGCAGGTTCGCCAGCCGCAAAGAATAAGCATCCATACCACCGCTGACAATAACCCCGTATTTCTGATAGCCATATCTTCCCAAATCCTGAATACTGGTAAGCAATCCAGGACGAATTACTTTTATTGTCATTTACCTCCATCCTCCTTATGCTGCGCATACTGCCCGGGAGAAATCGGATAGAAGGTAATCAGATCGCCTGCTTGCAAAAGAGTAGGCGGCTGTTCATTAGGACAAAACAAATCAAGCGGCGTTCGTCCGATTAGCTGCCAGCCTCCGGGCGTAGCAATGGGATATACACCGGTCTGCAAGCCCGCAATGCCAACTGATCCTGCAGGAATTTCCATTCGGGGAGATTGCCTCCGGGGAGCAGCAATCTTGTCGGACATCCCCCCCAGATACGGAAATCCTGGTGCAAAGCCAAGCATATATACGAGATATTGGCCTCCCGAATGAATAGCAATAACCTCTTCCGGAGTGCACCCGTTATGTTCGGCTACAAATGCCAGATCAGGTCCAAACTCTCCTCCGTAGCATACCGGGATTCGCACCTCACGCGGTTGTTCTTCCTTCCCTTGCTCCATTTTGGCAATAATCTCCGTCAGTAAGCTGGTTACCGCTTCATAGGCGGTAGTTGCAGTCCTGCCTTGCTCACGTTGTAAGCTTCTTACTTTCATTGGATCATAAGAAACGGTAACACTCGAAAAAGCAGAAACATACTCAAGCATCCCCGCAAAAGGCTGTCGCTCAAGATAATTAGTCAGCGTTTTTACCTTTTTATGTGTCTCCGGGTTAATTCCCCGGCCAAATTCTACTAAAATTGATGTCTCACCAAAAGGAACCAGATCCACTTCGTTCAATTTGATCACCTCTATCTGTCCCATTTACTGCTGGTTGAGCAAGTTTTCTAACCGTGTGACACCGACCGAACCGCAATGTTTTCCTGCGCCAAAATACGGCGAATATGACGGGCAAACACCAGGGCATGTGCTCCATCACCATGCAGGCATACCGTATCTGCTTTGATAGCAACCTGCGCTCCCTGCTGTGAGAGTACTGTACCTTCCTTGACCATGCGAACCACCTGGGCAACAGCTTGTTCCTGGTTGGTGATTAAAGCATCAGGCTGTTTTCGCGGAGTCAGGGCCCCGTCAGCCTGATATGTCCGGTCGGCAAACACTTCATGTGCTGTTCTTAGGCCAATCCGCTCTCCTGCCAGTACTAATTCACTGCCGGAAAGACCAAATAATATCAATTCCGGATTTACCTTGTATACCGCTTCAGCAATAGCCTCGGCAAGCTCTTGTTTTTTTGCCGCCATATTGTACAGCGCACCATGAGGTTTAACATGCTGCATTTTTCCGCCTGCCGCTTTCACGAAACCCTCGAGTGCACCAATCTGGTAAACAACCATGTCATATGCTTCCTGCGAAGTTATCTCCATATTGCGCCTGCCAAAACCAATCAAATCAGGCAAGCCAGGATGAGCTCCAATAGCAACTTCATTTTGAAGAGCTAGCAACACTGTCTTGCGCATTACTCCCGGATCACCGCCATGAAATCCACATGCAATATTGGCAGATGTGACAAATGGCAGAATTTCTTCATCTAATCCCATTGTGTAGGCGCCAAAGCTTTCTCCTAAGTCACAATTTAAATCAACCCCGTACATTCAACTACCTCCCTACCTGATTTACAACAAAAAAGACACTCCAAACAAAGATAGATCTTTGTCCGAAGCGCCTTTGCTTCACTTACTTATTAACTTTAATCTGCTTGCCACTCATCATATCATTAACCTTGTCAAAATGTAAATTTGAAAAATTAAATAGGCCACTTCAATTTTATTGAAGCGGCCCGTTTACAGTGTTACAGTTTTTCTGATTGCAGCATAACACTGCTGCTCTTCCCGCAATGCCTGAACTGCCTCAGCTTCTCCGATCAGGCAAAAGTGAATGGTATCTCCCGGTCTTGCCTGCGCAAGTTTAGACAGATCTGCACCGATAACAGATCCGATTTTAGCAAATCCGCCTGTAGTCTGATGATCAGCCATCATAATAAAAGGCATGCCGTTTGATGGTATCTGAATAGCCCCCGGCCACATGGCATCAGATACGATATCTGCCTTATCAAGATGCACAACTTTTGGACCTTTTAGCCAATAACCGATTCTGTCTATTTGATTGGTAACCGCATAAGTACTCTTCAAGAATTTTTCTATCGTTTCCCGGCTGAACATCGTATCCTGAGGACCAAGCAAAACGCGCAGCTTAATTTCTCTGGTGTAGTCAGGAATATATTCACTTCCCAGCTCGGTTGCAGACACTGAAAAAGCGCTGTCTTCTCCAACATACAGTACATCACCCTGCCGCAGGGTTCTTCCCTCAAAACCACCCACTTTTGCCCGCGTGCAAGTTGAACGGCTGCCTAAAACAACAGGCACTGCAAAGCCGCCGTGAACAGCCAAATAGGCCCGGTAGCCTTTTTCAGCAGCTTCAAAACGGAGTTCTCCCCTTTTGGGTACAAGGAAAGACGACCAGTTTGCAACTGGCTGGCCATTTACCTTTCCTTGCATTTCTGCCCCGCAGACTGCAACATACTGCTCTTGATCAAACTTAAAAGCTGCTCCCGCTGCAGTCATTTCCAGTACGGCAGCCTGCAATGAATTTCCTGCTAGCAAATTGGCAGTCCGGCAAGCGTATCGATCCATTGCTCCGGCAATCGGCATACCATAAGCCTGATAACCCCAGCGGCCCTCATCCTGAACTGTCGTAAAATCACCTGGCTGAATTATTGTAATCACCGCAATCACCTTCTATCTCATATAGCTTATTTCCGGTACGTACATACCGGTCTCGACTTCGTGCCTGATCACAAAATACTCTTCTATCGATATCGAGAAGAAGTGAAAATAGTCTCCCGCTGAGACCAGGAAAGGGTCATTGCTTGACGGTTGGAAGGTCTTGATTGGGGTACGGCCGATTAGCCACCATTCGCCCGGGCTTTCAATTGGGTAGACGCCGGTTTGATTGCCGCCGATACCAACTGAACCGGCAGGTACCCTCGTACGTGGTTTTTCCTGGCGCGGCACTGCAATCTGCTCCGACATTCCGCCCAGGTAGGGAAAGCCGGGAGTAAAGCCAAGCATATATACCAAGTAAGGCTTTGCGGTATGAATACTCATAACCTCCTGCGTTGACAAGCCCGTATAGCGGGCCACGAATTCCAGATCTGGTCCGAAAACACCGCCATAACAGACAGGAATATGAACTATCCGCGCTGCCAGGGGAGTTGTATCTACAGGTTTAATCTGGGCTAACAGCTGCTTAATGAATTGAATTACCTGCTGCCGAGTCGTTTGTAAAGGATCAAAATAAACTGTTACGGACTTATAAGTCGGAACAACCTCGATAATTCCCGCTAGCGGCTTATGCATAAGCCGCTTCATTAGCTGCTGAACAAGTCCATTAATTTCCGGTGAAATTACCGACTCGAACTCAACTACTAACCCCGCTTCTGAGGCCATCAACAGCTTAACTTCGCTGCTATAATCTTTCACAGATTTATCTAACTCCTTCTTATGAGAGTTCCTATACAATAACAAAAAAAGGGCATAAATGTAGTAACATTTATAGCCCCATTGCTAAAACCATTTGATTTAATGAATTTACTTTACCATACTGTCCTTTTAAAAACAATCTTTTTATCAGCATGCCTTACTTTAGTAATCTTTCCTGCACAAGTTTGAGAAAAGCTCGAATTCCATGAGAAAGCCATTTATCTTTATGATATACCAGATACGTATTGGTCTTGAACGTAATGCCCGGACATTGTAACGCTACCAAAGTTCCCGCTGCAAGCTCCTCCTTTACCGCTACCTTCGGTAGTACGGTTATCCCTAAGTTGGCACAAACAAATTGTTTAATCGTTTGGATGTGGCAGATTTCCATAACAGTTCTGGGATGAACGGCAGCCTTAGCTAAACCGGTTTCCAAAGCAGACCGGTAAGTACTTCCTGACTCAACAAATAGCAAGGTTTCTCCATGAAGATCCTTTAGCTCTGCTTTGCCAGCTTTAACAAGTTTGTGATCGGGCGATACGACCATAGCAATTGGCTCAGGCCATAGTAATGTACTGACCAAATCTGCATCTTTGCTAGTTTCCTCCAAAATGAAGGCTAAATCCATCATGTTTCTTCGTAACAAATTCCGGAAATCACTGCTGATACCGAATATGAGTTTTAGCTCCACATCCGGATATAAAGCAGTATATTCTTTTAACAAGTCCGTTAAATAATAGACGCACAACGACTCGGGCATGCCGATTATAATCGGTCCCCGGGGAGTATCAAAATGCTCCAGTTCATTTTTAGCATCCTCGGCCAGTCTGGTAATTTGTTCAGCATATTCATAAAGCCTTTCCCCGTCGGTTGTCAGCATTAGCTGGTGACCAAACCTTTCAAAGAGCAGCGTATTCAATTCTTTCTCCAGCAATTGAATGTGAGTTGTTACTGTCGATTGCGTATACCCTAAATAGTGAGCGGCCTGTGAGAAATTCCCCAGTTTCACAATACTCATAAATGTTTTTAATTGCCTGATTTCCACGAGAGTAACACCTCACTTTTCTTGCAGCCGGCAGCTGACAACCACTATAAAAACAAAGGTAGTTATAGTATCCTATTAACTACCTTAATTAAACCTTTCTCACCGAACAATTAAACCCGTGTATTCATATTCTTTTTATCAGACCCGTAGGGCAGAGGAATATACTGAACAGAAGGCCGTTGTTGGGCAGGCTGGGGATAAAGGTCCATAAGTTCATATACTTCCAGCGGCATTTCGTTGCAAATTGTGGGGATTCCCATTTCTCGCAATTTGTCACAGGTAATAGGATAGTCATGTGTCCAACGACCGTCGGAAAGTGCTTTCGCCAATTCTTCCGCCTTATCAGCAGGCATTTTATCCAATAAAATACTTTTGAGAAAATCCTTAACCTGAAAAATGGCTTTTTGGGCAAGGTCAGCCAGAATTAGTGTATTATCATCAACCCGGTTAATCTTCTTTTGTTGAACCACCTTGAGAATCGATGCCGCAGGATACTGCCCTAGCTGTGGATCAACGGGTCCCAGCACTGCATTCAGATCTAATACAATTTCATCGGCCGAAAGAGCAATCATTGTTCCGCCTGACATGGCATAGTGGGGAACAAACACAGTTACTTTTGCTTTGTGCTGCTGTAAAGCTCTGGCTATTTGCTCTGATGCCAGCACTAATCCGCCTGGAGTATGCAATACCAAATCAATTGGCATATTATCCGGAGTTAGGCGGATTGCCCGGAGAATTTGCTCTGAATCTTCCACATTAATATAACGGCTGATTGGAATCCCTAAAAAACTGATGGATTCTTGCCGGTGAATTAAGCTGATTACCCGGGAGCTGCGCTTGCCCTCAATTCGCCGCAAAATGTTAATACGCCTCATGGCTATACTTCTTTGCTGTACCATTGGCAAAACGGTAACAAGTAAGAAAAAGATCCAGATGATATCTGTAAAATTAAAATTCACCATTATTCCTCCCTTTTCCGCTTTCTTTTACATAATTATACATTATTTGAAATAATCCTTTAAAGCGGTAAAAGAATGCTGCTTGAATTTCCTATGAAATGTTTATCATGGATTATCAAGCTTTATCATATAATTATCTTGATAAATACCTTTACTAATGAAGCAGCAAAATCTGCCACATTGGTTTTATGTAATATTTGCGCTATAATGAACTAAAACGTTATTTTACGTAAGGGAGGGGTTTTAATGAAACGCTCTACGTTTATTCGCATTACTAAAACAATCAGGCAGGCTTCGAATAATGTTACCGTAGTCGAAAATTTCAATAATAAGGCACTTGTCTTAATTAGGATCCCTTCGATTATTGGTGAGTCGCCACAGCAGCAAAAGTCATTTCGCAAACTATTGGCTTATGCTTCTTACTATAGTATTGTTCCGGAAAATGAAGCGTTACTCATTACATTGGAATTTCAATTAGACACGTAATTTATATATTATCACAAAAGCAGAGGAGACCATCGCCAGCGATGGTCTCCTCTGTTTTATTTAGTAGCTGTTACGCCTGGGAAACAATTTAACAAGAATCACTCCGGCTGCAAATCCACCAATATGTGCCCACCAAGCTACATTAGTGCCAGCCATATAAAGGGAAGCAGTTCCACTTTGCAGCTGTAATACAAACCAAAGGCCTAAAAACAGCATTGCCGGTATTTCAATAATCGTTACAAAGAAGAAGATCGGTATTAATGTGCTTACCTTTGCCAATGGAAAACTAATGAAATAGGCACCTAGCACTCCGGAAATTGCGCCGCTTGCCCCGATGGTCGGAACAGTAGAGGCAGGATCTACAATAACCTGCGCCAGGTTAGCAATAATTCCGCAGAGCAGATAAAAGATAAGAAAATTACCATGTCCCAGTCGATCTTCCACATTATCGCCAAAAATCTTTAGATACCACAAGTTTCCAATAACATGCAGCCAACCGCCATGTAAGAAAAGATTGGTCACTAAGGGCAAATAGACGGTAATATCAGTCAACCTGCTGTCCAAACCACTTAAAAATACGGCAGGTATCAAACCAAATGTCGCAACCATCTGGTCAAGCTGTCCGTCTTCCAGCATTAATTCCTTCATAAAAATAACAGCTGTACTAATAATCAGGATATAGCCGGTGATCGGAATAGACCGGGAACGAATATTGTCACGGATAGGTATCACACTTTCACCTCCAGCTTCACCAGAACCGGTAGATGTTGTTTATGCTATATATCCTATATAATAATCGATATGCTTCTTTTTAGCGAGCCCTTATTGCTTATATTTTTACGTAGTGCGCTCGTATAATTCCTTCGATACCGCTCAAAAATTCTAAAGTTTCTTTAGAAACAGCGGAATCAATCGTTAAAACCATCATGGCCCGTTGATCAGCAATTTTGCGCCCCAACTGCATAGTGGCAATATTCACTTTGCCAACCCCCAGCAGCGTACCCATTTGACCAATTACGCCGGGCTTATCAATGTTTTCCGCTATCAGCATGAACGGTGAGGGGTTTACATCAAATTCGTAGCCATTAATTTCGACGATTCGCAATTCACCCTTACCAAATACTGTTCCACTGATGGTGAACTCTTTATTCTTGGAGATAACTTTGACGGTTATCAATGTCAGGTAACTATCTACAGCTGATTCTTTGCTTTCCGTTACACCTACGCCTCTGCTTTTCGCAATAACATTGGCATTGACGTAATTTACCCGTTCTTTCAGAATAGGTTCAAACAGGCCCTTTAATATGGCGAGAGAAATCACGGAAGTCTCCAATGCCGCTACCTCGCCCCGGTAGAGAATTTCCACCTTTTCAACTGCTTCTTTTTCCAGTTGATAATATAGCTTGCCTAAGGTCTCGCCTAATTTTAGATACGCTTTAACTGCTTCCAGATCCTGCGTATGAAGAGTCGGCAAATTGACAGCATTAGGTACCATTTCACCTCTTAGCGCTGAAATTACTTCCTGTGCTATTGTAATACCCACATTATCCTGAGCTTCTTTCGTATCGGCCCCGGCATGAGGAGTTACAACAACATTATCAAAATCCAGCAAAGGCGAAATGACCTTCGGCTCACCCTCGGGCACGTCAATCCCCACACGGGCAACGGTCTTATTCTGCAAAGCTTCCACCAAGGCCTCTTCATTAACGATACCGGCACGAGCGCAATTGATGACTACCAACCCTTTTTTAGCAGCTTTAAACTGGTTTTTGCCAATAATGCCATATGTCTCTTCCGTCTTAGGAGTGTGGACGGTAAGGATATCACAAGCTTTCATAAGCTCTTCGAGCTTCTCTTTTTTCTCAACTCCGAGATGTTTAAACCGGGTATCACTGATATACGGATCATAACCAATAATATTCATCCCAAATGATTTTAACCGAGTTGCAACTAAAGAGCCAATCCGACCCAAGCCTACAATACCAACAGTTTTTCCCTGTAATTCTATTCCTTTAAGCCCTGAGCGATCCCAAACTTTTTCTTTCAGCCGTTTCTGCAGTTGGGGAATATTACGGCAGGTCGCAAGCAACAGTCCAATAGTAAGTTCCGCGGCTGAGACAACATTGGATTCAGGAGTATTTACAACAATAATCCCCCGTTTGGTGGCACCTTCCATATCGATGTTGTCTACTCCGTTGCCAGCTCGCCCCACTACCTTCAGACGAGTGGCCTTCTGATATAATTCTTCATTAACATCGGTATTGCTGCGAACAATTAACGCATCATAATCACCAATAGCTTCCAGCAGCTCCTGCCGGGTCAAGTTAGGTTTTACATCAACTGTCGCGCCCTCTTGTAGAAGTGTCTCAACACCCTTTTCGGCTATCGCTTCAGAAACTAATACTTTCATTGTTTTACCCCCATTTTTAATAGTTAGTGAAACCATCGTGAAAATAAAAAAGCTCACCCCATAATTGGGGCGAGCTTTAAACCCGCGTTGCCACCCAGATTAGACTAAAAATACTCCATGTGTCTGCAAATAAAAAAGCACTCATCCCTGTTAGGGACGAGAACTGTTCCCGCGTTGCCACCCATGTTGCCTTTCAGCCAACTTTAGCCGCTGTATCGGGCGGAACCCTTGCTAATTCATCACCAGCCACTCCCAGGCGGAACTTTCTTGCTCGGTAGAACGGCTCGCACCAACCGCCGTCTCTCTGAACACCTTACATTTTGGCTTCCTGTTCATCATGTTTTGAATATTAACTTGTTTTGATTATACTGTGTGCACACTTGCAAGTCAAGTGTCTTTTCTATAAAAATAACAGTGTATTTTTTTACCAGTAATATTTGGAAAACCGATTATTTCTCAAATAATTTTAAAAACTCACTATACCCCGCTTTTTCTAATTCGCCTTTTGGTATAAAACGTAAGGAGGCCGAGTTAATACAATAACGTAGTCCCGTAGGCTGAGGACCATCAGTGAAAACATGTCCCAAATGAGAATCAGCCTCTTTGCTGCGTACTTCCGTACGAATCATCATATGGCTCTTATCTGTTTTCTCCTTAACATTTTCCTGCTGCACTGGTTTTGTAAAGCTCGGCCAGCCACAGCCGGAGTCAAATTTATCTTTCGAGCTGAATAAAGGTTCTCCCGACACAATGTCCACATAGAGGCCTTCTTGCTTGTTGTCCCAATACTCGTTCTGAAAAGGAGGCTCTGTGCCATTTTCCTGTGTCACTTTATACTGCAGCTTGCTAAGCTTCTGCTTACCATCATTGCTGCTCATCTTAAGTCACCTCCACGCAGATTGGAAATTAGCTTGTTAGTAAATTATTTCAGTTCCGCATCTTTTTTATGCATCATAAGGCTTCTCTCCATAAACTCAATTGCAACTGCTGCCATTACCTCATAACCTGCCTTGTTCGGATGAACTCCATCGCAGTATAGGCAGTCCTTACTGCCCAAACCGCCTTCACCGGCCATAGCAGAATAAAAATCAATGACATCTATAAATTGAGCATATGCAATTGTACGAAGCTGATCCCGGTATTCGCTAAGCTGTTCTTCCGCCCACAAGTCACTGCAGGGTATCGGCAAACCAAGAATAGGAGTTATGCCGTTGTCCCGGGATGACGCAATGATACGCACAATGTTATCCAGTATTTCTTTCGTACTGACTGACTCAAAAACATCATTGGTTCCTCCCATGACAATGACATGGGTAGGATGATAATAGCTGACATCCCGGATAAAGCGCTGCATCATTTGACTGGTTGTATCGCCGTTTACACCACAGTTCAGATACTCCAGTCCAAAATGCCGCGCCGCTATATCCAGCCAGGAAGCACACGGGGAGTACGGAAAGCCGTACGTTATTGAATCACCAATAGCAGCAATTTTCATATTACCGTACCAAATTCACTGTGCCAGGTTTCCGAAGCGGAGCCGGTGGCTGAGGACCATCCGGATATCCTATGGCAGCGGCTCCGCAAACAAAGTGATCTTCGGGAATACCAAGCTGGGTTAGGGCAGCCCTGACTTCCGGTACCGCACAAAGCCAGGCTAACTGATTGACCCAGCAGCTGCCAAGTCCCAAAGAATGAGCTGTAAGAAAAATATTTTCCAGTGCTAAGCCACTGTCTGCCATTGCATTCGGATAGTCTTGTTTATTGGTAACAACAATCAGAGTAGGCGCATGATAATAAAAACAGTAGTGCTCCTTTTCTGCTGCTTGTTTACTCCTTATTTTAGCCGGGTATTCGTGTTCATCAAATGTAGCACCCGCAAAAGCCCGCCGTATAAGCTGGTTAAGTTCGCTGAGTATTTCCTGCTTTTGAATAACAGTAAAAAGCCATGATTGGCTGTTGCTGCCGCTAGGCGCATATTGAGCGGCTTCTATAATTGACCCTAAAGCCTCATCGGTGATCTGCCGTTTATCATATTTGCGGATGCTTCTTCTTGTTTTGATATTTTGAATAATGTCATTCATATCTTAACCTCCTTACTGCTATTAGGGACTATTCACTTATAGCAGCAGGCATTTTACAATATCAGCCCTACTGATGATACCAATGATCCGCTCACCCTCCATTACGGGTACCCGCTTGATTCCATGTTCAAGCATTAACTTTACAATATCCTCTACTTCTTGTTCGGCTGTAACTGTGATTACCTTATCTGTCATAATATTTAAGGCCTGACTGGCCATCATTTTTTTAAAGTCTTCATTGTACTGCTCTACTCCGTTATAATAGATAATTGCCCCTAAAATATTAACGGCATGAGGCAGGCGCGGGTTTGTTTCCTTATGTAACAAATCGCCTTCTGTAACCATTCCCATTAGATGACCAGCTTCATCGACTACTGGTACTCCTGATATTTTATTATCAATAAGCACTCGGGCAATTTCTTCGATAGTTGCATGCTGTTTGATCGTAATTACTTCTGTCACCATAATATCCTTAGCTTTCATTACATTCACCTCTATCTATTTATTGGAGTAAAAAAATATATATGTGTTATTAATAATCATTTTCGATATCTGCTGTTTTTATCCTGCTTCTTATTTTCCCAGGTGCTTGTCATACTATCCGTTTTACATTCGCATGAAATGAATTCATGTTCCTTTAACCATCATATTCCATTATAATATAGAAAACTATGATTAGGAGAGGACACATGGTACAAGCATTTTTGCATGGACTTATCTTGGCACTTGGACTAATACTTCCTCTAGGAGTACAGAATTTATTTGTCTTTCAACAGGGAGCATCACATACCAGCTTCCTTCATGTATTGCCCGTTATTTTTACTGCAGCCCTATGTGATACGGCCTTAATATTACTAGCAGTACAGGGAGTATCCTTATTTTTGCTGAAATTTCCACTTTTTAAGCTTATACTATTGACAATTGGTATCCTATTTTTAACTTACATGGGCTGGATTACCTGGAATGACACTCATGATACCAATACTGAAGCAGCTGCAGAGAAAATATCACCTCGCCAACAAATCATCTTTGCTGCCTCCGTATCGCTGCTAAACCCTCATGCCGTAATGGATACAATCGGTGTAATCGGTACGAGTTCCAGCAGTTATGAGGGAATTGAAAAATCCTTGTTCACCTTTGCCTGTATTGCAGTTTCCTGGGTTTGGTTCTTTTTGCTGGCGGTTGCCGGCAGATTCATCGGCCGCCAGACGCACTTCGCCGAGTGGCGTCACCGGATTAATCAGGTCTCAGCAGTATTTATGTGGTTGTCTGCCGGAGCGATGGCCTATAGTGCATTGTAAAAGAATAGAACCCTCCTGGTAAATACCAGGAGGGTTTTGTCATTTTCAAATAGATTCGATAGATTTTATTACCGGAGCTTCAAATGCCACTGGCGCTTCAAGCACTTGAGTAGGCAAGCCCATTGTATCCAACAGCTTGATAAATGGAGTGGGATCCAATTCTTCTACATTCACCATTTGCTTAGCATCCCATTCACCGCGGGCAACCAGAATAGCAGCAGCTACTGCCGGTACTCCGGCTGTATAGCTGATAGCCTGAGACTCCACTTCCTGGTAACACTCGGCATGATCACAAATATTGTATATAAAAATTTCCCGTTTCTCATTGTTTTTAGTACCACGGATAAAGTTGCCAATGCAAGTTTTACCGGTATATCCGGGGGCTAGTGAAGATGGATCAGGCAATAATGCCTTTAAGATCTTAATTGGAGCAATTTCCACGCCTTCAGCTATTTTTACCGGCACTTCCGAAGTAAGACCAATGTTAGTCAGAACAGAAAACACATTCAAGTAATGATCGCCAAAGCCCATCCAGAAACGAATCGAATTGGCATCAATATTTTTAGAAAGGGAATGCAGCTCATCATGTCCGGTTAGATAAACCGGGCAGCTTCCAACGACAGGAAAATCATAGTCGACTCTAATAGAATGAACCTTCTGAAGCACCCATTGGCGGTCAACCCAGGTCCATACTTTTTTAAACTCGCGGAAATTAATCTCAGGGTCGAAATTGGTAGCAAAATATTTGCCGTGGCTGCCGGCATTTACGTCCAATATATCAATGGTATCGATTGTATCGAAATATTCTTTCTGAGCCAAAGCGCACCAGGCATTTACCACTCCGGGATCAAAACCAATTCCTAAGATGGCGGTAATCCCTTTTTCCGCACAACGTTCCTTGCGCTTCCACTCATAATTGGCATACCAGGGTGGATTTTCACAAACTTTATCCGGTTCTTCATGAATGGCAGTATCCATGTATACTGCGCCGGTTTGAATGCATGCCTCCAACACTGACATATTAATATAGGACTGCCCAACATTAATAACCATTTCTGATTTCGTCTCTTGAATTAACTGAACTAAAGCAGGGATATTCAATGCATCCACTTCACGTGAATACAATTTTTTCGACGGATCTTTCAGATGGTTTTTGCGCAATATGCTTTCAATTATGGCATCACATTTTTGCTGGGTAAGTGAAGCTATGCAGATATCGCCCAAGATATCATTATTCATCGCACATTTATGGGCGACCACATGACCCACTCCACCAGCACCTACAATTAAGACATTTCTTCTCATTTCTTTCCTCCTGTACCTGTGTAAAATATTTAAGATAAACTATTTAGGAAATCTGTATAACTAAATTTGCGGATAACTTCAACAGAACCATCCAGCCTGCGCACCGCGATAGCTGGCATCTGCAGTCCATTAAACCAATTCTTCTTAACCATAGTATAGCCGGCTGCATCGGCAAACCGGATCTCACTACCAATTTGAAGCTTGTCAGCAAAGTGAAATGTTCCAAAAACATCTCCAGCCAGACAAGACCGGCCGGCAACCATATATGGATATTCAGTAGCTTCGGAATCAACCTTGGCAGACAGCCGGTAAATTAATAAATCCAGCATATGCCCTTCTACTGATGCATCAACAATCGCAATATCCATTTCATTGTGTACCAGATCAACTACCTTGGTTACCAGTTCAGCACAACCTGTAATAGCACTTTCGCCCGGCTCCAAATATACCTGTACATCATACTTGCAGGCAAATTCAGCTAACTTTTCGCTAAATTTTTCTATTGGATAACCTTCTTTGGTAAAATACAAGCCGCCGCCAAGGCTTACCCATTGGAGCTCTTTAAGCATGTCCCCATACTCTTCCCCAATGGCATCCAGTTGCTGAGTGAAAGCATCAAAATCGTCATTCTCACAATTATAATGAAACATCAGTCCGCTTAAACGGGGAATTTGCTTTGCCAACTCAGACTTGTCCACAACGCCTAAGCGAGAAAACTTCCGGGCAGGGTCGGCTAGATCAAAATGAGAATGGCTAACTCCCGGATTCACGCGCAAACCGAGTTTAGCGGATTTTACAACATCATAATATCTTTCCAATTGCGATATAGAGTTGAAGATAATTTTATCGGCATACTCACTTACAGCAACAACATCCTCTTCTGAGTAACCAACACAATAAGCATGCGTTTCTTTGCCGAATTTTTCAAAGCCAAGACGGGCTTCATAAAGAGAACTGGAAGTGGTACCGTCCATATATTCACGCATTAAGTCAAAAACACACCAGGTTGAAAAACACTTTAGTGCCAATACTGATTTGGCTCCCGAAAGCTCTCGAACCTTTTGAATGATTTCTAAATTGCGTAATAGTTTTTTTTCATCAATCAGGTAATACGGGGTAGTAATCTGCATTTTACATCTCCTCTGGCTAAGCATACCAATATCAAAATAAGCTCCCCAGTCCCCTCAGACCTGTCATCAGGCAGGTCTAACGAAACAAAGCAGCAGAGAAAACTTCATCTGTGATTGCTTTCTTAAACTATAAATTTTCTACGACATTAATAATACCAAAAATGTTCCCGTTTGTCGATTATTCTTTAAAAACAATCAAATTTTCTTATAAAAAGTCATTTGACGCTGAAATATTGTATTTTTACACCATATGTTTCAAAAAAACTTTGTTTTTTGTTAAATTATTGCATTACATTACGTTAAGACATGAACAAAGAGGCGATACATGCAGCAGCATGTACGCCTCTTTGATTTTAGAATGCAACCGCCAGTCTTTCCTGTATATTTTTTTGTGCCCCAATAACAAGTGGCAAATAGCTGTTTACTACTGCATCATCCATCCGGTATTTTGGTGCACTTAAACTCACGGCGCCATATAAATGGCCTTTGGCCGCGAGAGGAACTGCAATGCAGCGTATATCGTCTTCATGCTCGCTGTTATCTATTGCATAGCCCTGTTCTTTTATTTTTTTGATTTCTGCTATCAATAATTGTTTATCAGTAATGGTACTGGCAGTATATTGCTCTAGCTTCGTGTCATTAAAATACTGCTCTAATGCCTCACTTGAAAATGTGGATAACATGGCTTTCCCCATTCCCGTACAATAAAGCGGCGCCGTCCTGCCAATCCGTGATATCGTTCGAACTGCCTGGGTACTCTCGAGTTTCGCCACATAAATCAAGCTTTCCTCGCTCAATACAGCCAAATGGACAGTCTCATCTGTTTCCTTATTAAGCTTATCCAAAAAAGGAGCAGTCAGGTTCACAATATCTAAACTCTGTAAGGAGTTGTGTGCAATTTTAATGAATCCAAAACCAAGCTTGTAGCGGGAGTCGTGTAAAGACTTCTCAACAAAGCCGATTAACTGCAGTGTCTCTAATAACTTAAATACTGTAGTTTTATTCATCTGCGTTTGCCGTGCTATTTCGCTTGTACCTTGTCCCTGGGGCTGAGTGCCTAAATACTCCAGTATTTTTACCGCTTTAATTAGTGCAGTTCCATATGGACTGTTCGCTTGTTCTTTACTGTCTATGATATACCGCCCCCTGCCCTAATTTTTCAAAATGCCGTCACATTATTATAACTTCATTACGTTTTTTACGGAAGAGGCTATCTTTTTCCACGATGTGAACTATTTTTGCAAATTGGCACAACAAGCGACTAAATAGATTGAATAATCTCCCTATTAGTTTTATAATTTACTCAAATAATAAACATCGTTTCTGTATAATAAACAATTATAGCAAACTAGTACTATCATTACGAAAGGAGTTGGGAATGATGCGCTGGGAATTATGTGCTGGATTGTTGTTATTAGCTTTTTCCTTTTGGCGGTTTTCCGTATTCTTACGGCAATGCAACAACGAAAGACGTTTTTTCTCACGAAAACTTTAGCAAATGGAGGATGAGTATCATGAATAATGCCAAGAGCAAAATTTTTGATCGCAAAGTAGTTATTCAAATTAAAGAACGTATATGTGAAACGCCGGAAGAATTAGTTGACAGCGAATTATTTAAACGTGTACTAACCATTATGCTGAGCGAGCTAGGCAGGCGCCAATCGCGTCTTCTGGACATCTTCAACAACAAGAACCTGATCACAGAAAGCGACACAGCAATCCTGATCAGCACCATACGGGCTCTGATTAAATTACCTATTAGCCAGGTTCCGAGTATTGTGCCCCAGTCAGAGCAATTTACACGGGACCCTCATTTACTGGAAGAATTTCTGCGGTATTTTTATAATTATTGGCGCAATTTTGATCGTTTTCTTATCTGCCATTCCAGCGATGATGACTTGGATAAGCGCCCCTACCGGACTTTCCACACTAGTGCTGAACAGCTTATGCATCTTGTCCGCGCTGTATGGCGCAGTGTATATGACAATGTAAGCGGCTGCCATCCCAATATTTTTCGTCAAGTATCTTCAGGTGCCGGTGTTGCTGCGATTACTACTACCAAAGCATTGCTGCAGACCGCTGGCTATGAATCGCTGAACGCTATCCCTGTTATCCGTGACATCATGTTATTTCCGCCACTAGTAATTGATCCACCAATGAATAAGCGTACCGGCCAGTTTATTGAGGTAGCTGACAACCCGCTTCACCGGACAAAGCTTAATCCTGACGAGTGGCTGTGTTATCCCGCACGGATTGGGGATATGCTGATCAACCTCTACTTTCATGAAACTTTTTATGATTTAGGCTTCGCACTAACTAACTTATTTGAATTAGCTGATGATCAGGTTTTAGCGCAGAAAAAGCCGGATGCGATTTGCTTATTTGGCTTACAAGGCTCAGCGCTTGACGAGTATGGCGTCTTTCCTACGGTGTATTTTGATGACGACGCCAATAATCTCTTAGTTGGAGCTATTCCCGGACGTCCCGAGTTTGGTTACTTCGGCTATTTAAAAAAGATGGCGCTAACCCTGCACAATATTTGTGTCATGAAAAACCAGCGCCTGCCTTTCCATGGCGCGCTGTTTCATATTATCCTGAAAACAGGTAAAAAAGCCACTGTCCTGGTCATGGGTGATACCGGTACCGGTAAGTCTGAGACGCTCGAATCTCTCCGTGTTTTAGGAGACGATATTCAGGATATTATTGTCATTGCCGATGATATGGGTTCATTGGATATTGATAGCAGTAACAGAATCATTGGCTATGGAACAGAAGTAGGCGCATTTATCCGCCTCGATGATCTTCAGCCAGGCTATGCTTTCGGACAAATTGATCGCACTATTATTATGAATGCCGGTCAAACGAATGCCCGTGTCGTATTGCCAATCACCTCCTATAAGCATGTCGTTCAGGGCTATCCGGTAGATATTGTGCTTTACGCCAATAACTTTGAAGCAGTTGATGACGCTCACCCTGCAATTCGCGAATTTCCCACTATCCAGAAGGCTTTTGAAGTATTCCGGTCAGGAGCAGCAATGAGTAAGGGTACTACCACTTCTTCCGGTCTGGTTCACTCTTATTTCGCCAACGTCTTTGGCCCAGCTCAATACCCCGGGCTGCACGATGAAATCGCCAAACGCTATTTCCATACTTTTAGTGCTACCGGCTTGTTCGTCGGCGAAATGCGTACACAGCTTAGTATTCCGTCCTGGGAACAGAAAGGACCTGAAAAAGCAGCTCATGCCTTGCTTGATTTAATACGCAGCAGATAAAACGAAATTGTAGGAATTATAATAAAGATGGCATCAGCTTTAGTGTTAAGCTGATGCCATCTTTTATTTCCTGTTCTTGGTAAAAGTCGTTTTTACACTAGCTTGCATCTTTAATACTCTTTTGCTGTCTCTTCACCTTTAAGCACTCTCAAAGCTCCTTCTGTTAAAGCAATCATTTCATTCTCACCGGGAACAACCTTAACTTCTGCAATAAAACGAACCCGTTCGGCAATCAACCGGACAAGCATTTGATCATACGCCAGTCCTCCGGTTAGTACAATAGCATCTACATTGCCATATAGTACAGCTGCATCTGCAGCTATTTCCTTAGCGATCTGATAGGCCATAGCTTCGTACACTAATTTGGCTTTTCCATCGCCAGCTTCTATCCTTTTTACCACTTCCCGGCCGTCATTTGTGCCTAAATAGGCAACTAAGCCACCCTTGCCAGCAATTAATTTTTTAACCTCATTTTGCGTATATCTCCCGCAAAAGCATAGCTCAAGCATATGACCTGTGGGCACTGATCCTACTCTTTCGGGTGAAAATGGACCTTCGCCATAGAGAGCGTCGTTCACATCGATGACTCTTCCTCCCTGGTGAACGCCTACCGTTATACCTCCGCCCATGTGCGCAATAATTAGATTAGCTTGATCATAGGGTTTACCTAGTTCTTTTGAAATTCGCCTTGCAACAGCTTTCTGATTTAGTGCATGAAATATGCTCCTTCGGTCATAGCCGGGCAAGCCGGATACTCTTGCGATATCAGCAAGCTCATCAACTACAACAGGGTCTACAATATAGGAAGGTATACCCAGTTTATCGCCTATCTCTTTAGCAATAACACCGCCTAAATTAGAGGCATGCTCTCCTCTTTCAGCAAGACGCAAAGCGTCCAGCATGGCAGCATTAACTGCATAAGTACCACCTGCAATAGCTTTTAAAAGTCCGCCGCGCCCAACTACTGCATCCAGGCTTTCAAGGGGCACGTCTTTTTCAGCAAGTATCTGCAGAATTCCGCTTTTTCTAAATTCATATTGATCAATAATAGTGTCAAAGGGAGACAGTTCTTCATTTGAATACCTGACAACCTGTTCAAATAGCAAATTCTCATTGTCATAGACGGCAATTTTAGTTGATGTTGACCCCGGATTAATTGCTAGCACCCTTAATATATCTTTCATATTTAACTCCTCCTACTTACTTGCCATTAATATCCCAATTGCGATGGAATTTAGCTTTGCAATATCAGAATCGGCTCTTGAAGTCAAAACAATCGGTGCTTTTGCGCCAACAACAATCCCTGCGATTTTACCTTTGGCAAAAAATACGATGGACTTGTAGAGCATATTTCCCGGCTCGATAAATGGCATAACCAAAATATCAGCATTGCCTGCCACAGGATTGGTAATGCCCTTATGCTGTGCCGCTTCAAGAGACACAGCATTGTCCAACGCAAGTGGTCCGGCTACCAGACAACCGGATAAATCACCACATTCATTCATCTTTACTAATGCTTCAGCATCAACCGTTGCCTTCATTTTGGGATTAACTTTCTCAACAGCACAAATACAGGCCACTTTGGGGTTATCATTCCCCAATGCATTAGCAACCTGCACTCCATTTTGAATAATTTGTTTTTTGGTAGTTAAATCAGGTTCGATATTCATTGCTGCATCAGTAATATAGAACAATCTGTCATATCCCGCTATATCAGCTACAGCAACATGAGATAATACATTTTCTGTCCTTAGTCCAATATCTTTATCAAGCACTGCTTTTAAAATTATGGCAGTATCAACAAGTCCCTTCATGAGGACCTGTGCTTTGCCTTCTGAAACAAGTTTTACTGCTGTTCTGCATGCCTGAACAATGTCGGGTTGTTCAATTATTGTAAATACACTTATATCGAGAGAATTTTCTTGTGCAATCTGCCGGATTTGCTTCACGTCTCCTACCAATATAGCCTCAGCAATACCTAGATCTTTGGCATTTTTCACTGCAAGGAGCACTTCAAGATCTTGTGCTACTGCTACTGCAATCGTTTTAGGCCCCTTTTGCTGAGCAGTTTGGATAATTTCTTCAAAGCTTTTAATCATATTTCAGATCTCCCCCTAAATATGAAAATACAGGTGAGTTTGCCCCGTCACCTAAAAACGTCTATTTTCAGCTACTATATAATGTCTTATTATTCTCTGCAGCTGCTTTTCCTGCAGGTTGGTACTTGTTTCCGTAACAAAAAATATTCTCCTCTAAAGCTGCCCGGGATATTATTTCCAAAACCAGTGGCGTTACCCTTTTTCTTGTTGGGCGTTAAATAAGACATACGTGACAACAAAAAGTTCACAAGATAAAAAGGAGAGACGACAAATGAACTCAAAATATAAAAAACTAGTTATAGCAATCACAGGAGCTGCGTTTATAGCCGGGGGACTTTCACCAGTATTTCCTCACGCCCTTGCTGCAATAAAGTGGGAGAAAAAGCTTCCTCAAACACAGGCTGCTGCCACTCCAATTGCTGAGGAAGAAACTCCTTCAGCAATAACTGATCCCCTGCAGGAAACTCAAGATAACGAGCAAATCATGAATACAGAAGCGGTAATAACAGAAAGCAATGATGCTGTGCGGCGCGTTGTGATTAGCAGCATAGGCAAACAAACAGCTGTTGCACCAATTGAACAGGTAATTGCAGACAAGCTTCAGCAAGAAGTTGAAAGAGGTAACCAACAGTGGCTGCTTGATCCGGTAGCAGTAGTAAAAAACAATGCTGGCAAATATGGCTTTGATGCAAAGAGAGATAGTTTTACTCTTATATCACAGGCAGCAAATAGTCCCTCAAAAACTGGCAAAGCCTATGTTCTTGTTGGTCATAGCACCGCATTTTATATAGTTGAATTAGTACAGCCTGCCAGCTCGAGCCATAACAAGATCTGGCATATTATCTCCATCAAAGAAGCTACCGTGAATCAGCCGCAAAAACCGAATAAACCGGATGTGGGTCCTGGTGTAGAAGGACTTGATTATGATCGCGTCATCAAATGGCAGCAGGCTGTCGATGCCGGACGGGAGCTGTGGCGTCTTAACCCCATGGAGGTTGCTAAGAATGAAGGAAAAAATTATGGTTTCTCCAATAAAGATCAATTTACTATTATCCGTAAACTGAATAGCAGTCCCCTATCCAGACACGGACAAATCGATGTTGAAGTAATTCATAACGACAAAAAATATACGATGATTCTTGTTAAGCCCTTTGGCGGAAATGATGCTATCTGGACGACTTACAAGGTGACAGGAACAGTTATCAAACCAGGTACTCCTGTTATTACTGAAAAAGTACTCTACTCAACTGATAAGTATAAAAATTGGCAATGGTTTCTGCCTCAATATCCACAAGGCACGGGCGTAGCAGCAATGTATAGCTATGATCTTCAAGCCAAAAGCATCAAGTTGCAGCAAGTGCCGCAAACTGTTATCGATAAACTGCAAAATGTCGATCTTACGAATAAGGTAGCTTTGGTGGCCTATCTAGGTGGAACTTCTTCCAGTAATAACATTGGCATTGAGAAAGTAACGGTAAAGGGCTCAGACTTAACCGTCACAGTAAAAACAAGAAGCCCCCGTATTGATGCTCCTATGACTATGGATTATGTTAATCCCTCGGATTATGTGCTAATCGATCGCAAACTATTTGAGACTACCGGAGATATGAACGTAACATTTATTGATCAAAACAAAAAAGTATTAGGGAACATGAAAATTAGTCTGTAATATTAAAAACACCCCTATAGCTTGCAACTGCAAGTTATAGGGGTGTTTTGTGCCCATAGCAAGCTGCCATAAGCATGCTATAATAATAGGTAATTCTTCAAATCAAAGGTGGCTGTTAACGTGGAATATCGGCTAGAAATGGTATGGTCCGGATTAATCTTAGTTACTGTACTCATTATTTTCACACTAGGTAAAAGTCCCATATTTCGGGTAGACCGGGCCGGTGCGGCTATTATTGGAGCCGTAGCCACCGTAGGATCAGGCGTACTGTCCTTCCAGCAGGCAGCTGCAGCAGTCGATTACCGAACGATCATTATTTTATTTTCTATGATGATTGTTGTTGCCAACTTAAAGTTAGCAGGCTTCTTCGATTTAATGGGAAATGCCGTGTGCCGGCAGGTGAACAGTAAAAAGCAATTGCTGTTTGCTATTATTATGGCTAGCGGCATAATGTCGGCATTAGCAATAAATGATATTATTTGCTTGTTGTTTACTCCTGTCGTACTTTTAAGCTGCAGAAAAACCCAATGCAATCCTTTGCCTCATTTATTAGGTGTGGCGATGGCATCCAATATCGGCAGTGCTGCAACACTGCTAGGCAATCCGCAAAATATATTAGTAGGGAGCTTATCGCAATTATCCTTTATCTCTTACTTCCTAACAGCCAGCCCGGTAGCGCTGCTTGGCCTACTTTTAACCTATTTCTCTATCGCCTACTGCTACCGCAATGAGCTGGAAGGCCAATATCACATCGCCCCGCTCACTCATACCAATGTTCATATGTACCTAATCATGAAAACTCTTCTAGTGTTACTGTTGGTGTTAGCAGCCTATATGTTCGGTTTTGATTTGGCACTGTCGGCCAGCCTGGGAGCAGCTTTACTGCTCATTACCAGGCGTGTTAAACCAAATAAAATCTATACCTCCGTTGATTTTAATTTATTAATTATTTTCATTGGACTCTTTATTATTGTAGCCGGTGTCGAACATAGCGGGCTAATGAACTTAGTGGTGGATCAACTGCTTTCTGCAGAAATTACCCATATGGGACTATTTGCGGGCTTGACGCTTATTGTCTCGAATATAGTAAGCAATGTGCCAGCCGTTTTGTTGCTAAAATTTTTTATACCCTCCGCAAATCCGGAATATTGGTGGAAAGCATTAGCTTTGTTTTCCACGTTGGCCGGCAATCTTACCATTACAGGATCTATCGCAAATTTAATTGTCGTAGAAATTGCAAAAGGGGAACATGTTCAAATAACCGCTAAGGATTACTTCAAGGTTGGCTTTCCGCTTACTCTGCTGACAACAGCTATCGGAATAGTATGGTTGTAGTTTTTTAAGGACAGCTGCTTATTAATAGAAAAAGTCATAAAACCCGTAGAAAAGCGTGCAGCTTTCCTACGGGTTTTATGACTTAAATGTGAAAACTACATAGTTCACTCATCCAGTACCGGATAAAGGGCTTGAGTTACTGTGCTTTGTAACGATAAAATCCTGCTATTTTATAATAGCCTGCACGGTTAACCCTATCATTGTATTTTGGATTTCCCCATGCTTGCGTGCCATCATAAACAGCAATAGCAACGCCTCTGCTTTGTGCTCCAATAAACTGTTTTTTTGCCGGATCTATCACGATCCCCATATGCTCTGCCTTATCGGGGGAAGGTCCAAAAAGAATAATATCACCAGGCAGCGGAGTTGATACTTTTTCAAAGTCACCTATCGAAGCTATCTTACTGCAATCCGTATAGGCATAGGCTAAACCTACCTGTTGATAAACTTTGTTGACAAAATGAGAGCAGTCTAATATACGATGAGGAGTTCCTCTATATGTTTTCGCTTTAGCAATTATGGTATCCCGTTTAACTAAAGTAAAGTTATGAGTTGCATCACTCACTAATTTTATGTTTCTACTTGCGGCAACATATCCATTCAGCGAAATCGATATAGCTTGATTCGTCTTAGCCAAACCGGCAATCTTGTAAGAACCATTCATAAGTGTCGTATAGTGCTTTGAACCTACAGTCACCTTAACACCAGATAGAGTTTTGCCAGAACCGTCTTTTACCGTTCCACTGATAGTATAGGTCGGCGCTGCCGCTGCAAAGGCAGGGATTATGGTGCTGAGCAAAATTAAAAGAGCTACAACTAAAACGCGACTGTTTTTCCTAATCATCTTCTTATCCCTTTCGCCTGAAGTGGGACAAGGGGACAGGTCCCTTGTCCCACTTTAAATTCTTCCTATTGAACTTTTTGCAATCCCTGTTATGCGCGCTAACTGACGTACTGTAATCCCCGGTACTTCTTTTATTTTTCTAATCACATTATCGCGTTGATTTTTATTCAGGTTTTGCACGTCACTGCCATTGGCAAATCCCAATTCCCGTAGACAGCCAATGACATCAGCATCTGTTATCACCGCTCTCAATTTATATTCCAAACAATCATCTGCACTCTTTTCATCTATATATCCTTTAAATAAGTCTATAGCCCGAACCTTATCCTCTGAAAAAAGTCCCAAAGGAAAGTCTGTATCTACGATCCTAGGATTTCCGGTATATTCATTATAGCTGCTCCATAAATAGTCTTCCGAATTCTTTGCAATACCTGCTTTGACCGGATTCTGATGGATATAACGCAGAACAGTGAGAAAATATTCATTTGAATCTACAGCTTCACTCTTAAACCGTTCCTGAAATAAATGTCCGCAACGATCGTATCGTTGATTATACCAATATACGTAACTGCTGCTTATCCGCTTTATTATCTGCGCTATAAATTCATTCTTTTCCCTAATCAGCAAATGGATGTGATTGTCCATTAAACAGTAGCTATACACTTCATAGCCACTAATACGTTTATAGTATAATAACGTGTCAATAAACCGCTTCTTATCTTCATGATCATCAAACACATTTTGTTTATTAATGCCTCTAAGTATTACATGATATATCCCCGTCACACTTTTGACCCGAGCCTGCCTTGACATATATCAATCACCTCAAAGTAATAATAACGCATTCGTTTGGGACAAGGGACCTGTCCCCTTGTCCCAGTTAAGCTTTATTCAACATGTAATACTTTGTGCAGTTGAACCCCTACTCGTAAATGCAAATCCGGATTCATAGTAACAAGCGTAAATGCCCGCGAGGCCGATTCGGGCCTCCCGCTTTCCACTTGGAGGTAGATACGCTGCAAAGGAACACGCTCTGTCTGAATTACACCAATTTCAAAGTCATCATCGACTACATATTTTAACTCATCCGCCCTGCAGTTAATTGCATAGTTGCTGCCCGGCTTAGGCGATACGGTAACCCAGTCAATCCCCCATTCGTTCGGTACCGGGTTAGTGCCGTTCGTTTCAAGAGTTACAAACTTGCCGAGTTTCTTCAGTTCCCGCACCAGCGGCCCCAGATCGTGCAGCGTAGGCTCGCCGCCGGTAATAACCACAAGCGGCTGTGTAAATCTCCAGGTGCCAAGAATAGCGTCAACACTAAGTAGACTTGCTGCCTGAACATCAAAGGAGTGTTTCGTATCACACCAGGGACAGCGCAGATTACAGCCGGCAAGACGGATAAAAGAGGCCCCCAGACCTAAAAATGTACCTTCACCTTGAATACTCTCAAATACTTCGACTATTGGATACTGAGTACTCATTGCCCCACCTCAACATAGGAAGTAGGTGACTCCCATAATCGTATTCGGCAGACTTCAACTCCCAGCGGAGATAATTTTTCCTCTAAAACATGATAATAATGATCTGCCAGGTTTTCTGATGTCGTCCGGAAATCATACACATCATTCAGCAGTTTATGGTCGGCCTGCTCGATTATCTCCGTATTTACGATACTCTTCAGATCTCCAAAATCCATGACCATCCCTTCGCTGGACCCTCCCGTCACAAGACCCCCATTCTGCGTCGACACGGTGACCTCCAGCCGATAGGTATGTCCATGAAGGTTAGCACAATTTCCTTTATGTCCAGGCAATGAATGAGCCGAATCGAATGTGAATATTTTTGTTATGCTGATCTTCGCCATGTGTACCTCCTTGCTATAGTTTGCCTATCCGCTACTTGGTCTCCGTGTGGCGTGCATAAGCATTATGGTTGTGTATCGACTCGTAATTGATGCACTCCACATCAAACCAGACAATATCAGGATGGTTCCGAAAAGCCAGCACGGTATCGCGGATAACATCCTCAACAAACTTCGCATTTTCATATGCCAGCTCGGTAACGTATTTCTCATCCTCGCGCTTAAGCAACGGATAAATGGGAGCACTTGCTTGTGCTTCCAGGAGCGCAACGAGGTCCTCCAGCCAGACAAAGCGATCCTGCCTGTACTGAATTTTAGCCCGTATGGTGCTTCGCTGATTATGGGCTCCGTATTTGGAAATTTCCTTGCTGCAGGGGCAAAGGGAGGTCACCGGCACAGCCACACCAAGTATAAATGAAAAGGTACCGTCTTGTAGGATGTCCCCGTAAAAGGTGCAGTCATAATCGAGTACACTGGTGTATTTGCTGACAGGTGCCGTTTTTTTGATGAAATACTTAAATGTCATTTCAATATGAGCTCGCTGTGCTTCTGTCCGTCCGGCAATTTCCCGCAAGATATGACCTACTTCTCTGCTGGAGATTGGCTTTTGCGACCAGTCATTCAATATCTCGATAAACCGGCTCATATGAGTGCCTTTAAAATTATGAGGCAGATCTACTGTCAGCTGAATATTAGCCAATACAGATTGATGCTGTCCATCTTTTGACTGAATAGAAAAAGGCAGATGCACATCGGTAAGGCCAACTTTTTGAATAGCGATTCCCCGGTCATCTCCCATACTTTGAATATCTTTCATATTACACTCCATATAAATTCATATCTTTTATCATAAACTGAAAACTAATGTTTGAAAAGATACTATTATCCTGTCCGAAACAGCCTGCACCAATTACCGTGAGTCTAAAATATAAACACGAAAAAGAGGAGTGCATGTCACTCCCCTCAAACCATTGAAAATTGTCCATCTTCGCCAGACCTGCAAAAAATAGCTACTCTTTCTCTATGACCGCTTTCATTCTTTTTAAGCCTTCTATAATGTTAGTTTGTGAATTAGCATAGGAAAATCGCAGGTACTCGTCTGTTTCACCGGCATTCTTTACCCCAAAAGCGGTACGCGGCAGAACGGCAACGCTGCCTTGGTGGAGAATATGCTGCTGCAGTTGCTTTGAACCGGCAAAACCGAGATTACGGCAGGCTTCCGTTACATTAGGGAAGACATAAAAAGCTCCGTTTGGCACTTTGCAAGAAAAACCTTTAATACTGTTTAAGCCTTCAACAATTAAATCTCTTCTGGTTTTGAATTCTTTGACCATGGCTGTGGCGCTTTCCTGGGAGCCGGTGAGAGCCTCTATTGCCGCATACTGGATGAAGGAATTGGTGCAGGACTCGCAGTTGGTAATCAGCCGGGCTATCCAGCCAGCCAGTTCTGCCGGCATTACTCCATAGCCCAGCCGCCAACCGGTCATGGCATAGGTCTTAGAAAAACCATCAAGAATAATGGTGCGGTCTTTCATACCAGGCAGCGAACTGATACTTAAAAATTCGCCGGAGTAAATCATTCGGCTGTATATTTCATCTGACAACACCCACAGATCATTTTCAATGGCAAGCCTCGCGATAGCATTGATATCAGCTTTGGTAAGCATGCCGCCGGTAGGATTTTGGGGACTATTAAGAATAATCAGCTTGGTTTTGGGCGTGACCAGCGATTTAAGGTAATCCGTATCCAGGCTAAAATCTTTTTCTTCCAATAACGGTACAGGTACAGGTCTGCCGCCAACAAAGTTGATTACCGACTCATAAATAGGAAAACCGGGATTGGGATAAATGACCTCATCGCCAGGATTTATCAGAGCGTGAATCACATAATACATGATTGGCTTACCACCGGGTGCGACGATGACTTCGTCAGCGCTCACCGGTATACCGCGGGTCTTAGCGATATATGCGGCAATAGTTTCGCGCAGCGGCAGAATACCGGCTGACGGTGTGTAGTGCGTGTGATTGGCTTCGATAGCTTTTATACAAGCCTGCTTAATGTTGTCCGGTGTATCAAAATCAGGCTCACCAATGGCGAAACTAATAATGTCACGCCCTTGCTCTTTCAGCTTATTTACTTGGGCCAGCACTTCAAAAGCATTTTCCGTTCCCAGGAAATTTAAACGATCTGCCAGTTTCACAGCAATCTCCTCCTGCAACTAGTTATATTTCATCCCATTATAAGATGCGGTTTCACCGGTTTACCAAATTGGGCGGTACCTCTCCCTGCATAGCGGCCACAATATTACGCGCTGCCACTAATCCCATATTGATCCTTGTTTCAACAGTAGCACTGGCTACATGGGGCAGGATGACAACATTTGTAAGTTCAGCAAGACCAGGAGTAAGTTCCGGCTCATTTTCAAAAACATCAAGTCCGGCACCCCATATTTGTCCTGACTTAAGTGCGGCTACAAGCTCTTGCTCATTCACAACGGGTCCGCGCGAAGTATTGATCAGTATCGCCGTATTCTTCATGATGTAAAATTCAGGTGCTCCTATTAAATGGCGGGTGGCTGGAAGCAGCGGAACATGAAGTGAAACAAAATCCGACTCTCTTAACAGCGTCTCCTTATCCGCGTAAACAGCACCTGTTGTTTTCTCGAAATCAAGGTTACGATGAATATCGTTATATAAAACTTTCATGGAAAATGCTTTGGCTTTTGAAGCAAAATTTTGACCAATACGGCCGGTACCGATCACGCCAAGAGTTTTTCCGGTAATCTCCACTCCCAGGAGCAGCATCGGTCCCCACCCCTGATACTTGCCCTTCCTTAAAAAATCATCAGCCTCCACTACCCTTCGGGCAGTTGCAAACAATAACGTCCAGGCAAGGTCTGCTGTTGCATCAGTCAGCACATCAGGCGTATTCGTTATCATAACGCCTCTGCGCGCGGCTGCCTCAAGATCCACATTATTATAACCTACGGCATAATTTGCAAAAACCTTACACTGTGGTCCGGCTGCCGCAAAAACAGCATCGTCAATTATGTCGGTAAGCTGTGACAATACCGCATCTCGTCCTTTAACGGCCGCTAATAGTTCTGCTTTCGAAAGAACCCGGTCCTCTGGATTAATTTCAACTTCACAGTATGCCTTGAGATAATTGATCGCTGGTTCAGGCAGCATTCTTGTAACAAATACATTCCACTTTCTCTTCATTTCAATTTCCCCTTTCCAAATATAAAACCTGCAACTACCGGTTGCAGGTTGATGACTACATGACTATCCCCTACCGGAAGGAGCATTTTACTTTTTTCGCGGGTTGATTATAAAGAAACCTCGCTGTATTATCATTTATTGCTATTATAATACCAAATAATTGCAATTTGCAATTTTATCAACGAGCAAAAAGGCCGGGTTTTCTCTTCCCGGCTCAAATAAGACAAATTTAATAGTGAATAACATTTTCCGTCTGTTGTATTTTCTTTATTACTCCCGCACCAGCTGCCGATTTGAAAAAATCATAGGTCGTTTGAGGTACTAACGGTTTAATTTTTTCTAGATCCCCACCATGGATGAATTGCCGTACCTTGGAGGCGCTAATAGGTTCACCTTCCGCTAGCTTACGATCAAGAACAATACAAGCTATCCCGGCCTTCTCCAGTTCTGTTTTCATAATAGTATTATAAATACCGGTTACGTGACTGAAGGGTTCTTCGCCAAGATAGCGCTTGGTAATTCCCAGGCATTTCGCTATATTATTTTTAAATATTTCTATATCCAGCCTGGCATGTGCCTCGATTACCGCATCAGCATCTTTTAAAAAGTAAGACGGAAATGTTGCATTTGAAATCAGATAGTTTCCTGTCTTATGAAGTACTACATTGCTTAGATGGGCAGTTCCCTTTTGTACTAAATCATACCTAACTGCAAAAGGAACAATCGATACATCTTCTGAAACAACAAAAATATGCAAAGCATCATTTTCTTGTGCTGCCTGCTCGATTAAATATTGATGCCCTAATGTGAAGGGATTGGCATTTACCACAATAGCCGCTATCGATGTACCTGAAACTTTTTTCTTTGCCAAGTCAGCCAAATAATCACTAAAACCTGTAGCTCTATTTTCCATAAAAACAACTACATCATCCACACTGGCTATCTCATAAAATCCGAGATCAGCAAAAAACTTAGCCTTATTCCCTTTCGTATATAAAAAGACCTCTGTATTCCCTCTATCGAACTGAATGTGTAAGAGATGGGTCATTACTTTGTTTAGTAACCCCTCGCCTTGAAACTCGGAGTCGACAGCTAAGCAGCGTAATGTATTTTTAAAAAACGAGCCTGTTGCTACCAATTCATCCTGGCGATAAATGCCCATTGTGTATTCTAAATTATCATCTTTTTGTATGCCTTCTTTCGTCAAAAGGCTTTCAACCCTCTGCATTGCTCTTCTATCACTATAAAAGACACGCGCTTCGTGAAACTCCTGCATCCTCAATCGTCCTCCACATTTAGAGTGTTTATGTGGTGATATACAAATAGACTGTTCCTGCACAGTCTATTTGTATACTTACTATTTTACTTTTCTAACTACGTCAATAATTGTTCCGTCTCTGTATTCGACAAGTGCCACCACTTTATCTTCGAATTCTATTTCTTCCGGGGCACCAGCTATAGCATAAGCCTCATCTCTTAATTCTTCAATTGTCCTCAGTGGCAGCGAAAGCTTTGCCTTCTGCAAAACAGCAAGCAAATCCTGACGATTCGGATTAACGGCTATACCGACATCAGTAACCACCACATCTACACTTTCACCGGGAGTCGTAATTGTCGTTACCCTGTCGCGAATGGTAGGGATACGGGTTCTGAGCAGGGGAGCAACAAGAATGGCACATTTAGAACCTGCTGCAATATCCACATGACCGCCCGGCGCACCTCTTAACACTCCATCTTCAGAACCAGTCACAACATTAACATTAAAATCGGTGTCAATTTCCAGTGCGGCAAGTATGCCAAAATCGAGCCGGTTAACAAAGGCACCCTTGTTAAAGGGATTTGCATACTGGGATATGGATATTTCAAAATGCCTCGGGTGAGAATTGACGGATGCAATTGAGGGAAGGTCAAAATCCTGAGCATCAACGATGGTCCGAATCAGACCATCGTTTAGCAAATCAAGCATTGGCTGTGTAATGCCGCCTAAGGCAAAGCCCATTTTGATTCCTTGCTCTTCCATATAAGTTCTTAGGAAGCGGGTGACTGCCAGTGATGGACCGCCGCCGCCGGTTTGAAAAGAAAAGCCGTCTTTAAAATAAGGCGTATGTGCCAGAACCTGGGCCGCTGCTTCAGCAATGATTAGCTCCCGGGGGTCCTGGGTAAAGCGCAGCATGGCATTAGCAATTTTTCTGGGATTGCCGATTTCGTCTACTACCACCACATAATCGACATCGACTTGCTCGATGCTGGGCGGAAAGTTCGGGAAATCTACCAGACAATCGGTAATAACAACTACTTTATCGGCATATTTGGCATCTACCATGGAGTAGGACAAAACGCCGCAATCCGATTTACCGCCTTTGCCACGGGCATTGCCATAAGCATCAGCAGTCGGTGCACCGATGAAAGCAACATCAATATGAATATCTCCTGCCTCAATCGCACGTACCCGTCCGCCATGGGAGCGAATATAAGCCACGTTTTGCAAAAGTCCTTTTGATACAGCTTCACCGATTTTTCCTCTAATGCCGCTTGTTGAAATCCCCGTAATTACCCCGCTGGCAATATGCTTAACAATTGGATCGTGAGCATCCCCCAGCGAACTGGCGCATATGGTGATATCACGAATACCCATAGCGGCAATTGTTTCAACAACCATATTTACAATATAGTCTCCATCACGGAAATGATGGTGAAAGGATATGGTCATTCCATCTCTTAAGCCGCTCTTGGCGATTGCTTCCTGCAAATCCGGTACCAGCTTATCCTGGTTGGGGTCCACGAAGGCTTTCACTGTAGGACTTGCTTTCGTATATGCTTTGTTATGAGAATAGTATTTCCCCTGAAAAGCTTCTACGCCATTACATAAAAACTCATCAGGAATATTCCGGCCTGCCTTGTTTATCATGCTAAGTCCCCCTCGTAAATACCCGATGCCTTAGCCAGTGCTATTGTGCGTTTAGCACCCTCCAGCATGGCAATATCAATCATTTGTCCATCTACAGTAAAAACACCAATACCATCTTTGGCATATTCATCGATTGCCCGGATCGTCGTTTCCGCTTTTGCAATTTCTGCCTGCGTCGGCGCAAAGATCTGATGGGTAATGGGAATCTGTTTAGGACTAATAATGGATTTGCCGTCAAACCCAAGCTGCTTGATAAGCTTTACTTCATTGGCAAATCCTTCCATATTGTCAACATCGAGATATACTGTATCAAAACACATAATACCCGCTGCTCTGGCAGCAATCACTACCTGCGTTCTAGCTCCCAGAAGTTCAACGCCTTCCGGGGAGCGGGTTGTGCGCATTGTCCTAACATAATCACCTGCACCAAAAGAAATGCCCATGATCCGCTCACTGCTTTTGGCCAGTTCATATGCCTTCATTACTCCCAACGGAGTTTCAATAGCAGCCATCATCAGTGTTCTGCCTACCGGTACACCAAATTCTTTCTCAGCCTTTTCAATTTCTTTTTCAGCAGCCCAGACATCTTCACAGGTTTCAGTCTTAGGTACACGTACGGTATGAATTCCACCTGCTACAGCAGCCCGGATATCTTCTTTAAAGTGCGGGGTATCCAGCCCATTGATGCGGACTACCAGTTCAATACCTTTATAGTCAATGCTTTTCAAGGCATTATAAAGAGCAATTCTGGCTGAATCCTTCTGATTCTCAGCAACAGCATCTTCCAGATCAAAAATAATGGAATCAGGCTTGTATATGTAAGCATCCTTTACAAGGCTGGCTTTTTGGGCGTTAAGAAACATCATGGTGCGCCGTAATCTGTTCTTCATTACATCCTAACCCCCCAAGGTAAGTTTTCTTTTATTTCGGCAGCCCGAAACACGGCACATTCCACTCTGGCTTTAATGGTGCAATCAACCGCACCTTTATCTATTACTGTAACCTTGGCATTTTCCACTCCCAGCTTAGCCAATGTCGTCAAAATGGCAGCTCTGATTTGCTTGCCATACAAATTCATCACACTGCTGCTGAGGGATAGTTCTATACCGTTATGGCCTGGTTCAATCATGATTTGTACATCGCTTGATTCTAACGTACCGGCAATTGCACTCTTTTTTAGTAGCATGTTACACCCCGCCTTGAATTTTTCTTGCATTTCTTCTATTTTTATAGTATTACATAGTTAGTATAAGTCAAATACTAATCTATCTATGGCGAATATAATATAAAACCTATATTACGTGAGGGACTCATGAATCTTAGACATGCTTACTACATTCTTACTGTCTTGGAAGAGGGAAGTATATCAAATGCAGCAAAAAAACTATATATCTCCCAGCCCTCCTTGAGCCAAATGATTCACTCGATTGAACAAAAATACCATATAAAAATCTTCAATAGGCATACCAGCCCGATTTCACTTACCTTTGCAGGTACAAAATATGTGGAAGCAGCAAAGAAGATTTTGACGATCAACAGAAATCTGACAACCGCCCTAAATGAAATAAATGATGAAACACATGGGGTAATCAGGGTTGGCATTTCCATCCATCGCTCCATGTATTTACTTCCTCAGATTCTGCCAGTTTTTACAGACAAGTACCCCAACGTTGATCTTCAGTTGATTGAGGATAGTTCCTCAAGAATAGAAGAATTAGCATGTAATGAAGAAATTGATCTGGCTTTTGTCAATCCCGAGTATCAGCTGGAAGAGCTGGAGTATTTGCTTCTCCAAAAAGAGCGAATGGTATTGTTCTCCAGTATTGAGACAGAACTTGCTAAAGGACTGACTCCAGGCAGTGAAATCTTCATATCTGATGCTAAGGACGAGAAATTCATAGCTTTGCACCAAGGCCAAGGTGTCAGAGGAATCCAGGATAAAATGTTTAGTGAGGCTGCCATCTCACCTAAGATAGTTGTTGAGACAAAAAGTGTTGAGGTAGCCAGAAGACTGGCTATTGCCTGCAAGGCAGTTACTATTTATCCGGAGACGATGTTGAATGAATTAGAGAATTTAAAGGGTTGCTCCACTTATTTTCCTATTAAGGGTGAGCAATTTAAACGAAACTTTTATTTGTGTCACAATAAAAACTTATATTTATCTAAGTTTATGAAAGAATTTATTACGATTACCCAAGCTATATTAAAATAAAGTGCATCATTAACCTGCAAAAAAAGCAGTCTTACGCTACGCGTAAGGCTGCTTTTTTCTTCAAATTATACTATAAATTCTGCTTGATTTGATCAATAAGCTCACTATATTCAGCATCACTGAGAAGCACTTTTGCGGCGGGCATCATTTCAAAGGTACTCCCCCAGGAAGGACCATCCTGATATTTAGGAACTAAATGAAAATGAAGATGGGGAAGTTTATCCGAGTAAGCTCCATAGTTAATTTTATTGGGAGAAAAGGCTTTTTTCATAGCAGCTGCAGCTTTCGCAACATCTTTTATATAAGATTCCAGCTCTGTCTCTTGTAATTCAAACAACTCATTAACGTGCCCCTTATACGCTACAAGGCATCTGCCCTTATAAGTCTGCTCTTTAAATAAATACAGCGTCGAAACATGCAACTGGCATATTTCAATCATTAAATCATCAAGCCGCTGATCTTTTTCGCAATAGAAACAGGTATTCTCTGTGCTCATTTTAGTTCTCCCCCTACATATGTAATCGCTGCTTCTCCTCAATCATATACCCTTTTCCATTAATTCTCAATACTCAAAAAATTACATCATAGAAGCTTGCCGCAGTTCCGAAACATCGATCTTAACAGAAATTTAACCACTATTTAACATCTACTTCCAAAAGGTTTGCCATAATGAAAGCAATGAAAAACCTGTCTAATACAAATAACTTTGGAGGTGTCACTCGTGTATCATTTTAGCATCTTGAAGTCGTGTCATTCCCATTTGGGGCGAACACTAGTTACGCTGCTTGTACTAGTCTCGCTTATGTCCGGTATGACGGTATCGTATGCTGCTTACACGTCGCCTGAGCCATCTGCCATTTCGATCATGCCAATCGACAGGGCTAAATTCCTTATCGGACAAAAATTTGATTTTGCAATTGAGGTAAAGACCGATACTCCTACTAAAGCCATTGAGGTTACAATTAACGGCTCAGCAGCTGAAAAGTATTTTGGCAAGCCAGCCATCACTAAGCTTGAAACGATGAGTACCTATCGCATTAATGATGTTGCCTTTCCTCAGGCGGGCAAAGTAATTGTGACCGTAGCAGTGACAACTGCACATGGTGTAGAAAAACGCACCATTAATTATGATATTACTGCTGACAAAATAAACAAACCCGCAAAAAATGTTATTCTCTTCGTTGGTGACGGCATGAGCCTGCAGGCCAGACAAATTGCCCGTATTCTGTCTAAAGGTATCACCGAAGGCAAGTATAATGACCTGCTTGAAATGGATAAAATGTCCAATCTGGCTTTGATAACCACTTCCGGCAATGACTCACTGGTAACCGACTCAGCTAATAGTGCTTCAGCCTATGCCACTGGCCATAAAAGCACAGTAAATGCAATGGGTGTATATGCTGACAGTACAAAAGACCCTTTTGATGATCCGAAAGTTGAGAATATTATTGAGCTCGCAAAACGTACTCGCGGCATGTCTACCGGCATTGTTTCGACCGCTAATATAACGGATGCAACACCGGCTGCCATGCTGGCACATACCCGTAAGCGGAGCGAACAGAATTTCATTGCTGCCGAGATGCTTAACCCGCTGCACCGCCCTGATGTTATATTAGGAGGTGGTTCACGCCACTTTCTTCCCAAAAGTGTACCTGGTTCTAAGCGCACCGATGACCGTAATCTAGTAGACGAGTTTAAAGGGCAAGGCTACGCTGTGGCAACTAGCAAGACTGAATTGAAGAATGCCGGTACACCGGATAAACTGCTTGGCCTCTTTCAGCTTGATAACATGGATGTATATGTTGACCGTGAAGTAACCAAAAATCCAGCAGTTCTCGGTAAATTTACCGACCAGCCAACTCTTATGGATATGACCAAAACAGCAATTAACACCTTGAGCAAAAATAAGAATGGTTTCTTCCTTATGGTAGAAGGAGCTTCAATTGATAAGCAACTTCATACCATGGACTGGCAGCGGGCTGCTTACGATACGATCGAAATGGATAAAGCAGTAGGCATCGCCAAAGAGTTTGCTAAAAAGAATGCCGATACCCTGATCATTGTTGTAGCAGACCATGCCCACGGCGCCAGCATAACAGGCACTTATCATGAGCAGGATGGTAAAACCGGTCGTGAAGCTGTCCGGATTTATGCGGATGCCGGCTGGCCTACCTTTGCCGATGCCGATGGCGACGGATTTCCCGACGATCCCAATCCAAGTGTAACCTTAGCTGTTCAATTCGCTAATCATCCCGATTATTATGAGAACTACCAGTTTCAGAGTGTTCCTACTGCACCGGCAATTATGGCGAACGGCAAGGCAATTGCTAACCCTAAGCGAGCCGAGCAGGGTGGAGCGTTAAGAGAAGGAAACATTCCTGCCTCCGATCCGTCGGAAGTTCATGCAGCCGATGACGTTCCCCTCACTGCCGAAGGGCCCGGCGCCGATTACTTCAAAGGGGTAATGGACAATACGGAAGTATTTTATGGGATTGTTAGGGCCTTAGGCCTGGATGGCCGCAAAAGCCAAAAATAATTACACTTTACTATTGTCCTGGAGGCAACCTTATGACCAAATTAGCCCAGCACGTGAGTATATTCACTCTTATCATGGTGCTGGCCAGTCTATCGCTGCCTTGGACGCTGCAAAACGGGACGGTTCCTTCTGAGGAGTCGTCCTTGTTTTACTCTCGCGCTCAAGCGGCTCCTTCCTGGCTGCCATGGTTCGGCGAGGAGGCCACTGCTCTTGATTTCAGCGAATTGTATAGTGATGCTTCTCCGTTAGGACTGGAATTATCACCAAAGCTGAAAAGCCTCGAAGGCAAGAACGTTCATATCAGCGGCTTTATGGCACCACCGCTTAAGCCAACACTTAGCTTTTTTGTTTTAACAAAAGTACCTATGTCTATTTGTCCCTTTTGCTCCACCGATGCTGACTGGCCTAATGATATTGTGCTGGTCAAGCTGTTACAGCCAGTCACCTCATACCCTTTTGACCGTCCTATTACCGTGACCGGTAAATTGGAAGTAGGTTATCAAGTGGATATTGAAACCGGCTTTGTCAGCCTTGTACGCATAAATGCCGATACAATTGAAGAGTCCAATTGATGGGGAGGAGTTTTTATGTTAGAAGTAATTCATGTGCGAAAAGAATTCCGTGATGGCCGTCAAATCATAACAGCTGTCAATGTCGACAATCTGGTCGTTGAAACCGGCGAGCAACTAGCTTTAGTCGGGCCAAGCGGCTCAGGCAAAACGACTCTCCTGCACTTGCTGTCAGGCCTGCTGACTCCAACCAGCGGTGAGATAAAATACAATAATATAAAAATATCAGCTATGCCGGAGAGATGGCGTGATACTTGGCGTTCCCATACAGTGGGCTACGTCTTCCAGAAGTTAAATCTGCTCAATAGTCTTACCATCCTGGACAATTTATTGGCAGCTATGAGTTTTTCTGATGCAATTGACAAGCAGGACCAGCTAGCCTGGGCCAGCCACCTGCTGGATCAAGTAGGCTTAGCTGACAGACTTCACAGCTTCCCACGCCAGCTTAGTATGGGTGAGCAGCAGCGAGTAGCGATTGCCAGGGCTGTTGTCAATAGACCTTGGCTTATTTTAGCTGATGAGCCTACCGCCAGTCTGGATCAAGCGAACGGCCAGCGGGTACTTGCTCTACTGCGTCAGTTAGCGAAAAGTAGCAATAGTACCCTGCTAGTGTCAAGTCACGACAGTCAAATTATCGATCAGTTTCAACGAGTTGTTCCCCTAAGGCAGGTGAATACCCATGCGGCTTATCATAGCTTGGCGTAACCTGCTGGCAAAACCGGTTCAAAGCAGTTTGACAGTACTGGTGGTATCCGCCGCTATTGGCATGATGCTTGTCATCACTTTATTATTTAGCGGTATTCACAATGGACTAGTCAACGCTACTGAGCCATTTGACTTAATTGCCGGGGCCAAAGGCAGCCCTAACCAACTGGTACTAAGCACCGTTTTTCTGCAAGATGCGCCAATTGGCAATGTGAGTCATGAGCTATATGAAAAAATCGCCACCAATCCCTTAGTATCAACTGCGATTCCCTTAGCTTTCGGTGACAACTACAAAGGGTATGCTATCATAGGTGCCGGAAGCAACATCTTTCAGCATCAGCCAAAAGCAGGCCAGCAGGAATGGCTGCAGCTCGCTTCAGGCCGCCCCTTCACACAAGCTTTTGAAGCGGTAGTCGGAGCCAAAGCTGCCCGGGAGCTGGGGCTAAAACCGGGAGACAAATTTAAATCCATTCATGGCTTGCTGCCGGTTGGTGATGGACATAATCACCCCTACCAGGTTGTAGGCATTCTTGAGGCGGTGAACGGTCCCTATGACCAGGCTATCTTAGTTCCCATTGAAAGTATCTGGCAAGCCCATGAGAAACATGCACCTGAACCTAGCCTTGGTGATATTGGTCATGAGGAGCACGAACAGGAGGTTACAGCTATTCTGGTAAAGCCGAAAGGCTATAGTGAAGCGATGCGCCTCTATCAACAATTTCAGCAAGAACCGGATGGTCAGCTTGTATTCCCGGCACAAGTGATTATCCGCTTATTAACCCTTATGGGACAAGGCGAGCAAGTGCTCAAAACAGCAGCGTACATCGTCATTATACTGGGACTTACAATTATGGCCCTTTCTTTATACTGGTCGTCATTAAGCCGTACCCGTGATCGGGCCATCTTGCGTGCCTTAGGGGCCGGTTCCCGAGATATTTTTATCATTATCCTGACAGAGGCAGCGCTGCTTACAGGTCTGGGCGTTATAATCGGAGGTCTCTCCGGCTTCGGACTGTATGCACTGCTGGCAAAAATGTTGATACTCAAAACCGCCTTATTGTTGCCGCTAGCTTTCACCGTCACCAGTGGCTATATCATGCTTACCGGTCTCTTGTTAGGAGTAGCGGCAGGTTCTATTCCAGCAGCATTTGCCAGCAGAGAAGATGTTGTACAGTATTTATAAATAACACGCTATTGACATTGCTCTCAGAATCAGGTATTCTTTTACCAACTTTATATATTGTCATTCGGCTGATCAGATGACTGAAGGCGGATGCTTCCCTTGTGGGAGCATCCGCCTCTTTATTTATGTACTCATTTTTTACCGCTTAACGATTGGCATAGGTGATAATCGGCTCTGGCCTTTATCATCTCCAATATAGATTTCATGATTATGTGGAAAGGATGTGCTCCTGCTATGATCCAGCGTTACCGATTTCCAGCTTTGTTTGCCCTTTTAGTTTCAATTTTGATTGTTGCCTTAGTTCTCAGCGGCTGCGGCAAAACTGACGCCGATAAAACCGGTGCCAAAGCCGATGATGGAAAACCGAAATTTATTAATGGTAAGCTTACCAAGGAATTCACCTTAAAAGTTCCCACCCAAACCGGCTTCAATGAGGTCTATATTGGCGAACGCCTCGGGTTCTACAAAGAAGTGGGACTAAATATCGAATATACCGGTTCCATGAGCGGTGGTCTCCTGGCCCAGTCGGTCATAAAAGGTGACAATCACCTCTTTGCCGCTGGTCACGTTCTTACCATATCGCAGGCTCGTCAGGCAGGCGCTAAGATCAAAATGGTGCTGCAGGGCTCCCAGGATAATCCCGAGCCTGACAAAATCCATATGACTTATTTAGTACGCGAAGACAGCAACATTCGAACAGCCAAAGATGTCATCGGCAAAAAAGTTTCGATTGGCTACGTCGGCAGCTGCACGGAGTTATTATTCTCCGAATACTTGCGGCAAAACGGCATCTCCAAAGATGATGTAACCTTTATCCCTATGCCGGATGGGCAGGCTGAGAATTCCCTGCGTCAAGGAATCATTGATGTGGCCGGCATCCACAATGTCTTTACTTTATCGGCTCTTAAAAGAGGTGGTGTCCGCCCGCTGACTGAAACCTATTCGATTGGGACTGCGGCCGGAAATGGTCCTGCCAGCTCGTATTCTGCCAGGGCCTTCAGCGAAGCTTTCATCCGCGACAACCCCGATGTTGTTAAGGCCTATATTGCCGCAACCGTCAAAACCCAGCACTGGATCAACAAAAATTACCCCGAAGCCATAAAAATTGCCGCCGACTATTTAAAAGTAGACCCCGATAAAGCAGCCGGCACTATTTTCCCTAGCGAAAATGGCATCGATCCTGAAAAGGTAAAATTCTGGGTAAAACTAATGGAAGATAATCATTTCGTAGAAAAAGGCTCTGTCAATCTTTCCGAGATTTACACAAATGATTTAAATCCTTACCTCAGCGGTGAAATTAAAGAAACGATTTAGCCATTTCTCGCAAAATTACGAGCAATATCATACATCGTATCGGCAAAGGTATTGGGGGTGACAGGCGCAAATTTGCCTGTTTGCTTTTTATCTTCCAGACTGATTCCCTGTTCACTCCATACTTTCGTTCCGATTACCGCATATGTCTTTTGTTTAATATGAAAAACCATCTCCATTTCACTGCATAGAACCTTATCCCCCGCGTTTAGCTGTTCTTTGTATTTTTCATTGAGACTCTTTATGATCTTCTTATCGACAAAAGTAGTTTTCGTGAAGACATGTACCAAATTCTTATCTGTTTCATCAAAGACCAGCGATTTATTATCAAATGTATAAATGCCAATATCATTGGAGAACACAGGAGACCAACGCTGCTTTTCAAGGTCTTCTTGCGTCGGTTTGGGAAGGACACTGATCTCCCAATCCATTGGTGATGTCTTCGCAGTCTCTTCAGCCTGAACTGGAATACCTGCAAGCAGCAGCAAACACAGCGTCATGAGTACTACTTGTTTTTTCATAGTAAATCTCACCCTCCGAACAGTCCCTACTATATGTAATCATTGATAATGCTTCGCCATTTGACCAGCCAATCCTTTATCTGTAACGTAGGCTTACAATTACTTAAGAGCTGCTGTTTAAAAACAGCAGCTCACTCTAGTTTCACTAATCATTCCACATACTGAAATATCTTATTATTTAGAAATATCGAGCAGGGTTTCCTTTATTTCTTGTAGTAAGGTTATAACATTTCCCAAACTAATGTCGACACTAGGGCAGTATGGATAGGAGGATTCAAAAATGAATGTGTTAGATGAGTTTTTACTAAAAGGCAAAATTGCGTTAGTAACAGGAGCATCCTATGGTATCGGCTTTGCAATTGCCAGCGCCTACGCCAATGCAGGTGCAACAATTGTTTTTAATGACATTAGGCAGGACTTGGTTGAGCAAGGTATCGCAGCCTATAAGGAAGCAGGTATAGCAGCCCATGGCTATGTCTTTGATGTAACCGATGAAGACCAGGTGAATACAGCTATTGCCCGAATAACGGAAGAGGTAGGCATCATTGACATTCTCGTGAATAATGCCGGGATTATTAAACGTATTCCAGCTCTTGAGATGAAAGCTTCCGAATTCAGGCAGGTAATTGACGTTGACTTAAATGCCCCCTTTATTGTTTCCAAAGCAGTAGCACCTGGCATGATAAAAAAAGGCCATGGGAAAATCATTAATATTTGTTCCATGATGAGCGAGTTAGGCCGCGAAACAGTAAGCGCCTACGCCGCAGCCAAAGGCGGACTAAAAATGCTGACCAAGAACTTTGCCTCTGAATGGGGCGGGCTGAATATCCAATGCAACGGCATCGGCCCCGGCTACATCGCAACTCCTCAAACAGCTCCCTTGCGGGAAGAAGGCCATCCTTTCAATAACTTTATTATTGCTAAAACCCCTGCCGGCCGCTGGGGTACACCCGAGGATCTTATGGGGCCAGCAATTTTTCTGGCCTCCGATGCTTCCAATTTCGTGAATGGCCATATTCTATATGTCGATGGCGGTATCCTGGCATATATCGGAAAGCAGCCATAACCTTCCCTCTTTGCCATATGGCTGATAAGCCAATAACCCCCTTATTCTCACCGAATAAGGGGGTTATTTTTATCGTTTAGGACTATCTGCTATCTTTTGAAAGCATAGGCACTCTTTTTTCCTGTCCGGAGAAACGTATACTTGATAAAGAAAATACAAACAATCCTGCCCAAATGAGCCCGAAAGAAACCGAATGGATTGCAGTAAAAGCTTCATTGTACAGAAAAATTCCTATTAATAGCGAAATAGTAGGCGCTAAATACTGAACAAAACCAATGATGGTGAGCGGTAAATAGTTCGCACTATTGGCAAATAATAACAACGGAATAGGCGTTACAATACCGCTGCCCACTAACAGTGCAGAAGTAAGCGATAATCCTTCAAAACTGGTCATTCCCTGAAAGTGTATATAGGAAAGATACAGCAGGGCAAAGGGTGCTACGATAAGCGTCTCCAGCGTAATACTTGTTATGGGTGTCAGCACGGCTATCTTCTTGCATAATCCATACAAGCCAAAAGAAATTGCCAGGCTTATTGCAAACCAGGGTACGCTGCCAAAATGCATAATCATATATAACATGCCGGCGGCAGCTAATGAGACAGCAATCCCCTGTCCCCAGGATAACCGTTCCTTATATACGATAATCCCCAGCAGGATACTAACAAGCGGACTAATATAATAACCCAAGCTCGTTTCAATCACGCGATTTTCGTTCACTGCCCAGATAAAGATAAACCAATTGAGCGTAATCAGAACTGTTCCTGCTACCAGTGCCAGCAAGCTTGCAGGTTTTTTTAGTAATTGAAGCAGTTCAGTATGCATTTGTTGTTTTCTATTTGTAATAAGTACAACTGCCAGCATAAAAACGAGAGACCAGAAAATGCGATGAGCAATAATCTCCTTCGCTGGTACGTTCCCGACTAATTTCCAATAGATAGGCAATATACCCCAAAGCATATATGCTCCTAATGCCGAAGCAAAGCCTTTTTTAAAATTGTCATTTTGACCCATTTTAGTTACCTCGATTTCTGCTATATAGCCATTAGATAAGAGCTGCCTTCCTACATTGCTTTTACATGATAAGGCATGATATAATTCAACAGAGGACAAGTTGTCCTTTGTTGAATTATACGGGACAACTTGTCCCATGTCAATAGACCAGTGACACTTCTTTTTAAGGAGAATGATCAATGAGTAAAGGACTTGGCGAAACAATCGGACCCCGGATTTTGAACTCGGCCCGCACGCTTTTTATCGAGCATGGTGTTGAAAACGTAAACATGCACCAGATTGCCAAAATGGCTGGAATTGGTCAGGCAAGTTTATACCGCCGCTACACGGAAAAAGGCGATATTTGCATCGATATTGTACGCAATGAATGCCAGCCTTTCTTTAATGATGTGCAAGCATATCTAGAAGGTTCGGCAAAACTGCCTGTATTAGATCAGCTCTATGAGGTAATCATTAGGTTTGTTACTTTTATTGAGGCAAAAGCATCTTGGCTATGCAGTGTAAGCCGTGCCACATCAGGCTATCGTCCGCTGCAATCGCCACTCTATCAATGGATGCGCACTACATGCCGGGAGTTATTGAATAAAGCTGATCAACAGGGTGAAATTGCCGATGTGGATATTCGCTATACTACAGAGATATTACTCGCAGCACTCCATAATATCGATTTTCATACAAAGGACCAAGAGTTTTCAACACAGCAGGTATTAACCGGGCTGCACCGGATTTTTATTCAAGGCTTAAAACAATAAACTAAAACGAGGAGCGAATTATCGCTCCTCGTTTCATTTATTGTTATTCTACTGTAACCGACTTTGCTAAGTTACGGGGTTTATCAACATCCGCACCACGGGTTACTGCTGCATAATAGGCCAGCAGCTGCAGCGGGATGACCGCAAGTACCGGAGCCAGATATTTATCCGTCTTCGGAATGAAAATAGTATGATCCACATATTTTTCAATCTGCGTATCACCCTTGAAGGCCATACCGATAACAACAGCATCACGCGCTTTGACTTCTTTGATATTGCTAAGAGTCTTCTCATAAACATCATGCTGAGTAGCTAGTGCAATGACCGGCACTCCCTCAATAATCAGAGCTAAGGTACCATGTTTGAGTTCACCAGCAGCATAAGCTTCGGCATGAATATAAGAAATTTCCTTCAGTTTGAGTGAGCCTTCCAGAGCCACGGCATAGTCCAGTGAGCGGCCAATGAAGAACACGTCTTCACTAAAACCGTATTTCAGGGCAAATGTCTTAATTGCTTCTACATCTTCCAGCAGTTCGTGGCACTGAGCAGGTAAATTTTTCAGGCCTTTGATTATTTCCGTTGCTTTAGCATCAGGCAACGTACCTTTTAATTGTCCCATATGAGTGGCAAGCATTAAAAGGGTCACCAGCTGAGTAGTATAAGCCTTTGTAGAAGCTACGGCAATCTCAGGACCGGCCCAGGTATAAACGACCTGATCAGCCTCGCGGGAAATCGAAGAACCAACCACATTGGTGACGGCCAGTGTCCGGGCGCCCAGACGCTTAGCTTCTTTAAGTGCTGCCAGCGTATCAATGGTTTCCCCCGATTGACTGATCGTGATGCACAGAGTATCCGAGTCAGTCAGCGGCTGCCGGTAACGGTATTCAGAGGCAATATCTACTTCTACAGGAATTCGGGCTAATTGTTCAAAATAATATTTAGCCACCATACCGGCATGATAAGCCGTACCGCAGGCTGTAATAACAATTTTCTTAAAGCTGCTGACATCGTCAGCCGTCCATTTTAATTCATCAAAAATGATGCTGCCATCATCTTTAGCTAACCGTCCACTGGTAGTATCACGAACTGCTTTCGGCTGTTCGTAAATTTCTTTGATCATGAAATGTTCGTAGCCGCCTTTTTCTGCAGCTTCCGCATCCCAATTCACTTCGAACACTTTCTTCGTTACCGGTACTCCCTGGCGGTTGGTTACCCATACCGAATCTTTCGTAACAACAGCCAATTCTCCGTCACTCAAGATATAGGTTTTACGGGTACGGCTGATGATAGCCGGGATATCGGAGGCAATGAAGTTTTCTCCTTCACCCAAACCAATAACCAACGGATTGTCTTGTTTGGTACAAATAATTTTGTCAGGATCATTCTGGCTCATGAACACTAATGCATAGGAGCCTTCAATTTTGGACAGCACTTTTTTAACAGCGGCTTCAAAATCGCCTTCATAGAACTCTTCCAGCAAGTGAGCCACTACTTCCGTATCTGTTTCAGATGCAAAATGATGTCCCTTAGCGATTAGTTCCTCTTTGATATGCATATAGTTTTCGATAATACCGTTATGGACAACAACAAATTTCCCTGTGCAGTCCGTATGGGGATGGGAGTTGACATCTGACGGACGTCCATGTGTTGCCCAGCGGGTATGGCCAATGCCCAAATGCCCGGCTACAGGGTTGTTATCATTAATTTTTTGAAGATTAACAAGACGGCCAACACTTTTTTGTACCGTAATTTTGCTTCCATCATATATAGCAATGCCAGCGGAGTCATAACCGCGATATTCTAATTTGGATAATCCCTCTAATAAAAATTTGGCTGCTTGATTAGAGCCAACATAACCGACGATACCACACATGTGATATTCCTCCTAAATTACAATTAAACTGTTATTTAGCTCTGCAACTGAATTTGTCCTGCACGTCACCCTGCAGTTTTGCCAGTTGCTCACGACCGGAGCTAGCCGAGAGGCATCCGCTGAAGTACATCTCGATAAACCTCTCCCTCGTCTACTTGCTGTGCAGCAAGTACCAGCGCTTTGTTTTAGTGTCTCTCAAAACGTAATGTCTATCCCTTTTTCACCTCCACCCTAATATGTTTATACATATGCAAAGGAGCACAAAACGTGCTCCTCTGCATACACATTCATTGTAATATAAACTGGTCGTTTGGTCAACTACACCAGTTCGCTCTTCACCACATCAGCAATGTTATTTACAATTCGTTTCAGCTCTGTCTGGCAAGGCCCTTCAGCCATAACCCGGATTAAAGGCTCTGTACCGGATGAACGGACCAGGATGCGCCCACTGTCGCCCAATTCGGCTTCACCGGCAGCAACAGCAGCAGAAATTGCTGCATTCTCCTGCCATCCGATCTGGGATTTAACCCGTACATTAACGAGAAGCTGCGGGAACTTAGTCATTAGCTTACCCAGTTCAGAAAGCTTCTTGCCTGACGATTTTACGGCGGTAATTAACTGCAAAGCTGTAAGTACACCATCGCCCGTAGTATTATAGTCACCAAAGATAATGTGACCTGATTGTTCACCACCCAGTACTAAGCCCTTTTCTACCATGGTTTCCAATACATAGCGGTCACCTACCGGTGTAACCAGTACCTTGCCGCCAGCTTGCTTAATAGCCTTATGCAATCCAATATTACTCATGACGGTAGCCACCAGGGTATTGTCTTTTAGCTTGCCCTCTTTCATCAAATTAAGCGTACACATAACCATAATTTGATCGCCATCAATTACCTGGCCCTCTTCATCAATAGCCAGGCAGCGATCGGCATCGCCATCATGAGCAATGCCAATATCGGCGTGATGCTCCAGCACTGCCTTTTGCAATCCTTCTAAATGCGTAGAGCCGCAGTGATCATTAATATTGATTCCCGTAGGTTGGTTATTCATAACAATTACATCTGCCCCTAACCGCTTAAGCAGCAGCGGTGCTACCTCGTAGGCCGCACCATGAGAACAGTCAACTACCACTTTAAGGCCAGAAAAATCAACAGGCACGGTACCAGCAATGAAATCCATATAATCTTGAATAAGATCGTGCCTATGGGTAATCGTGCCGACAGAACTGCCTATAGGACGGGGCAGGGTATCGATCTGGGCCTGAACAAGTTCCTCCAGCCGGTCCTCCACCGCATCAGGCAGCTTATAGCCAGTACCGGCAAAAAATTTGATTCCGTTATCCGGATAAGGATTATGTGAGGCCGAAATCACTACTCCAGCCTGAGCATCGAGTTTGCGAGTCAGATAAGCGACAGCCGGAGTCGGAACAACGCCCATCAATATTGCCTGTCCACCGGCAGAACAAATACCTGCCGCAAGAGCAGCTTCCAGCATCTGCCCGGAAATGCGCGTATCCCTGCCAATAATAACTACTGGATTCGCATGTTCTTCACCAAAAAGAAAAGTTGCAGCCCGGCCCATTTTATAGGCCAGCTCAGCTGTTAGTTCCGTATTTGCCACACCGCGTACCCCGTCGGTGCCAAAAAGTCGTGTCATGTAATTGTCTGTCTCCCTTCATCTCGCTGAATAGGCGTAATGTTTCGCCGTCAGCCTGGTTTGTACTCATTCATTAGCGCCATTGCCCCATTAACGCCATCCAGTGCAGCACTCATGATGCCGCCTGCATAGCCTGCACCTTCTCCAATAGGATAAAATCCCTGCGTTGTAATTGACTCAAAATTGTCACTGCGTACGATGCGAACCGGAGCAGATGTCCGGGTTTCAACACCGGTCATACGGGCACCCGGGTGATCAAAGCCCCGAATTTTGCGGCCGAATTCAGGCAGCGCCTTGGTAAGTGTATCTGTCACAAAGTCCGGCAGACATTGGCGCAAATCGACGGCTGCAACTCCAGGTCCATATGTTGGTTCAGTGGCAAACTCCATGCTGCCGCTCTTACCACTCAGAAAGTCTCCTACACTTTGAACAGGTGCAAAATAGTTTCTGCCACCCGCTTCAAAAGCTAACGCTTCATAACGCCGTTGAAATTCTATACCGCTTAAGGGGTGATCACCACAGTCAGCAGGATTAACGTTAACTACCAAAGCGCTGTTAGCAATGCCGCTGGCTCTGGCATGAAGACTCATCCCATTCGTAACTACACCGCCCTCTTCGGAAGCTCCGGCCACTACCAGACCACCAGGGCACATACAAAACGAATATGCCGTGCGGCTGCTTTCTTTATCGTGATAAACCAATGCATAATCGGCAGCCCCTAACTTAGGGTGACCTGCCAGTACTCCGTACTGGGCCCGGTTAATCAATTCCTGAGGATGTTCAATGCGCACACCAATGGCAAAAGGTTTTGCCTCAATTGCTACTCCCCGGTCATACAGCATCCGGTATGTATCGCGGGCACTATGCCCAGGACCGAACAAAACAGTCTCACAAGCAATTGACCGGTCACCATTGATGATTACCCCCTCGAGCTTGCCACCATTGATGACAACATCCGTCACGGTTGCTTCAAATTCTACGGTACCGCCAAGTTCAATAATACGATGACGGATATTTTTCACAACCTGACGCAGTAAATCAGTTCCCACATGAGGTTTGTGCTGATATTTTATTTCCGGCGGCGCTCCGGCTTCCACCAATACAGTAAGAACCTGCTGCATACGCGGATCATTAACACGGGTAGTCAGCTTACCATCAGAAAAAGTACCTGCCCCACCTTCACCAAACTGCACATTGGAATGAGGGTCAAACTGTCCAGTCTGCCAAAAGCGTCTTACGTCCTGAGCGCGCCGGTCCACATCACGGCCTCTTTCCAACAGTAAGGGACGGTAGCCATTTTGTGCTAATACAAGCGCCGCTAGTAAACCTGCCGGACCGGCACCAACTACCACCGGCGGATGCTTAAGCGTCTTCTGGCCAAATACAACGGCTTCGGGCGCGGGCTCAACAACCTGTACGACATCTTTATCATTGCCCAGTCGGGCTAATGCTGCGCCTTCAGCACTGTTGATCTTTACGTGAAGCGAGTATACAAAGGATATATTATTTTTACGCCGGGCATCGATAGCCCGGCGCACAATATAAACGTCATCAATGCTTTCTACCGGCAGACCAAGCCGCCTGGCAGTCAGCTTTTCAATCGAGGTCTCATCTGTAACAGGAATACGAAAATTAGTAATACGCAGCAAGGCTACTTCCCCTTTTGCAGAGTTAATTATTTTACTGTTCTATATTGTGCACCCCATAGGGGGGCTATTCATCATCTACTTAGCAGCTAAAATGAGATTGCCACGTCGCTATGCTCCTCGCAATGACAAATGAGCGAGCATCCATGGCCAGTCCTTAGCAGTAACCTATTGTGCCCCCATGGGGGGAGCTATTCACCATCTACTTGGCAGCTAAAATGAGATTGCCACGTCGCTATGCTCCTCGCAATGACAAATGAGCGAGCATCCATGGCCAGTCCTTAGCAGTAACCTATTGTGCACCCCATGGGGGAGCTATTCACCATCTACTTGGCAGCTAAAGATAGGGCTAAGCATTCATGGCCTTCCTTAGCGGTAACCTATTGTGCACCCCATAGGGGAGCTATTCACCACGAACTGCAACAAGCCCCGTTCCCCTTGGTCCCCCTGCCGCAAAGCTTAGGCCGTCGAGAAAGGCTCCAGCTGCTAGGAAGGCCGAGGAAGCGAGCGAAGACAGTACAGCGGCGGTACGGCAAGCGAGCTCCCGCAGGCCTGACAACGCAGATGGGGCCTTATCGGCGGCCGCCTCTTACTTCCGTTCGACTTGGATATTGACCACAACAGTCTGCTGCGAAACAACCTGTCCTTCTTTGGCCTGCAGCTTGGTTTCGCGCTTAGTATCCTGACTAATACTGCTCAGGTTGATTGGCTCTGTATAAATGAATTCCAATTTTTCTAGTTGATCGGCCGAACCGGTTACTTCTATTTTAGTCGGATCGGTAGTGATCCCCTTGAGAACATGTCCACCTGCCAGCTCGCCATAAATAAGCGGCCGGACATCAACCATTTTTCGAACGCCTTCCTTAGAGAAGACTACCGAAATGGTTACTTTATCGGGAAAGACAGTAAGTCCTTCTACTTCTTTTCCTGCCCGGTTGACCGGAGTCAGAGGGATAGTTGCATTAAAATCGGCATTTTTGTTTGTCACATCAGCAAGAACATATACTTGCTCTACATTTTCAACTACCGTCTTCGGCCCTTCAATGGTTACCTTCTCATGGCTGGAGGTTACCTTACCGACAGCAGCTCCCGCTGTTGCCGTACCTGTCAGGCGAATGTCAATCGGTAATTGACGGCTGATAGCTGTATCTATGCGAATGGTTGCTTTATCCGGATTTGTTTCCACCAGCTCCAAGCTCGAAGGAATCTGGGTATTAATTTTTACTGTATTTCTCCCTTCAGCCAGGCCCTTCACATCAATATACGCTACCATATCTTTTGCCAAAAGGCCGGCAATAATGCTTCTTGGGCCTCTCAGTTTAATTCTTACCGTATCAGGTAAATCAGAAACCACTAAATTTGTTTGACCATTACGCACTTCAACAGGAAGAGAAAAGCTGGATTCAATTGGCGGATTTTGCTCATTCATCACATAGAGCCACAAAATAGCTGCCAAAATGAGAGCTACAATTTTCGCAGTTAAATTGTTGCTGGTAATTTTACTCATTACGATGGCCTCCAGTTAAAGAAGTCGGTAAATGACACTTGCTTATTCACCAGGAAAGGCCTCAGTTTATCCTTTAGCATTTCACTGTCCAAGTAACGTGTCAACCGTCCTCCATAGACATAGGAGATTGTACCGGTTTCCTCACTTACAACAACAACAACCGAATCGGTTTGCTCTGTCATCCCAATCGCTGCCCGGTGCCGGGTCCCTAATTCCTTGTTAAGTGTCCGATCCTCGGTGAGCGGCAGCAGGCAGCCGGCAGCCATTACACGGTTGCCGCGAATAATGACGGCACCATCATGCATTGGTGTATTAGGAATAAAAATATTAGTAAGAAACTCACTGGATACCAGACCATCAATCTTCATGCCAGTCTCAATATAATCATTCAAACCAATTGCCCGTTCAAAAACCAGTAATGCCCCAATTTTATTTTTGGAAAGCGACGTTACCGCCCGCGTTACTTCCGCCAGCAGGGACTCCGCTTCCTCTTCATTCATAAAACCTGTTTTGCTAAAAATCTTGCCCCGCCCTAGCTGCTCTAATGCCCTTCTGAGTTCAGGCTGAAAAACTACCGGCAGAGCAACTAAAACTACTGTCATGCTCTTCTGAAGCAGCCAGTTCACTACATTCAGCCCCAGCCACTTGCTTACCAGTGTGGCAAACAATAGCACAACTAGGCCTTTCAGCAGCGCTACCGCCCGGGTATCTTTAATTAAAGCATACGATTTATATAATACAAAGGCTACTAAAACAACATCCAGGATATCTAGCAGAGTAACTGTAGATAAGATTCCTCTAATTTGCAGTAACATGAACGGTTGCACCTCATAGTCGGATTCTTCATGTTATTCTACCCATAAACAGGAAAAACCTTTAGTTTCAATGGCAGGTTGTGAAAAATAAATAAAAAAGTTAGAAAAGACTTGGCTTGCACCAAGTTCTTTAAGATGCAGGTGGAAGCCTATGTCGTTCTTATTTCTTATCAGAAAGTTATACTTTCTAATAAGATAAAAAACCACGGCACTTCTGCGCCGTGGTTGAATGAATAACAATCTAAGCTATATTTTAGCTACCGGATCAATCCAATTATGTTTGTCAGGAACAACACCATATTGGATGCCTGTTACCTGATCAAATAATCTTTGCGCGAATGGGCCTGTTTGATTACCATTAATAATGATTTTTTCGCCTTTCCAGGACAGCTCCCCTACCGGAGAAATGACTGCCGCAGTTCCGGAGCCAAATGCTTCTTCCAATTGGCCTTTCGCGTTGGCTTCGAAAACTTCATCAATACTGATTTCCCGTTCGCTGACCGGTACCCCCCATTCCTTCGCCAGTTCAATAACAGTGCGGCGGGTAATTCCGCCCAAGATACTGCCATTCAAGGCCGGAGTAATAAGCTCACCATTAATTTTAAAGAAAATATTCATAGTGCCAACTTCTTCTATATACTTGCGTTCAGTAGCATCAAGCCATAAAACCTGGGCAAAGCCTTCTTTTTTAGCTTCTTCCTGAGCTCGCAGTGATGCTGCATAGTTGGCCGGAGTCTTCGCTTCGCCTACGCCGCCTTTGATAGCACGGACGTATTTATCTTCCACCCGAATGCTAACAGGATTAAATCCGGCAGCGTAATAAGCACCGACAGGTGATAAGATGATAAACAGCTTATAATGATCGGAGCTTTTTACACCCACATAAGGGTCATTAGCAACAATAAACGGACGTATGTACAAGCTGGTGCCTTGCTTACCCGGAACCCAGGCCTGATCAATCTCCAGCAGTGTTTTCAAGCCCTTGGCAACTACATCCACATCGATACGCGGAATACAGAGAATATCTGCCGAACGATTAAAACGATTTAAATAATCTTTTGTCCTGAACAGCACGATTTGGCTCTCCTGGCGGAAAGCTTTCATTCCCTCAAAAATGGCCTGCCCATAGTGAAGTACCATAGCAGACGGCTCAAGCCCAAATGTACCATACGGTTCAATTCGGGGGCTGTGCCAGCCTTTACCGGTTTCATAATCCATTACAAACATGTGATCAGTAAAATGCTTACCAAAGCCTAATTGACTTTCGTCTGGGAGCGTGCCCGGCTTAGATACTTTGGTTATTGCTAATTCGCTCATTTCTTTTTGCGGCCTCCTTTATCGGTGTAGGATTAGAAAAATTATAGTCCTACTTTCCTGTATGTGTCAAGTACACCTTGCTGCTTAGTCAGTAAGGCTTTAGCATTTGCCACTTGCCTTGCCACTTGTACAGGCGATGTGCCGCCATGGGAATTGCGGTTTTGTACACAAGTTTCAATTTTAATTGCCTGCAGAATATCTGCTTCAAATAGCGGCGAGAACTGACGGAACTCCTCCAGACTTAACTCAGCCAACCATTTGCGCTCATCAATGCAATAACGTACCGAACGACCTACTACCTCATGAGCCTGACGGAAAGGCAGCCCTTTTTTCACTAAATAGTCTGCCATATCGGTAGCATTGGAAAAATCCCGCTGCAGTGAGTCCAGTGTCCGCTCACCATTTACTTTCATTGCCCGCAGCATGGATGCATATACAGATAAGCTGAATTTGACCGTATCAATAGTGTCAAATAAGCCTTCTTTGTCTTCCTGTAAATCCTTGTTATAAGCCAGTGGCAGCCCTTTAGCCACAGTCAGCATCGCCATCAAATGGCCAAAGACACGACCGGTTTTACCGCGTACTAGTTCAGAAACATCAGGGTTTTTCTTTTGCGGCATAATGCTGGAGCCGGTGCAATGAGCATCATCCAGTTCAATAAAACGGAATTCGGCAGTTGACCAAAGAATAATCTCTTCACTCAGACGGCTGAGATGCATCATTAGAATAGAAGCAAAAGACAGGAATTCCAGTATATAATCCCGGTCACTGACAGCATCAATACTGTTTTCATAGAGTGCGCCAAAATTCAACTGCTCTGCCACGTAATGCGGATCAATGGGAAAAGTCGTACCAGCCAATGCTCCTGCCCCTAACGGCATAACATCCGTCCGGTCCCACACCCCCTGCAGTCTGCCAAAATCACGAGCCAGCATAGAAAAATATGTCATAATATGATGGGAAAACAGAATGGGCTGCGCGCGCTGCAAATGAGTGTAGCCAGGCATGATAACTTCACTGTGCTTTTCAGCAGTTTCAACAATCGCTGCTTGCAGTTCGGTAACAAGTGCGGCAACTGCCGCTATTTCTCGGCGCAGATACATATGCGTATCCAGTGCTACCTGGTCATTGCGGCTGCGGGCAGTATGCAGACGTCCGCCGATTGGACCGATACGGTCAATCAGCCGCTTCTCAATATTCATATGAATGTCTTCTAAGGAAACCTCAAAAGAAAAGTTTCCAGCCTCAATATCAGCCAGAATTCCCTCAAGGCCAGTAACAATTTGTTCTGCATCGGTTTGAGGAATAATACCGCATTTGGCCAGCATCCGTGCATGGGCAATGCTGCCCGCGATATCTTCTTTGTACATGCGGCAGTCAAAAGAAATGGAGGAGGTAAACTCCTCCACTCCTTTGTCGGTGCCCTTTGTAAAACGGCCACCCCAAAGTTTCATCTATTTACCCGCCTCTTTCTGCATCAGAGCGCGAATTTTTAATGGCAGACCAAAGAGATTGATAAATCCTTCGGCATCCTTCTGATTATATACTTCATCACGTCCGAAAGTAACAAAACCTTCATGGAATAGCGAGTATGGCGATTTTGCACCGGCGCTCATGATATTTCCTTTGTATAATTTGAGCCGTACCGTACCGGTAACGGTTTGCTGCGTAGCATCAACAAAAGCATCCAATGCTTCCTTCAGAGGTGCAAACCACATACCATCATACACTAGCTCGCCATAGCGGACTGCGATCTGTTCTTTGTAATGCATGGTAGCCCGGTCAAGTGTTAAATACTCCAATTCGCGGTGTGCATAAAAGAGAATAGTGCCGCCGGGAGTTTCATAAACACCACGTGATTTCATACCAACCAACCGGTTTTCAACAATATCGGTAATACCTACGCCGTTTTCAGCGCCCAGTTCATTCAGTTTAGTTAAAAGTTCAACTGCACCCAGCTTCTCACCGTTAATGGCAACAGGAATCCCTTTTTCAAAACTGATTTCTACATAGGCGGCAACATCAGGAGCTTGCTCCGGTGTTTTTGTTACCATGTAAACATCAGCTTTAGGCTCATTCCAGGGATCTTCCAGGTCAGATCCTTCATGGCTTAAATGCCAGATATTGCGGTCCATGCTGTAAGGGCGTTTTTTGGTGACAGGCACAGGTACATTGTGTTTTTCTGCATAATCAATGGCATCCTCACGGGAACGGATGTCCCATAAACGCCAAGGAGCAATAACCTTAAGATGAGGAGCAAGAGCCTTGACAGTCAGTTCAAAACGAACCTGGTCATTGCCTTTACCGGTAGCACCATGGGCAATTGCATCAGCGCCTTCTTTTTCAGCAATCTCCACCAATTTCTTGGCAATGATCGGCCGGGCAAAAGAAGTACCCAATAAATATTTTCCTTCATAAACCGAACCGGCTTTCAACACCGGCCAGATGTAATCTTCCACAAATTCTTTGGTAACATCTTCGATATATACTTTGCTGGCGCCGGACTTAAGAGCTTTCTCCCGAACGGGCTCGACTTCATCCCCTTGTCCTAGGTCAGCACACATAGCAATAACTTCACAATTGCTGTAATTCTCTTTCAGCCACGGAATAATAACGGAAGTATCCAGTCCCCCCGAATAAGCAAGGACTACTTTTTTTACATCGCTCATAATCTAAAACCCTCCTGTAATGAATACGTGTTTTTACTATATATCAAAATCTGTCAAGAAGCCACAAAAATTAGACAAGAAGCCAAACATTGAGATTGCCACGTCGCTGCACTCCTCGCAATGACAGGTAAGGCTTCGTTCCATCCATCGTCATTCCCCTGTGCACCCCGAAGGGGAGCCTTGCACCGCCAACCGTCTCAAGCCCGTTCCCCGTACCCTTTTGCCGATAAGCTCAGGCCGTCGAGAAGGCTCCAGCTGCTAGGCGGAGGGGGAGGCGCAACCGGAGGCGTACATGGGCGTACGGTGAGGATTGTGCCTCCCCCTCCAACAACGCAGATGGTGCCTTATCGGCGGCCGGCTCTCCAACGCAGATGGTGTCTTATCGGCGGCCGCCCATGAGCAGAGCCATGATGGCTTTTTGGACGTGCAGCCGATTCTCCGCTTCATCAAATACCACAGACTGAGGGCCTTCAATTACATCATTAGTAATTTCTTCACCCCGGTGAGCAGGCAGGCAATGAAGGACAATAGCATCTTTGTTAGCTACAGCTAACGTATGGCTATTAATTTGGAAATCAGCAAACACACGCCGTCTTGCCATTTGCTCCGCTTCCTGGCCCATACTGGCCCATACGTCGGTATACAGCACATCAGCACCTTCAGCAGCAGCCAGCGGCTGATTGGTTATGGTAATACGACTGCCTGACAGAGCCGCGGCGGACTGAGCCTGCGCAACCATACGCTTATCCGGCTCGTATCCGGCCGGCGTAGCAACAGTAATATCCATCCCCACCTTGGCACATACGTGCAGCAAAGCATTCGCCATATTATTGCCGTCACCGATGTAAGCCATCTTTAAGCCTTTTAAATCCCCTTTATGTTCGACAACCGTAAATATATCAGCCAGCGCCTGGCATGGATGCAATAAATCTGTTAAGCCGTTTATGATGGGAATACTGGCGTAATGTGCTAATTCTTCCACTTCTGCATGAGAAAAGGTACGAATCATAATCCCATCTACATATCGCGACAGCACACGGGCAGTGTCTCGAACTGGCTCACCGCGGCCAATTTGCAGATCATTAGCACTCAAAAACAATGCCGATCCGCCTAATTGCCACATGCCTACCTCGAAAGAAACACGTGTACGAGTGGAAGACTTTTGAAAAATCATGCCAAGGGTTTTTCCCTTTAATATATGATGTTCTATCCCTTGCTGCTGTTTTTGTTTTAGTTCCCGGGAAAGCTCTAGAATCTCATAGACCTCACTTGTTGAGAGGTCATGAATAGATAATAAATCTTTGCATGTTAGGCTCATACCGATCCCCCTTTTGTACTTCTAGTATAAGGGGTATTGCATAAAATTTCAATGATTATTTATATTTATACTAGCAAAACTCAGCAAACACCTTATCTAAGTTAACTATTAATTCATCAATATGATTCTTATTAATGTTTAGCGGCGGCACAAAACGCAAGACCTCACCGGCAGTACAATTGATAATATAGCCTTCTTCCAGGCAACGATTAACAATTTCCCGTCCAGGACGGCTGATCTGCACGCCAATCATCAGGCCCTTACCACGAACATCAAGAATCAGCTGCGAATATTTACTCTGCAATTTGCGTAATTCAGCCATCATATATTCGCCCATAACAGCGGCATTCGCTCCCAGATTTTCTTCAGCGATTACAGCTAATACGGAATTTGCGGCAGCGCATGCTAAAGGATTGCCGCCAAAGGTACTGCCATGATCGCCGGCATGGAATACATCAGCTACTTTACCCGCAGCCAGGAAGGCTCCAATCGGTACCCCGCCGCCAAGACCTTTGGCAACAGTTACGATATCCGGTTTAACATCAAAAGTCTGATATGCGAATAAATTTCCTGTCCGTCCCATACCTGTCTGAATTTCATCAAATATGAGCAAAGCGCCATTATCATCACACAATTGACGTACCGCTTGCAAGTATCCGGCATCGGGAATATTAATACCACCTTCACCTTGAATCGGTTCAAGCATTACTGCGCAGGTTTTTTCGGATACGATATTTTTCAGGGCCTCCAAGTCGTTGAAGGGAACATAGCGAAAGCCACCTGGCAAAGGCTCGTATCCTTTTTGATATTTGGGCTGGGCAGTAGCAGTCAGTGTTGCATACGTACGGCCATGAAAGGAGTTCTCGGCAGTAATGATTTCCACACGGTCCTCACTTAAGGTTTTGCCATACTTCCGGGCCAGTTTAATAGCCCCTTCATTTGCCTCTGCACCACTGTTGGCAAAGAACACCTTATCCATGCCAGCCAGTTTTGTCAGAGCTGCTGCCAGGGATGCCTGCTGTTCCGTGTAATACAGATTGGAGCAATGAATAATCTTCCCGGCTTGTTCAGCAATCGCAGCAACCAGCTTAGGATGAGCATGACCGAGTACATTGACGGCAATCCCAGCTAAGAAATCAAGGTACTTCTTACCTTCCGTATCGTATACATACGGTCCCTCACCATGAGAAAGCACAATGGGGTAACGGGCAAAAACAGGCACATAGTGCTGTTCATCCTGTGCGATAATCTGTTCCTTATTCACGTTAACCCCTCCCGCTTTCTTTAACTACTTCCGTACCAATGCCGGTTGCCGTAAATACTTCCAGCATAAGAGAATGAGCCTGGCGGCCATCAATAATGTGTGTCTTTTCCACCCCTGAGGCTAAAGCGCGAATGCAAGCTTCTACTTTGGGAATCATCCCTCCGTCAATGCTGCCTTTCTTTACCATCTCCTGGGCTTCCGAGTAAGGGAGCGTCGAGACAAAAGTACTTTTATCATGATAGTCCCGATAAATACCTTCCACATCGGTAAGCAGCACAAGCTTAGCTGCACCGACAGCAGCGGCAATTTCACCGGCAACATAATCCGCATTAATATTATAGGTTTCCCCTTTTAAGCCTACACCGGTAGGAGCAATAACAGGAATGTAATTATGACTGAGCAGAATACGGATAATATCAGCATTGATTTTGGTTACATCACCAACAAAGCCGATATCCACTTCCTTTGGCTGACCATTTTCATATACCGTGGCCATTGTCTGTTTCGCCACAATAAGATCCGAATCTTTACCATTCAGGCCCACTGCTCTGCCGCCGTACTGATTGATGAGGCTAACAATCTCCGTATTGATTTTACCTGCCAGCACCATTTCGGCAATAGTAGCCGTTTCAGCATCTGTAACACGCAGACCGGCAACAAAATGACTTTGCTTGCCAACTTGCTTGAGCATACCGGTAATTTCCGGTCCGCCCCCATGTACAACAATGGGATTAATACCAATGCATTTCATCAGCACTATATCTTGAATGACATTTTTCTTTAATTCATCGTTAAGCATTGCATTGCCGCCATACTTTATAACAAAAGTCTTACCGGCAAATTTCTGCATATACGGCAATGCTTCCGCCAAAACCGCTGTTTTCTGGTCGATACTGATCATATCAATCCTCTCCTTACCCTTTACTAGGATGAATAACACTTCTTTATATATACGAATTCCCCTGCTTAGCTCTCAGAGCAAACAGGAGATTGTCGCACAACAATATTAACAGATGAGATTGCCACGTCGCTGCACTCCTCGCAATGACATTGAAGCTGATCGCCC